>CAYGMW010000037.1:2147-16382 GCA_964350975.1 uncultured Acidimicrobiales bacterium | reverse complement strand
GGCCCTCACCCTGGCCCTCACCCTGGCCCTCACCCTGGCCCTCACCCTGGCCCTCCCCCTGGCCCTCACCCTGGCCTTGGGCCTGGGCGTCGGCGAGTGCTGCCAGCCGATCGGCGAGTTGGCCCAAGTCAGCTGCACTCGCTGCTACCTGTGATGCCGAGGCAACCGACGCGGCTGCGTCGGAGTTACTCGCCGCCGCGGCAGCCAACGCGTCCTGAGCAGCCCCCAGGTCGCCGGCCGCCAAGGCTCCAGCGGCAGCCGCCAGACTCGACGCCGTCGCCGGGTCGCCCGCGGATTGGGTTGCGGCCAGGTTCTCCAGCCGTTCGGCCAGCGCATCGGCCTCGGCTGGGGTCAACTCGTCGAGCGCCTCAGCCGCGGCAGCAAGCTGGGCCGCCGCCGATTCGCCACCCGATGTCGTCAACGGAGACGCGTCGAGGGTTCGCTCCAGACCATCGACCGCGGCCCGCTGAGCCAGCTCGCTCGCGTCCTGCAGGTCAGCCAGGGCCCGCTCGGCCTCAGTGAGCGACGCCAACGCATCGTCGATATCGGACAGATCCCGCAGCTCTTCGACGAGGTCGTTCAGCTCGGCGACCGCGGCCGCGGTATCGGGCAGCTCGGCCAACGCATCAGCTTGAGCCTGCACGTCGTCGGCTGCTTGATCGATCGCGGCGGCCCGTTCGGCGGCCTCGGCTCGTCGATCGTCCTGCGGGTTCGCAACCACCACCAACCCAACCACCAACACCACCAAGGCCGCCAGCAGCCCCCACCTGCTCCAGTTCGGCCGAGGCGCCAGGGCCTCGCCGAGGTCGTGGGGCGCCGAATCCAACGCCCGCTGCACCACTCGAGCCGCGAACGGGTCCGCTCGATCGATCTCCATCGCTGTCGACCACGCATCGTGATTGGCAGTGGCATTGTCGAGGGCCCGAGCCACAACGAGGGGTGCAATCGGCTTGGCCGCGGCCCAGGCCACCACCGCAACCGCGGGCACCACCAACAAGGCAACGGCCGCTGCATCGGACCACGCCCACGGCAACCAGCGCCCGAGCAGGGCAATCGCCAACGCGATACCGGCGGCCGCCGGCAAGAACACCTCGGCGCTCGCGACGGCCCAGATCAGCCTCAGGCGACGACGGGCCCGAGACACCACACCACCAAAACCAGCCGGAAGATCGTTCACTGGCCCTGCCCTCACCGTTCAGTTCGGGCCGGGGTTCTGACCCGAACGACAGCGACACCGATGGCGACATAGGCAACGGCCAACGACGACACCAGATACCAGCGCCACAGACGGGTTGCTTCGGTGTCAGGGCGGACCGCAAAGTCGCCGACTCGGTCGATCTCATCCATTGCGAGGCGGGCGGCTCCAAGTGGGGTGTCGGTGTCGTCACCTTGGAATTGGCCAATACTGCTGAACACGTCGGCGGTACCGAAGAACGGATTGATCATCAGCACTTCTTTGGGTGGATTGACCTGGTCGAAGCCGCGACTGTCGTCAATCACCGCGAGGGCTCCGAACACCACCAGTGTTCCCAGCGAGATCGCCAGCGCAAACCCATAGGCCAATACGGTGGCAACCTGCACCCGCTTGGCGATCGCCGAACATGCCACCCCGACCGCTCCGACCATGAACGCGGTGAGCAACACCATCGCCAAACCTTTGGCAACGTCCAGAACCGTGATGCCACCAATGAGATAGGTGAGCGCCAGCAGGGGCATCGTCAACACGATGAGCAACAAGGTGAACACGATCGCTGCGGTCAGCTTGCCGAGCACGATGCCGAGGGGCGACATCATCGACACCTGGAGCGGCAGCAAGGTTTGGCGCTCGCGCTCGCCCGCAATGGCACCTGACGTGGTGGCCGGCACCAGAAACAACACCACCACGAGCATCCCGGTCAGGAGCCATTCGAACACCGAACGGCCGGTGGAGGCCACATCGATGAAACCATTGCCAAAGTTGTTCTGTTGGATGTTGGCGCCTTCGTAGGCCAGCACGAACAGGGCGCTGAGCAGGGCCAACCAGATCGAGATGGCCACCGCACCCCGAGACGACAGCATCCGGCGCCGAAGCTCGCGGCCAAGAAGCGGACTACGCCACCACGAGACCTTCTTGATGGAGCTCACCGGCGCTGTGGCGCTCACTGGTGTGACGCTGCTCACTGGACGATTCCTTCGGTTACCGACATGAACACCGCTTCGAGCCCCGAGCTCGCTTCGGTGAATTCGAGCACGTCGCGGCCATCGGTCACCAGCTGACGCAACAGTGCCGCCTGCGATGTGTCGTCATCGACCAAGAACTGTTCGGCGGTGCCGTCAGCAAATCGCACCTTGACAGTGCGCGCTCCACCCAACCGATCGAGAATCTGTCGCGGTGACCCCGAGGCCAACAATCGGCCCGCTTCGACGATGCCCACATCGGTGCAGATCTCCTGCAGCTCGCTCAAGATATGACTGCTGACAATGATGGTCTTGCCCAGACTTCGGAGGTGAACAATCAGCTCACGCAGCTCAACCCGAGCCCGGGGGTCGAGGCCCGAGGCCGGTTCGTCCAAGATCAACAGCTCTGGGTCGTGCACGAGGGCCCGAGCCAGGCTCAGTCGCTGTTTCATACCCCGGCTCAGCGAGTTGACCTCGGAGTCGACCTTGACGCTCAGCTCGACCAATTCGAGCAACCCGGCGACCAGCGCGGGTCGATCGGCGCGGGCAATGCCGTAGGCGCCGGCGAAGAACTCGAGGTAGTCCCGCACCGACATGCCGTCGTAGACCCCAAGACCGTCGGGCATGTACCCAATGCGGGCCCTGACCTCGAGGGGTTCGAGGATCGGGTCGTGGCCGAGTACCCGGATCGATCCCGAGGTGGGCAACAACAGCGACGCCATCATCGACATCAGGGTCGATTTGCCGGCTCCGTTGGGACCGATCAGGCCAAAGACCGCGCCGCGCGGTATCGCCAGATCGATGCGGTTCACGGCCGCCAGCGATCCGTACATCTTCACCAAGCCTCGGGCCTCAACGGCGAGACCGAGGTCGCTCGATGACGGTTCGTCTGGGATGGGGAGGGCCTCGCTGACGTCGGTCATGATGCATTGCTCCGATCGATCACGAGCTCGTAGGCGCCCTGGCCGCTTTGCCCCAACGCTCGAGCCTCGATGATGTAGGTGCCGTTGCTCGGGGCAACAAAGGTGAGCCCACTGTTGCAGCACTGAGGGAAGTCGTCGTTTTCGGCCAACATTTGGCCGTCGGCGTCGGTGACCCGCAAGAACGAGTCGTGGGCCGCGCTCAAGGTGATGACCAGGCTGTCGCCCTCGCCCAACTCGATGTTGTATTGGTCGAGTTCGCCGCCGAAGATGTCGCCTTCGAACACCTCGACCGTGGCGTCGGCCAGCTCCACTTCGAACACCTCTGAGACGATCTCTGGGCCCGGGCCGAAGTCGCCGCCGAAGCCATTGGTGCGCAAATCAACAGAGCCAGGCTCTTGCAGTTCGACCACGTCGCCGTCAGTGCCAATGGTGGCCCCGATGGATGGCCGAGGCCCAGCATCCCAGCTGATCACAGCCGAACGGATCCACAACTCGCCATCGGTGATGGCCTCCGACGGCACCTGGATGTTCAGATCGGTGTCGCCGTCGAGTTCGATTGGTCGCCACTGGCCATCTACCCAGAACTCGACACTCGCAATCAGGCGCCCAACCTCGATCGTGACCTGATCTTCGAATCCCGCCGCAACGGTGCCCCGTTGGACATAGTTGACAGCGAATACCTCGTTGTTATTCTCCGGCGCCGAACCTGGATCGCCCACCACAGTCAGCGGCACAGGAGAACCTGGCGTCGCGTTGAACCCAACGTTGGCCCTGGCAACGAGTGCTGTGCGGCCGATGGTCACACCGCCAACGGGCGACTCAAGGTCGCGGGTCCAGCCGGCGACGCCGATGACCCCGGACGAAAAGGTGTTCCAGCCGTCGCCTTGGCGCCACTGCGCCCACGCTCCACCGCTCACCGGTGTCGTCGTGTCTGGCCGGCTGAAGCCATCGAAGAACTGGTTCTGCACTGGCCACAACGCAAGCTCGCGGGCTTGGCCCGCGAAGCGGTTCGAGTAGTCGATATCGACCTCGGCGCTGGCGCCGGCTGCGAGATCGCCAACATCGACCGCAGCTGTGCCGGCCAACGCCACCACCTCGACCAGATCGACCGCCGAGTTGTTCGTGACGGTGGCCGAGATGGTGACGCCGTCGACGGTCACATTGTCGATCGTCAGTGCCCCGTCGAACTGGGGCGTAGGGCCGCTGAAACGACCAGAACCGGTACCACCGGTTGCCAAATCGAACGTGACCTGGGTGCCACTGCGCGACGGCGAGATGAGCGTCGCGACGTTCGATGGTGAGAACTGCGACCCGCTGCCGATATAGCTCCACCCGGCGGGCAGGTCGACGGTTCGATCGCCTCCACGCGTCGAGGTGAACAACGCGCTCGTGGTGGCCGACGAGCCTTGGGGCCAGACCTCAACAATGGTCGCGTGGGCATTGCCGCGATCGGATCGCAGACCCGAACCAACAATGAGCGCGCTGACGGTGAACACCACCGCCACCGCGGGAAGGGCCACCCACAACACGTGGGTTCGCTTCAGACGCCGAGCCACCACATAAGCAAGCGGCCCGGCGACGATCACATATCCGACCAAGAGCAAGCCCGTCGTTCGAATGCCAGGCAGGCGCAGCCCAGCGTCGGACGCCAGCTCGAACATCGGGTCGATTCCGAAGTTGCCGACAATGGCCTGGCCCCCGAACTGGCTGTCGTCTGGCGACCCGGCCGGCTCGACCAAGGCCGTCCAGTCCGTCGTGGTGTAACGGATGCGACCTACGCCGACCGACACCTCGTCAGTCGGAGCCCTCCAGGAGGCATCGAGCGCGGCATCGATCGACCCGGCGGGGCCATCGACGATGAGGTCTCCGCCAGAAGCGGTCCAGCCCAACACCACATTGCGAGCCTCTGGCGGCAACTGGGTGAACGACGCGGGCTCGACCACGAGGGTGGCATAGGGCCCAAGCCCAACGGACAGCAACGAATCGACCGACACCTCGGTCGCAGTGTTGGTGCCGGTGCCGACCCGAAGCGCGAGCTGGCCCGTCGGGGCTTGGAGGCCGAGAACACCAACGCCGAGCGAGACCCCTTGACCATTGCTGAAGCGGCTGACCGTGGCTTCGGCAATGGTGTCGCCGTCGACGACGAATTCGGCCGACAACCTGAGCTCGCCCCAAGTGGTCGGAACCGCCAAGTCGACGTTCACCACGGCTCCGGCGGCAACGTCGACCGGCACGTTGTAGGTGGGGCCCGGCTGGCCGAAGGTGACCGTATTGACAACAAGGGTGCCGCGCAGGGCCCGTGGCGAGGTGATGATCGCCGAGATCGGCACCAGTTGCTCTGACGACGACGGGACCTGTGCCGGAGCATCGATGCGAAGCTGGACTGCGTTTTCGTCAGCTTGGCCAGTCTCGCTTGATTGGCCAGTCTCGCTTGATTGAGCAGCTACCCCGCTCGCAGATGCGATCACCGTGGCCAAGGCCAGCACCAATACCAGCCAACGAGCCCGAGACGTTCGATTCATGGTTGGGGCACCGGTGCCTCAGTTGTGGTGGTCGTCGGCTCCTCAACGAACTCGGCAACGGCTGGCGCCTCGTCGACAAAGACGTCGCCTCCGAAGAATGGTCCGTCGACGAAACCGTTGTTGAACCCGCCACCGCGAATTGGATCCTTGGTGAGCCCAGCCCATACGACGCCAGGCCCGATGATCAAGACGAGACCCAACACAAAACCAGCCAGCTGCCGGCGGCGACGCCGCGCCAAGGCAACCAACACATCAGAACTCGGTGTGGCCGTCACTCACTCGATCCCATATGTGCCCCTCATCGCTGGATGCGACAAAGGCATGATGACCGAAGAATGAACAGCTGTCTGCGCGGCACCGAAACTTTCTTGTGGACGACAGACGGCCACATCTGGCACGGCCCTCGACCCCCGGGACTACCGCAATCGACGCCGTAACGCATCGAGCAGGCCAATACACGTGTATTGGCGGAGTCGGTCGGCGTCGGCGGGAACCCTGATCGGCCACGAATCGACATCGTCGCCGATCGCCAGCCCAACACACACGGTCCCAGAACCGGGTTCGCCGACCGTGGCCAAGCCAACGTCGGCGCCGAGCACTTGTTGCACTCCACGAGCCAACTGAGCCGCCGCTTCGGGGCTTGCCGGAGCGGCCGTGACGCCAAGTTCATCGCGCCGGGGCTCACGATCGGTCACGATCATCGAGCCCACGAAACCGCTGTTCTCGTCGGCCGGCCAGGATCGACCGGCGTTGGCGGCCGCCACCCGATGGCCGATGTAGCCGTCAGTCACTCCTTCGGCAATCGCCAGCGAGAGGTGTTGCTGAGCCAACAGGTCAAGAACCACGGTCTCCATGGTCTGGTCGTCGACTCCGAACACAATGTCGCCCAGGAGTTCGCGCACGATGTGTTCTTCGGCGGTCAACATGGCCACGGCTGCCGCTCGGTCTGGGGCCTTGGCCGTGATGCGGACCTTCAACCCCTCGACCCCGCTGGCCAAAAAGGCCAGGGTCGGTCCGCCGGTGTGGTCGAGTTCGTTCATCCGGTCGGCGAGGACCTCGGCCAAACCCGACTCGCTGTGGCCCCAGGTGCGCAACACCCGAGACACGATGGTTGATGTTTCACCGCTGCGGCGCTGCAGGTCGCCAACCACCGTGCCATCGACCATCTGGCGCATCTCCATGGGCACACCAGGGACGGCATAGATGACCTTGGCGCTGATGCCTCGATCGTCGAGCTCGCCGACCGGGCACACCAAACCGGGTGCAGTACCGGGCTGTTCGGCCATCGTGAACGCACCAACAGGCACGTCAGCCTGGCGCAGATTGTTCAGCGGCATCGACCGGCCCCGGGCCTCAAACATGTCGCGAATCTTGGCCGCAATGGCATCGTCTCGGACGAGCTCAACGCCCATGACGTCGGCAATCACGTCGCGGGTGATGTCGTCTTGGGTTGGGCCTAGCCCGCCACACACAATGACCGCATCGCTGCGGCTCAGCGCCAGTTCGAGGCTGGCGCGGATGCGCTCGGCGTTGTCGCCAACCTTGGTTTGAAAGAGGCTGTCGATGCCGACCTCGGCCAGGCGTTGGCCGATCCACGACGAGTTGGTGTCGACAATTTGCCCCAGCAGTAGCTCGGTGCCGACGGCAACAACCTCACATCTCATGATGCGGCCGGCGCATTCGAGCGCGCTGCTTGGAGATACTGGGCCCCGGTCACATAGGTCAGCCCCACCGCGGCCCACAAGGTGAGGGTGACAACCCAGTGTGCGTTCGCAGCCACCGGTGGCATGAGGGCAAAACCGAGGGCCCAGATCTGCACCGTGGTCTTGATCTTGGCCAGATAGGTCGCCGGCACCGACACCCCCGTGCGGCCCACCGTCGACCGGTACAGCGACATCGCCAGTTCGCGGAACGCGATCAAGGTGACCGGAGCCCAGTGGAACTGGCCAACCGCCACGAAGGCGTACATGCCGCCAAGCACAAACACCTTGTCGACCAGCGGATCAAGGAACGCACCCGATGTGGTTGATCCGTAACGGCGAGCCAGCCAGCCGTCGACGGCGTCGGTGAGCGCAATCACGGTGCCCAACACAAAAGTCCACCAGTTGGGGCCGTGATCGGTGATCAGAACAATGAACACCGGAGATGCGAACAGCCGAGTGAGGGTCAGCCCATTTGCGACATTGATCCACGAATCAGCCTTGACCACAGGCTTATGACTCCCAGTGGCCCAAAACAGTTTCAAAGATCACGAACGAGGGCTACTGAGCGCGGATGGCTTCAAGGTCAGGGCCCATGGCGTCGACGATGGTCACCTGGTGGAACTCGCCCACGCCAAGATTGTCAGGAACCGAGATCACGCCGTCGATCTCGGGGGCCTCGCGATGGGACCGGCCAACACCCATCTCGTCGACGAGCACCTCGGTGGTGGTGCCGATCAGGTCGGCTCGCCGGGACGCCGTGATCCGGTCTTGGAGGTCGGTCAGCTCGCGCAGCCGCTCTTGCATGAGGTCGAACGGCACCTCGCCGTCGAGGCCGGCTGCATACGTGCCGTCTTCGGACGAATAGGTAAAGAAGCCGCACCAGTCGAGCTGGGCTTGTTCGACAAAGTCGAGGAGCTGGTGGTGATCGTCCTCGGTTTCGCCCGGATAGCCAACAATGAAGTTTGACCGAAACGCAGCCTCGGGCTCGCGGGCCCTGATGGCCTCGATGCGGGCCAAGAACTTGTCGCCATTCCCCCATCGGCGCATCCGCCGCACGAGGGGTGCCGACACATGCTGGAGCGACAGATCGAAGTACGGCAGACCAGTCGCACAGATGGTGTCGATCAGGCGATCGGTGAGATCCGACGGATAGAGATACAGCAGCCTGACCCGTTCGGTCCGAGCCGCCACCGCCTCAATGAGCGGAACAATGTCGCCACCGCGGCCCACGTCTTTGCCATAACTGGCGAGGTCTTGGGCGACCAAGACAATCTCGCGGGCGTCGAGCTGGTCGACCTCGGCCAATAAGTCGTCGATGGTGCGGCTGCGCTGCGGGCCTCGGAAGCTGGGAATGGCGCAGAACCCGCACTTGCGATCGCAGCCCTCCGCCACCTTCAGATAGGCCCACGGCCTCGCGCTCTTGGGGCGAGGAAGGTTCAGCAGGTCAAACGACGGCAGCACCTCAGCCACGACGTCAAGGCCCAGGGGTTTGCGGCCCAACGTCACCGGCACACCAAAGCCGGCGACCGCGTCGACCTCGGGCAGTGCGTCGGCCAGCTCGTCGCCATAACGCTCGGCCATACAACCCGTGACCACGAGGCGAGCATCGGCACGGCGCACTCCGTCGAGGGCCAGCACCATATCGATCGACTCCTGGCGGGCGTCTTCGATGAAGGCACACGTGTTGACGACCACCAAATCGGCGTCGGAGGCGTCGTCGGTCGCGACCATGCCGTCAGCGAGCAATGTGCCCTCAAGCTTGTCGGAATCGACCTCGTTTTTTGGGCATCCCAAGGTCACGAGGTGGTAGCGCTGTGGTGTCGACACGAGGGCCGAGGTTACCGACCGACCCGTCCATATATTCCGGCCCATGAAAAGTCGTCGCTCGCACCAGATGCGCTGGCAGCTGATCGCCGCTGTCAGCACAGCCATTTTCGTCGTCCTGGCCGGCTGTTCGTCGTCCGACACTCCGGCCGACCCCGCCGACCCGGCCGACCCCGTCAGCACCACGAACGCCGGCGACGGCGACGGCGCTGGCGACGAACAAGCCACGGTCAGCGTGCCGGAACGCTCCGACGACGGGCTCCAATGGACGTCGTGCGGCGCCGCGGAGTGCACCGAGATCATGGTCCCGGCTGACTACAGCGATCCCGACGGCGAACAGCTGTCGATCGCAGTTGGCCGACTCGTTGCACCGGGCGATCGCATCGGCGTGTTGCTGGTCAACCCCGGCGGCCCAGGAGCCAGCGGCATCGATATGTTGACCGACATCGCTGGTGGCTTGTTGCCGCCGGAGCTTGAGGTCTTCGACATCGTCAGCTTCGACCCCCGAGGGGTGTCGCGGTCAGAGCCCACCTTCGCCTGCGGTTCCGGGGGCGAACAGCTGGCACTCACCAACCAGATTGACGAGTCAGCCGACACCCCAACCGAGGTTGCGGCCGCCGAATCGGCCGTCGAGCTGTGCGTGCAGTCCATGGGAGAGGTTGCCGGCCTGCTCCACACCGAATTCGTTGCCCGAGACATGGACCTGGTGCGCGAGGCCCTGAACGAAGACCAGATCTCCTATCTCGGGTACTCCTATGGTTCAGACATCGGCGTCTGGTATGCATCACTGTTCCCCGACCGGGTGCGGGCCATGGTCCTCGACGGCGCGCGCGACCCCATCGACCCCATCGATACCGTCGATCAGCGCATCGCCAACGACATCGCCGATGTCGAGACATTCGAGCGGCTGCTCACCGAAGCCATTGCGGCCTGCGACGACGACGACTGCGCCATGTACAACAACGGCGACCCGACCTCGATGTACCTCGAGGCCGCGGCCAAGCTCGATGTCGTCGTGGCCGAAGTCGACGACAATCCGGCGGCGGGCTTCTTGGGGCTGATCACCACCTTGTACAGCGAGGACTTTTGGTACCTGCTCTATGAAGGTGTTGCCGCACTGGTCGACAACGACGACCCATCCCTCTTCGCCGAGTTGGCCCGCTTCCAACTCGACGACCCCAGCCAGCCGTCGTTCACCGGCCACGTCAACTGTCTCGACAACTGGGTGGTCGAAGCTGCCCTCGATCGCACCACCCGACTGTCCGATGAGGCTGCACTCAACAGTGCCATTGCCACCGAATTGCCCCTGCTCAATGCGATGGACATCTCGATTTTCGATCTGTGCCCGTTCTATGACCTCATCGCGCCGCCGCCACTGTCCATCGACCTCAATGGGGGCGACGTACCGATCATGGTGATCGGCAACCCGAACGACCCGGCGACGCCATTTGTGCAGTCGGTCGACCTCGCCAACAACACCTTGTCGAACGGCTACCTCGTCGAGGTCGAGCATCGCGGTCACACCGTGTATCCCACCAACACGTGCGTGAACAATCTCGTCCACCAGCTGCTGGTCGACCTCGAATTGCCAGGCGAACAGCGCACGGTCTGCGCCAGAGAGGATTGACCGGACCCTGAGACATACACTTCGCCGCTATGGAACGATTGCGTAACACCCTCGAACTGGCCAAGGTCTCTTGGCGTGTACTCATGAAGGACCGCGAGCTGCTGTGGCTGCCCGTCATGTCCATGGTGGCCTCGCTCATCTTGCTTGCCGTGCTGGCCATCCCCTCATTTGCCATGCTCGACTCGGGCACCGTTGACCCCGTTACCGGAGAACAAGCGTTCAACCCCGCCATTGCCGTGCTCGGCATCATCGGCCTCATGGGCCTGAGCATCATTGCCGTGTTCTTCAATGGCGCCTTGGTCGCTGGCGCCTACGAACGCATGTCCGGAGGCGACCCCACCGTGTCGAGCTCCGTCAGCAAGGCGTCACGCCATATCGGTGGCCTGGTCCCATGGGCCATTGCCACCGCCACTGTTGGCCTCATCTTGCAGGCCATCCGCGAGCGCGCCGGCTTCCTCGGCAACATCGTCACGAGCATCGCCGGCGCAGCCTGGGAGCTCGTGACGTTCTTGGTGGTGCCGGCCATCATCATCGACGACCTCGGCGCGGTCGATGGCGTGAAACGGTCAGGGTCACTCCTCAAGCAGACCTGGGGCGAAAATATTGCGGCCCGGGTAGGTTTCGGCTTGCTCGGTTTCGCGGCCGCTCTCCCCCTCATTGTGGTTGTCGGCCTCTTCGTAGCGTCAGGCGTCACGGTGATGATCGTGCTCGGTGTGATCATCGCCGTGGTGGGCATCGTGTTGCTCAGCGCGGTGCTGACTTCGCTGAACGCCATCTTCCAGACGGCGCTGTACCTCTACGCAACGACAGGCCAGGTACCGAGCGACTTCGCCGGCACCAACCTGTCAAACACCTTCACCCAGAAGTAGTCGCTGCGTTGTTGACCTCGACGGTGCCATCAGAGCGTTGGACGAACCGACGCTCGTCGGCGCCGTGGACCGGGCCGTCGCTCGGCCATGGCCAGCCCCCGAACTGAGTCGCGCGGTAGTCGTCGAACGCTTGGACGATCTCGGCCCTGATGTTCATCACGAAGGGGCCGTACCGCTCGACGGGTTCGCCGATCGGGCGGCCCTGCAGCACCAAGATCTCGACGGGACCACCGGTCGCAACCAGCTCGACCGCTTGGCGGCTGTCGAGGACGGCTCCGCTGTAGCCGCTGACCACCTCTGACCCCACCGCCACCTTGTCGCCCTCGAACAGGTACATGGTGCGGACCGTGTCGTCGAAGTTGGCGCCAGGCATCATCCACGAAGCACCCTCGTCGAGGGCAATGTGCCAGATTGCGACATCGCTGTCGGGCCGCGCAGCCCACGAACTCGGAGGCGGAGCCGGTGGCTGGTGCTCCCCCACGACGCCAGCGACGAGGGTGACCTTCGACCGGCGACCAAGGTCGTCGATCTCATCGATCACCGGGATGTCATGGGCCCACAACATCGCAAAGTGTGGGTCGACCATCTTGTCGACGGCGGCCAGGTTGATCCAGATCTGGAACAACTCCATGGGGTTGTCGGCCTCGGTGTCGAGCAGGGGAAACATCTCGCTGTGGACAATGCCCGAGCCGGCCGTCATCCATTGGGCATCACCCTTGCCATACCGGGCAATAGCGCCCGCTGAGTCGGCATGGTCGACGAGGCCGCGACGGACATACGTCAGGGTCTCAAACCCCCGGTGCGGATGCTGAGGAAAGCCCGGCACCGAGTCGCCGTGGTACATATTCCACCCGTCGACGTTGGCAAAGTCGTTGCCGATCGACCGCCCGGCGAGTGACGCTGCGGGCCCATAGGCCCCATTGCCCGCGGGGTAGCCATCGCGATGGTGCACACAGAACAAGAACGGGTCGATGGTCGCCCATGGTGTTTGCAGCGCCACCACCTGGCGCACCACGGGGTTCGGATGGTTCGACTCCTGCAAGTGATTCATATTTGAAGTATTCCAGGTCGGGCACCGAGTTCCAACTAGCGCGCCACCACCCAGAAGCTGGCTCTAAATCTGGCCGACCCCCGGTCGACGTCAGATGGTGATCGTGGAGGCACACATGCATCGACCAAATCCAACGCCCGCCAAGGCAACACCCGCCAACCCAACCCAGCGCGCGGCCTCAACCTTGGTGGGCATCGTCGTGCTCACCTTCGGGCCCCGGGCCTCGACCCGCGGCATGGTCAAGGCGCTCAACAAGCTGGCTGGACAGTTCGGCGTGAAGGTGCTCGAGGTCGCTGCGATCGATCGACCCGGTGACACCACTGGGTCCACACCGCGTGGACGCCTCAGCGAGGCCGTCTCGAGCCTGCCCGAGGGCCCCATGCTGTTGATCCACGACGACGTGTCGATCGACGCCCTCTCGCTCTCTCGCTTGATCGACGCCCACGTCGCCGGCGCTGTTGTAGCGGTCCCGATGAGCAACGACCGCAACACCGACCACTTCCATGGACCCCTGCCCGCGGCGGGCGCGGCCCGAGCCCAGCTTCGCCAGATCGAGCGCTCGTTGCCCGTGACCGTGACCCCGATCTCGGCGGCACGCGCTTCGTGCCTCGTCGCCAACACGACCACCATCGTCGAGCTATTCGAACGCCGGATCCACGACCCGTTCACGACCCTGACTGATCGCGGCGTCGGACTGTTCGCCGTCGAGGGTGCAATCGCAGCCCACGACTCGATGTGTGGCCGCCAGGTTCGCCACACCGGCCGCGAACTCGACCGACCTTTGCTGGTGGCGTCGATGATCGTGAAGAACGAACAAGCCATGCTGCCTGGGTGCCTTGAGTCGCTCCAGGGGCTGGTTGACAGGATCGAGATTGTCGACACCGGCTCGACCGACGACACCGTCGCAATCGCAACCAGGTACGGCGCCAAGGTCAGCCACATCGAATGGCGCGACGACTTCGCATGGGCTCGAAACTACGCGGCCGACCAGTGCCGCGACGCCGCGTTCACGCTGTGGATCGACGCCGATGAGCGCATCAGCACCGCCGACATCGACCTCGCCCGCGACGTCCTTCGCGCCTACCGCACCGAACTTGACGCCCTCGACATCACGATCCTGAACCGAAACAACGGAATCGACGCCGAACCCTCCAGCGTGTTTCGAGCCCGACGCATTGTCCGATCTGACCTGTTGTCGTTTACGGGCCGAATCCATGAGGTGCCGGCTCGATACAACGAGCCGGGGCGAGCGCTGGAAGCAACAACGTTCGATCTGTTGACCATTGACCACCTGGGCTACTCAGAGGCCATCGTGGCCGAACGAGGCAAGGCCGAACGCAACCTGAAGCTGGCACGCAACCAGCACGGCGACGAGCGATCAATCAAGGCCTCGATCGACTTGGCCCGCTCGCTCATGCTCGCCGGAGACAGCTCAGAAGAAGCCATCGCCCTCTTGCGCGACGCGGTGGCCCAAGCCGAGGGCACGCGCGCTGACTGGTGCGCCTATCTGCTTGGTGCGCTCGCCGGCATCTTGATGACCGCCGGCGAGCGAACCAAGC
>CAYGMW010000037.1:0-2137 GCA_964350975.1 uncultured Acidimicrobiales bacterium | reverse complement strand
CTGCCCACCGACGACCTCGCTGCCGCCGTATTCGCCGGATCTATGGTGGCGCTCAATCGGTCACAAGAGCTGCTCGATGTGATCGCACAGGTCTCGACCGACGGTGTCGGAGCCCCGGTGTTTCGCTCTGCTGAGCACCAGCGCCAGTTCGCCCAGTGGACCGCGGTCGCCCGGGCCCGGTGCGGCGAACCCGAAGCCGCATGGGACAGCGTCATCGAATGGTCGACCAGCACTCACGCGTTCACCGAAACCGACTGGGCATCGGTGGCCGCCATTGCCGCTGAAACCCATCGAGGGATGAGCCTCATCGAAGCGCTCGTTCCGATCATTGCCCAACAAGGCAACGCCACCGGGTTGTTGCCCGCGATCGCCAAACTGGCTCCCCCCGAGGTCACGGCCTTGCTCGCAGTCGGCGCCGCCGGCATTGCCGGTCCGACCGTCGATGTGGTCTGGCCCGGAATCGTGGCCGCCCTGCTGAGCGATCAGTGGCCGATCTATGACGAACTGGCCACCATGAGCCATGTACTGAGCCCCGCGATGCAGGACCAACTCGCCATCCGGCTGCGATCCAGGCAACAACATCAACGCGCCGATGCCATCGCCCCTGGCGAAGTGGCCCGGCCGGGTCTGGTTGCCAGCTTCGGTGGCTCCCGTGGCTGATCAGGTCGTCGTTGCTCGGACCAACACCGAGGTCGTGGTGCGAATCGACGGCCCACGATCAGATTCCCAAGTCGAGGCCCTCGATGCAGCGCTGGCGGATCGGTACCGACTGTTTGATCCCGCCGCCCTGCCTGCTGAAGGTTTCGCCCTCTTGACCCTGCCGGCCGACATTGTCGTCGAGTCGAAATGGGTCGAGTTCTTGGTCAACACCTGCGTGGCCCAGCGCCAAGCCGTCGGGATCGCCGTGGTCGACGCTGCTGGATCGATCGTCCACGCGGGTGGTGCCGCAGCGGGGTCAACCATCCGCAACTTCGGCCAGGGCCTGAGCCCGAACGACACCCTCGTCGCGACCGACCGCCGCGACGTCATCTTGCTTGCGCCCATGGCCCAGTGGATCGATCCGACCACCCAAACGCCTGGGCAGACCGCAACGGCCATAACAAACCCGGTGGTCGGCAGCTTCTCCAGCAGCCAGGTCGCCCGACTGGGCCGCAGCGCGGTCACCTCCCACGAGCACGCCGTGGTGCGCGTCGCTGACGCTGTTGGCAATTCGGTTCTGGTCGACGGCTCGCTCAGCAACGCGTCGGCGACCCTCGACCTGCTCGGTTCGGTTGCGGCGACATCACACGTGATCTGGCGGCGCACCGCGGCCGAAGCGGCCGACATCGCTGAACTGGCTGCCATCGCTGGACTCGGGGTCTTTGGTTTCGACGCGAACGACCACTCCCCTGATGGGCTCATCGCCGCCTTCGAGTGTCACCACGTGGTGTTTGCAAACGACGATTCGCTGGCCGATGGACCCGTCATGCAGCAGATGCTGCGCGCCCGCCCCAACGCCCGCTGGGTTGGCGTCGCGGGCCGGTCGCGCCCGGGGCTTGGTGCTCGGTGCGACGCCGTGGTCGAGGCCAACAATGTCGCCGCGTGGATCGCGGCCGACGACTCGTCGCCAGCGAGCGGTACCAACGTCACACAAATCAGGCCCGTCGAAACGATCAGCGCCATGACGTCGATCGTGATCCCGGTCTATGGCCTTTGGCCCCTCACCAAACGATGCCTCGAATCAATCGCCGAGCACACCAGCGGGCCGATCGAAGTCATCGTGGTTGACGATGGGTCACCCGACGACACCGCAGCCCAACTCGCCCATCTGGTCACTGACGACGAATTCGTCGAGGCACTCGGCCATCTTCGGGTCGTGACCAACCCGGTGAACCGTGGCTTCCCAGCCGCAGTCAACGCTGGCATCGCCGCCGCGGTCGGTGAGTTCGTGTGTGTGCTGAACAACGACACCGAGGTCACCACCGGATGGCTCGACGAACTGCACCGGGCCCTGGCTGTCGACAACACCGTCATGGTGGGACCGCGATCGAACGAGATCTCCGGCATCCAACGAGCCGCGATGGCACCGCCACTGTCAGCGGGCGAGGTCGCTCATCGCTGGGCCCACCGATGGGCCTCGGCCCGAGCCGGAGTGTCG
>CAYGMW010000036.1:0-16620 GCA_964350975.1 uncultured Acidimicrobiales bacterium | reverse complement strand
GTTGGTGCCTCGTTTCGTCGGGCCCTCGACACGTTGGCCTCAATCCCTCGTCCGGTGATCGCGGCGATTACCGGCGTAGCCCTGGGTGGCGGATGTGAGCTGGCGCTCGCGTGTGACCTCCGAGTCGCCGCCGACAACGCTCGCTTCGGCCAACCGGAGATCTTGCTCGGCATTATCCCCGGTGGCGGAGGCACCCAACGTTTGGCCCGTCTGGTCGGGGTATCGAGGGCCAAAGACATCATCTGGTCGGGCCGCATGGTTGGCGCTGACGAGGCGTTGGCGATCGGCCTCGCTGATCGGGTGGTGCCTGCCGATGAGGTGTTGTCCGCCGCCATGGCGTGGGCCGAGGAGTTCGCTCGCGGAGCCGTGGTGGCCCAGGGCCTCGCAAAGCGTGCGATCGACGAGGGAGTCGATGGGTCTCTCAGCGACGGCCTCAGTCTCGAAATCGAGCTCTTTGAGCAGGTGTTTCGGACCAACGACAGCCAGATCGGTGTCGCATCATTCTTGGAGCACGGTCCCGGAAAGGCCAGCTTCACCGGAAGCTGATCTGCGTTCCGGCCCAGAACTGGTGCGCAGCGCGGCCGATCAGGGCGCAAATTGGTCGATGAGTGCCCGCAGTGTGCGGCGAGCGGATCGCAATTGCTGTGCCGACAGGTCCGCTCGCTGAATGAGATCGATTCGGTTTGCCTCGGATCGTTCGTAGAGTTCTGCGACGAGTTGCTGCCCTGATTCGGTCAGCACGAACAGCGGTGCTCGTGCGTCGTTGGGGTCCGCTCCTGAGCTGACGAGGCCGTCGACGAGGAGGTCGTTGGCAACTCGTTGCACGCTCTGGCGCGTCAGCCCCAGCCGGCGGGCGGCGGCTGCAACAGTGTGCGGCCCAGCGGACAAGACGCTCATCAGGTGCCACCGAGCGACCGTCTGGCCAACACCGCGGGCGAGTGTGTCACTCGTTGCCCGTGAGCATCCGATGAGTTCTGCAACGTCAGCAATGAGGAGCCGGTATTGCTCGACTCGGGGGTCTACGTCGGCCATGTCCCTGAGCCTACCCAGAATTGACAGTGTCCTGTCGGATCTGCCAGTTCGACAGTATACTGTCGAACTGTCCCGTCAACTGGGACCTCAACGGAAGGCAGAGTGATGTCCACAGACTTCGACTTCGAATACGGCACATGGTCGGTTCGGCACCGACGACTGATCGACCGGCTTGCGGGATGCGGCGAGTGGGAGGAGTTCGACGGAACAACGATCTGTGCGCCGATCATCGGTGGCGTCGGGAACTTCGAACAGGTGTGGATGCCGTCGATCGACACGATCGGGATGGCGCTGCGCTTGTTCGACGCGTCCACCGGGCTGTGGTCGATCTACTGGTCAAGTAACCGGACCGGTCGTCTTGAGCCGCCAGTGGTTGGCTGCTTTGTCGACAGCGTCGGTACATTCGAGGCCGACGACGACTTCAATGGTAAGCCAATCCGTGTGCGTTTCATTTGGGAAAACATCAGCGGCGATCGAGCCCGCTGGACTCAGGCCTTTCGACCGGAAGGCGGCGTCGAGTGGGAGGACAACTGGACAATGGACTTCACCCGTTGTTCCTACGACGCACCCGCTGCCTCGGCCACCACACCACCATCGATGTGAGCGACCCAGAGCCAGGCCAGCTCGGGTCGCCTAGACGTCGTCGGTGCGCGAATGAGTTGGGCGATTCTGCACGTCGCGAGCCAGGCGGAACATGGCTTCGTGTTCGCCGGCCCTCAGGTTCGGGTCGAGCAACTTGAGTTCGGCCGCGGTGGTGGCGTGGGCTGCAATCTGTTCCGGGCCCGCGGTTGCCTCATAGGTCGCCGCGAAGCGGTCTCGCAGCGTCGACACGAGGCTCTTCATCACCGCATTGCCGTCGACTTCTCCGGTCTTGAGTAGCACCCACGTCATAGCCCGGTCGAGATCCCGATCGCCGATGGCCGCGTTGGTCCAGTCGATGACTACGGGGCCATCGGGGCCGAGCAGCACATTGTTGGGGTGAAGATCAAGATGCACCAGGTGGGTGCCCGTGCCGAGATGAGGCAGGGTGTCTGGCGGTTCAAGGGCATCGAGTCGGCGATGTAGGTCGGCCAGCAGCTTGGCGTGGCTGTTGAGTTTCCACGGTTTGGCCGCAAGGTCGTTGAGCATGGTGGGTCCGTCGATGCGCTCCATCACCAGCGCTGTCGGGTCGGGGTGATCGGCGACTGATGGCACGGGGTATCCCACACCGGCCAGCCAGCGCAGGAGCTCGCGCTGTTGGCTTTGATCGCGACCGTCCTTGCTGTGGCGAATGACCCAGCGGCGTCCGTATTCGTACAACGCGCCATCGCGGCCTGATGCCACGAGGGCGCCTATTTGGGCATCGTCTTCGCCATCGAACCTTTGCTCGATGCGAGCCTTCAGCAGCTTGAGGTTGCGCCGCCAGATCGACGTCAAGATGGGCTTGGCGACTACCTCGCCGAGGCGGCCGCCGAACCACCAGGGCAACGTGAGTGACTCAGACCACGCGAACGTTGTGCGGTTGCCGCGGCCCAGCAGGGTGAAGTTTCCAACCCCGCTCACCAGTCCCTCGTGGCGAACCCCCATTGCCGCCGCGGGCTGCCAGTCAGTGATGACCATCCGATCGGTGGTGCGGAGCGGACCGACCCTGGTAGCGACGTCGAATTGGGTGCCAATACCGGAGCGTTGATCGCCGACGAACGAGATGCGCACCGCGTCGTGCATCCATTCGACATGGCTCGAAATGTCTTGCACATCGGACCACACCTCAGTCGGTGTGGCGTCGATATCGACAGCGACGTGGATTTTCATCAGTGCACCTCGCCGTTGACGCTAGGCCACGACGGGCCGCGACCCATACATCGACACATGCCTCGTGCTGGTCGGCGTGAACGGTGTTTGGTCCCAGTCTTCGTGGCGTTCGAGCAGCACCAGCCCACATTCGGCCGCGAGCTGATCGAGTTGGTCGGGATCGAGGTATCGGATCTGCCACGGACGGAGGCGGATGGTGCCGTCGGGGCTGACGTGGAGGTGCTGGCCGTTCATCTGTTGGGCCCCGCTGTTGTTGATGGTTGCGTTCAGCACCACCCCACCGTCGGGTAGGTGACGGGTCGTGAGGCCCCGATCTGGGGTGTCGGGGTTGAGATCCGGGACGATGGCTTCGACGAGGAAGTGCCCACCGTCTGCGAGGTGTCTGGCTACGGCCAAAAGGCACGAGCGCTGGGCCTCGTGTGACGTCAGGTTGAACAAGGTGTTGAACGCCACGAACACCACATCGAAGGTTCGGCCCAGATCGAAGTCGGCCATGTCAGCCAAGACTGGTTCGACCAGCCCGGACGGGTCGTTGGTAGCCAATCGTTCAAACATCGCGGGCGATGCATCGAGCCCAACAACGTGTCGTCCCGCGTTGGCCAACGGCAACGCCAAACGGCCGGTGCCGACACCCAGCTCCAACACCGTGTTGCTCGGATCGAGCGACGTGATGCGCGCCGCGGTCGCGTCGGCGTCGGTGACGCTGCCATACCAGTCGTCATAGACGTCGGCGAAGGCTTCGCCGTAGGAACTGGGCTCGGTGTTCGCCATCTCAGCAGGCTGCCACGTCTACAGTCGGGTGGGTGAACGCGGCGGTGGAGTCATTGCGCCCTCGGGCCAGCCTGGAACTCATCGACGATGCCGCCGCGTTGCTGAAACGTCGGTGGAATGTCTTGGCCGTCGTCGCCGCGGTTGCGCTGACGCCCATGATGACGCTGTCGATCTGGATGGCGTCTCGGCGGACGGTGGATGGATCGTCATTGTTTGACCCACAGGTCCTGCTCGAGCTCGGCAATGGTGGTGACTCGACGGCGTCGACCTGGATCTCGCTGATTGCCGGGTCATGGACGTTGGCCGCGATCTCCTATGCCGCGACCCAGCTGACCCTTGATGAGTTGGTGGGACAGGAGCGATCAGCGCGTGAGTTGGTCGTGGCCACGGCCCGTTCAGCGCGTCGATGGTCAGGTGCTTGGTTGTTGCGCAGCCTCGCGATTGCGGTCGGACTGTTGGCGTGTGGTGTCGGCGCGGTGTGGGCCGCGGTTGCGTTCTGGGTGGTGGTGCCGATCGTTGCTGCCGAACAGTTGGGCCCACTCGATGCCATGAAACGCTGCAAGCACCTGACCGCGGGTGCTCGGGGCCGGGTTTTTGGGATTGTTGTCTTGGTCGAATTGATCACCGCTGGCGCCCAGATCGCCATGATGCTGTTGCCGTCGCAGATCGCATCTGGGTTTGTCGACGGGCGGGCGCTATCGATCGCAACGGCCGCGATTGCTGCAGCGACAGCGGTGGTGATCGAGTCCATTTCGGCAGCGACGATGGTCAACACCTATATCGACCTGAGGGTGCGGCGCGAGGGGCTCGACCTTGACCTGCAGCTCAGAGCGCTCACCGCAGGTGATGCCTCGTGAGCCGGTTGGTGAGCTCGCTGTTGGGTATCGCACCAACGAGCCCCGACGAGCTGCGCGACGAAGCTGAGCGGATTCTGAGCCGGCCGGAGTTCGCCGAACCGGGCCGATCGTGGGTCGAGCGGGTGTTCGACAGGATCGTTGAGTGGATCGACCGGATTCTTAGCCCGATCTTTTCGGCCCTTGGTGGCGGCGGTGTTGGGTCGATTGGGGGATGGGTCCTGCTGGCGCTGGTCGCTGGCGCGCTGGTGTTCGTCGTCGTCAAGGCCATCCGAGCTCGCGTCAGCGTGGACGCTGCTGGCAGCGACATCGCCGTGACGACGTCGTCGGCCCGTCGTCGGCTGAGTTCCTCACAGTGGCGCGAACGGGCTCGCAGCCACGAACTCGCCGGCGAATGGGACGAAGCGGTCCGCTGCTATCACCGAGCCGCCGTTGTCGATCTGGCTGACCGGGTTGGGGTGTCCGATGCTGCTGGGTCGACGTCGGGCCAGTGGCGCGAGACCGCGGCAGCCAACCACCTCGCCGATTTCGAACCGCTGACTGACCTGTTCGAGGAGGTCTGGTACGGCTCCGAGCCCGCCGACGAGAGCGACGCCGCCAAGGCCCGCCGGGACCCGTTCGGGGCGACGTCATGAAGCGTCTCGCTCCAATCCTGGCCGTCATGGCGTTGGTGATCGTGGCATCGCTGATGTTTGGCGAGAGTGATCAACGTCGAGGTGGGCCAACCGGCGACCCCCGTTCGACGGTCGGCGACGGGGCTCGAGCCGCTGTGTTGTTGCTCGAAGCATCCGGACGACCGGTCGACACCCGCACGTTCTCCAGGTCACTCGACGTCGATGCCACCACATTGATGCTGTTCCATGACGACCTCGTCGACGACGATCGTCAAGCAATCGCCGATTGGGTCGATTCGGGCGGGACGCTCGTGATGTTCGGCGAGAGCGTCGATGTCGGAATCGAATTTGGCACTCCGGGGCTGATCGAACCCAGCGGTACGTGTTCGTTGGCGGGTTTCGACGGCATCGAGGCACCCACGATCGGGGTCGGGGCGAGTGTCGTTGCTGCTGCGGATGGGTCCTGTTTCGCCGTGGGCTCGGGCTGGTTCTTGACCACCGCGGAATGGGGGAGCGGCACGGTAGTTGCGGTCAGCACCGTGCGCCCGTTCTTGAACCGGTCGTTGGCCGACGACGACCACGGCGCCCTGCTGGTCGCCATTGCTCAATTGGGCCCCGGAGACCTTGTGGCGATCGATGCCGCCCTCACCGGTGTCGGTGGCGGCGACCAGACCTTGGCCGATCTGGTTGGCGAGCCCGTCTGGGCGTTGCTCTTCGTCATGGTGGCCGCCGCCGCGATCTGGATGCTGACGAGTGGCCGTCGCCTGGGTGCCCCCATTGTCGAACCCATGATCGTCACCGTCGATAGTTTCGAAGTCGTCAAGGCAACGGCGCGCCTCTATGACTCCTCGAGCGCCCGTCAGCTTGGTGTTTCGCGCCTTCGCACCGAACTGCACACCGAGCTGGTGCGTCGGTGGGATCACGGCCAGGCCACGGATCGCACCATTGACGAGTGGGCCGAAGTGCTGCGTCTCGAGCCTGAAGCGGCTGTGGTGTTTCGCCGCGCCTTCACCGGTACTACCACGAATGACCAGGATTTCGTCGACGTGATGGCGGCCCTGGTGCGCACCTCAGATCTTGTCGCTGGGCGAGGCCCAGCGAACCTCACCCAACATCCATCGGAGCTCTTATGACCGAATCATCGCCCCGTGAAGCCATCGACCGAGTCCAGCGAGAGGTCGCCAAAGTCATCGTCGGCCAAGACGGCGTGGTCGCTGGATTGTTGACGGCCATGTTGGTCGACGGCCATGTGCTTCTCGAAGGTGTTCCCGGAGTGGCCAAGTCGCTCACGGTGTCAACGCTGGCCCGAGCCCTTGACCTCGACACCAAACGAGTCCAGTTCACCCCTGACCTCATGCCGAGCGACATCACCGGCCAGATGGTGCTCGATGGTTCGGGGGGTTTTGAGTATCGGCCCGGGCCGGTGTTCACCAATTTGTTGCTGGCCGACGAGCTCAACCGCACGCCACCGAAGACCCAGTCGGCACTGCTCGAAGCCATGCAGGAGCGTCAGGTGTCAGCCGGTGGAGTGACCCGCGCGTTGCCGTCGCCGTTCGTGGTCATTGCCACCCAGAACCCGATCGAATATGAGGGCACCTATCCGCTGCCGGAAGCCCAACTCGACCGCTTCTTGTTCCAGCTGCTGGTCGTGTATCCGGGCGCGAGCGACGAGTTGGAGATGCTGCGGCGTCATCACCGCCTGCCGGACGCAACCAGCGCCGAGGCCATGGGTGTTGAAGCGGTCGCCACGGCCGAGGATCTTCGGGCCGCACGAGATGAGGTGCACGCCATCGAGGTCAGCGACCGGGTGTTGCAATATGTCGTCGACCTCTCTGCGGCGACGCGATCCCACGGTGCGATCGAACTTGGGGTGTCGCCTCGCGGTTCGGCCATGCTGCTTCACGCAGCCAAGGCATGGACGTGGTGGAATCGTCGGACCTTTGTCACGCCTGACGAGGTGCAAGCCATGGCCCGGCCAGTGATGCGTCACCGGCTCCGTTTGCGCCCCGATGTACTGCTCGATGGCGGAACGTCTGACGGGGTGCTGGACGGACTGTTGCGAGACGTACCGGTGCCGCGTTGATTGCCTTTGGGCGTCGCTCAGCTGCGTGGATGGTCGGGCTTGGGGTCGTCGCGGCCGTCGTTGCCGAGGTCACCCAGCGCTGGTGGGTTGGGTGTGGTGTCGCGTTTGGCGCATGGCTCGCGCTCTTTGTGCTTGATATGGCAAGGACCCCGGCGCCTGGCCACATCGAGGTCGAGCGGGTGATGCCGGCGACGATGGTGATGGGTGGATCGTCGACCTGTGTGTGGCGGCTGCATCACCGGGGCAACCGGACGGTGTCGGTTGCTCTTGCGGATTCGTTGCCGCCATCTTGGAACGGCGAGCGTCGTCTCGCCACCGAGCTCGAACCGGGTGTGGTGCGCAGCTTTTCAGCGCCACTGAATCCGCAGCGTCGAGGCCGTTTCGAGCTCGACGAGGTCGTCGTGCGGGTCGAGGGCCCATGGAGAGTCGGCGCCAAACAGCGGGCCCGTTCCCTGCCTGAGACGGTGAAGGTGGTGCCGGCCTTTCTGACTCGCCGCGAAATCGAACTGCGACGCCAGCGAGCAACCCTGCTCGACGTTGGCTCGCGTTCGGTGCGTGCCTTTGGCGGGGGCACCGAGTTCGACCAATTGCGCGATTACACCCCTGATGACCAGTTTCGCCATATGGACTGGGCGGCCACGGCTCGTGCTGGTCATCCAATCGTGCGCACCTATCGGGCCGAAGAACACGAAAACGTCGTCATCGTGCTCGACAACGGGCGGCTCATGGCCGCCCACGCCGAGGGTGTGTCTCGTCTCGAACACGCTATGGATGCCGTGATGGGGCTGGCGTCAGTTGCCGACCGGATTGGCGACCGAGTGGGCCTGATTGCCATCGATCAACAGGTCCGCCGGGTGGTTGCCCCAGGTCGAGGCCAGCATCAACTGGGCCGGCTGGTCGATGCCATGTATGAGTTGACTCCGCGCCTTGGCGAGTCCGACTACGAACTGATGGCTCGCGAGGTGATCGCGCGGACCTCGCGCCGGTCGCTGGTGGTCGTGTTGACGGACCTTCAGCCCCACGTGGTCGACGCGTCGTTGGGCCGAGCGCTCGGGGTGCTCGCCCATCGCCATCAGGTTGTGGTGGGGGCGGTGACGTCGAGTGAGGTCACCGAGGCTCGCCACACCGTTCCGACGACGGCCGCGCAAGCCCATCTCGTCAGCGCGGCTGGGCTCGCGATGGCGGCCCGATCGGCTGCTGCGCAGCGGTTGGTCGGCCACGGCATCAAGGTGCTCGATGTGCCCGCGGGCCAGCTTGGGCCACGGTTGGTGGACGACTACCTGATCGCCAAATCGCATCGGCGCTGACCATCGGGGTCGGCGCTAGCGAGAGGCAAGGACGTCGTTGAAACGTCCTGTTCCGCCCAGCATTGCGGTCGAGCGGCCCAATGCCAGCACCCAGATCCAGAAGCCAGCGCAGGCCAGCACACCAACGGCGATGCGGGCCGTGGTCGACAGCGGCGACGGTGTCACGAGACCCTCGATGAGCGCGGCCACTGCGAACACCGGTATCAGACCCAGGACGATGGCCGCCGCGCGCTGGCCCTCGTCGGCCAGCGCCGCGCCGCGGGTTCGATCGCCGGGCACCACGATCGACCATCCGAGCGCCAGCCCGGCCCCACCGGCGACCAGGATGGCTGAGATTTCGAGCAGGCCGTGGGGCAAGATGAGGCCCCAGAACACGCCAGCGCGATCGGCGGCGTGAAACAACCCGCCGGCGAGACCGATCCCGGCGCCATTGAAGATCAGCACATAGGTGGTGCCCAACCCCAGCGTGATCCCGAGCGCAAAGGCGAGGAACGCCACCTGCACGTTGTTGATGAACACCTCGGTGGAGAACTGGGCGGCCGGTTCGGACGAGTAGTAGTCCTCGAAGTCGGTTTCGACGTAGGCCGCCCGAGTGGTTTCGTCAGCCGTGGCCTCGAGGGCCGCGTCTGAGTTGGCGATCCAGGTACCAAAACACAGGGCCGGAATGAGGAACATCGCGCCGGCGAGTGCAATCTTCCACCGGTGAGCCCAGACAGCGCCGGGGAAGGTGTGGGCGAAGAAGCTGGTGAACGCCCGCCGACCCGAGGTGGGTGCGCCATAGATCGCCCCGTTGGCGGCGCCGACGAGTGCGGTGAGCGCCGAGAGCAAGTCAGGGTCTCGTAGCTGGCTGCGAGCGACCGACAAATCCGCTGAGGCTGCGTGGTACCGATCGATGAGTTCGTCGATCTCGTCAGGGCCGAGTCGGCGCGCTCGTTCGCTGAGGTCGCGCAGTCGATCCCACTCGGGGCGCCGCATCGTGATGAAGGCCTGTCCATCCACCATTGGACACCGTACGCCATTGTGGTGGCATCGTCGGCGAACCTCGGGCCGACGGAGTACCTTCAACCCTGTGTCGAAGTACGCAGTGGTGCGAGCGGTTGCCGAACGCGAGGTCCCGACCTCGTTGCCGCCGGGATCGGTGGTGACCCCCGAAGGTGTGCTGCTGCAGTTCCGCGCCGTGGGGTTTGGCACCCGTTTGATCTCCAAGCTCGTTGACCTCGCAATGCAGGCCGTCGTGCTGTTGGCCGCAGGCCTCGTCATCCAGTTCATCTCCGGGGCGCTGCCCGATGGGGTCGTCTTGGCGATCTGGGCCGTGGTTGGGTTCTTGATCATCTTTGGATATCCGGTGATCTTGGAAAGTCGAGGTGGGCGCACGGCAGGCCAGCGCGCGGTTGGGGTGCAGGTGCTTCAGATCAATGGCAGCCCTCTGCGCTTTCGACACGCGGCGATCCGAGCGATGCTCACCCTCGTCGACCTCTTCGTGACGTCGGGTTTTGCCGGGGTGGTCTCGATCCTGACAACCGAGCGCGGCCAGCGCATTGGAGATCTTGCGGCGGGCACCATGGTGGTGCGCTTGCCGACCCGCAACATCTACAACCTCCAAGTGAGTGTCGCCGAGGTTCGCCAACTGCCGGCGAACACGGACCTGTCACGCGTGACACGAGCCGACATTGATGCCATGCGAATGGTGTTGGCGCGTGGCGCCGAGCTACGCGACGGCGCCCAATCCGACCTTGGGCGCCGACTGGCCCAGCACATTGCAACGCGTCTTGGGCAACCTCAGCCCCAGGGCATGAGCGTCGAGGTGTATTTGAACTCGGTGCTGGTGGCTGCATCGCATCGAGGGTCGGACGTGTTCGGTCGCATCGAGCAATAGCCTGACACCGTGTTCGACCCGTCTGCTGTTGCCCCTACCGTCTATCTCGATCACGCGGCATCGACTCCCATGCATGCCGATGCGTTGGCTGCGATGGTCGAACAGCTCGGTTCCCATGGCAACCCGTCGGGCGCCCATCGTGTCGCTCGGGCGGCGCGGCATCATCTCGAAGACGCCCGCGACCAGGTGGCCTCGATTCTTGGGATGTCACCGCACGGCATCATCTTCACCAGCGGCGGAACCGAGGCAGACAATCTCGCGATCTCGGGTGTGGTCGCGGCGTCGGGCGGACGCCCGGTATGTGGAGCGACCGAACACCACGCAGTGCTCGACCCGGTTCGCCATCACGGCGGCGATGTTGTGAATGTCACCAGCGGGGGAGCGATCGACCTCGACCATCTGGACTCGTTGCTCGACGACGAGGTCAGCGTCGTGTCGGTAATGGCGGTCAACAACGAAACTGGTGTTATGGCCGATCTCGACGCCATCTCGGCGCTGGTGCGGGCCAAGTCGCCCCAGGCTGTGCTGCATTGTGATGCAGTGCAGGCTGCGAACTGGGTCGATCTGGCCTCGATCGCGGCAACCGTCGACGCGGTCAGCTTGGCCGGTCACAAGTTCGGCGGCCCGAAGGGTGCTGGTGTGTTGGCGGTCCGCGAGCAGGTGGTGCTCGAGCCGCTCGTTCGGGGTGGTGGGCAGGAACACGAGCGCCGTTCAGGCACCCAGAATGTTGCCGCCGCGGTGGGTTTTGCTGTTGCGCTTGCGGCGGCGACCAGCGCTCGGGCCGAGCAGGCGCCTCGCATCAGCGCCCTGAGCGACCGGATCCTCGACGCGGCGTCGGCTCTTGCTGGGGTGCGGCCGACGGTCGATGTGGCGACCCGGGTGCCTGGCATCTGTCACCTCACCACCGACGTCGAGTCCGAAGCGCTGCTGGTGTTGCTCGAACAGCATGGGGTGATGGCGTCGGCTGCGTCGTCGTGTGCGTCGGGTGCGTTGCAGCCGTCGCATGTGCTGATGGCGATGGGCCGCAGCCTCGCTGAGGCGAGCGGCGCGCTTCGGCTGTCGATGGCCCACGCATCGACCGACGCCGATGTCGACCACCTCATCGGTGTGCTTGGCGACTGTCTTGGCCGTTTGCGGGCTGGCTCACGGGCCGACCGGGTGATGTCGTGAAGGTGATGTCGTGAAGGTGCTCGTCGCCCTCTCGGGCGGAGTTGATTCTTCGGTTGCTGCCGCGCTCATGGTTGAGGCCGGTCACGAGGTCGCTGGTGTCACTCTCAAGCTGTGGGGTGGAGACTCCGACTCGGGGTGCTGCTCGGTGTCTGACGTTGACGATGCCCGCCGGGTGGCCCAGCAGCTCGGGATCGACCACTACGTATTCAACTTCGGCAGCGATTTCGATCGGTATGTGGTCGAGCCGTACCTGGCCGATCATGTTGCGGGCCTGACGCCAAACCCGTGTGTCGAATGCAACCGCCACATCAAGTTCGATCGCCTGCTTGAGCGCTGCGACGTGTTGGGGTTCGATCGTTTGGTGACGGGTCACCACGTGAAGCTCGTCGATACCGATGCGGGGCCCCGGTTGGCCCGTTCGGCTGACGATGCCAAGGATCAGTCCTATGTGCTGCACATGATTCCGGCGACCGATCTCGCCCGCTGCTGGTTCCCGCTTGGGGAGATGACCAAGACCGAGGTGCGCGAACACGCCGAGCGGCTTGGCTTGCGGACCGCGGCCAAACCTGACAGCCAGGACGTGTGCTTCATCACCAAGTCCGCTGGCCGGTCGAACTTCATGACGGGCCGCATCGACCTGCATTCGGCCGATCTGGTCGACACCGACGGAACCGTCGTGGGCCAGACGTCTGAGGTCGAACTGATCACCATTGGTCAGCGCCGCGGGCTCGACCTCGGCGGTTCAGGCGAACGGCGTTATGCGGTCAATGTCGATGTGCCCGGCCGCAAGGTCACCATTGGCACTGCGGCCGACCTCATGTGTTCGGGCGTGTTGGTCTCGAACCTTGCGTGGGCTGACGGCCCGGTCGAGGGTCCGGTGCAGGTGCAGGTGTCGGCCCATGGCAAGGCAATGGCTGGCGAACTCGATGGCGATGGCCATGTCCGTTGGCTCGAACCGCAGCGCCGGGTCGCTCCTGGGCAGGCCGTTGTGTTCTATCGACATGACGACGTGCACGGCGACATTGTGTTGGGCGGAGGCACCGCCGCTGGTCATCTCGAGACCTGACTGGAGCCTTAGCGTCGAGACGTTCGCAGGGCTCGGCGGCGGTTGAACTCTTCGACCACGGCGACGGGTCGCGACGGCACGACCGCAATGGTCCGACGTCTGGTCGCTTCGGCCACGCCGCCGCGAGGCGGGCGAAGCACCAGTTCGACGGGCTTTTCCAGCGAGATGGACAACACCAGCCCTGGGGCTCCCTGGGTGGCGTCGAGCACGTCGGGGTCGGTCAGGTCGAGGTCGGCCCGGGCGGGGCCAACGTCGGCGACCTGGCCGTGAACCATCAGGAAGGGCTCTCGGGTGGTCATCAGGTCGTGGACGACGACCCCGGCGGGAACCATGACCAGCCAGCGTTTGCCGAGGCCGTGGAGGGCTCGTGAGCCGGCGAACACGGTTGCGGCGCCGACGATGCACGCGATGACGCCCGTCACCCATCGCTGGTTGGCGACCAGGATGGGCCCGACCAGTACGCCCGCGACGACGCCCGCCCAGGCCAGCGGGATGGGGCCCCACAACAAGATGACGGGTACTCGCAGTGGGAAGCGGTGCTCGTCGCCGTAGGAGGCTCCGTCGATCCATGCCTCGCCAATGGGTCGGCTCAGGGCTGCGATGGCAGCAATGGCGACGGGTGCCACTGCTGCGAGTGCGGTGCCAGTTGACGGGTCGGCGACCGCTACGGCGATCAGCGCGGCCACCACAGCGGTAGTCGTGCCGAGTCGAAGGATGGTGAGGGCAACGGTGTGGCGCACCGCGGCTGCGACCAGGGTGAGGGCCCACAGCGTCCAGGCTCCGATGGCCAACGTCCACCGCCCAGCTGACGAAAGGTTCGCGACCGAATCCGCAACCACATCGCCAGTGGTGACCACGGCGATGAGCCATGCCGCGACCATGACGAGTCGGGCGGCGTGCCACGTTGAGGTTCGGAACATTTCGAGCACGATATCTGGTCCCACCCCATGGCTAGAGTCCTGCCGTGGACCGATCTCCCGAAGCACCCAGCCCAGAAGCATCCAGCCCCGAATCAGTCAGCTCAGTCGAACCGTTGTCGTTGGCGCAGGGCGCGGCCGAGGCCGCCGATCTGCGTCAGAGCCTCGAAGCTCACGCCGCGGCCTACTACGACGGCCAGCCGTCCATCCCGGACAGCGAGTTCGACATGTTGGTGCAGCGTTTGCGGGCAATCGAGGAGGCCTATCCCGAATTGGTCGATGCCGAGTCGCCGACCCAGGTGGTTGGGGCGCCGGTCGGCGCCACGTTCGACCCCGTGGTGCACGCGGTGCCCATGATGTCGCTCGACAACGCCATGGATCACGACGAACTCGACGCCTGGAACGATCGGGTGGTGAGGGCCCTCGCCGAAGCCGGGCAGGGCGCGCCCGTCTATGTGTGCGAGCTCAAGTTCGACGGGTTGGCGATCTCGATTCGTTATGAGAACGGGTCGATGGTGCAGGCCGCGACGCGGGGCGATGGTCGCGTTGGCGAGGATGTCACGGCCAATGTGGCAACGATCTCGGTGGTGCCGGCGCGCTTGACGACAGACTCGCCGCCAGCGGTGCTCGAGGTGCGCGGCGAGGTGTATATGCCGGTGTCTCAGTTCACGGCCATCAACACCGAGCTCGTCGCGGCTGGCAAGGCGACCTATGTGAACCCGCGCAACACCGCAGCGGGATCGCTGCGTCAAAAGGACGCGGCGGTCACCGCAGCGCGTGGGCTCGCGTTCTGGAGTTATCAGATGGGCGAGACCGTGGGTGTTGAGGCGGTCGATTCGTCGATGGCGATGTTCGACCAGCTCCGGTCGTTTGGTTTGCCGGTGAACGACCAGATTCGGACATGTGCCTCGTTCGACGAGGTGCACGAGTTTTGCCGCCAGTGGGAGGTCAACCGCCACACCCCCGACTATGAGATCGATGGCGTGGTCATCAAGCTCGACTCTCGGTCGCAGCGAAACCTGCTGGGCAGCACTAGTCGAGCTCCTAGGTGGGCGATTGCGTTCAAGTTCCCGCCTGAGGAACGCACGACCTTGCTGCGCGACATCATGGTGTCGATCGGCCGAACCGGCCGGGCCACACCATTTGCCGTGCTCGAGCCGGTGTTCGTCGGTGGGTCGACGGTTGGCATGGCCACGTTGCACAACGAGGACCAGGTCCAGGTCAAAGATGTGCGGCCGGGCGACACGGTCATTGTCCGTAAAGCTGGCGATGTGATTCCCGAGGTTGTCGGCCCGGTGCTGGCCCAACGCCCGTCGGGGGGATCGCCTTGGGTGTTCCCGTCGCAGTGCCCTCGATGCAGCCAGCCCTTGGTGCGCAGGGACGGCGACGCCAACACCTATTGCGTCAACCGGGTGTGTCCGGCCCGGGTCGAGGCTGGGCTTGCGTACTTCGCGGGCCGATCGGCCATGGACATCGAGGGTTTGGGCGAGCGCACCGTTGCGGCCCTGGTCGAGTCGGGTCTTGTGAGCGATGTTGGCGATCTCTACCGGCTGAGCGTCGACGACATCTTGACCTTGGATGGTTTCGGCGACATCTCAGCGGCCAACCTCATTGCGTCCATCGACGCCAGTCGCGACCGTGAGCTCAGCGACGTGCTCATCGGCCTCGGCATCGACCACTTGGGCCCGTCAGCATCTGAGGCGTTGGCGAGGCGCTTCCGTTCGCTGCCAGCGATTGTCGATGCCGAGGTCGACGCCATCACCGCCATCGACGGTGTCGGGCCGGCGATTGCAGCGAGTGTGGTGTCGTACTTCTCCGACGAAACCAACCGGGCTGTGGTCGACAAGCTGGAGGCGGGTGGGGTCCGGCTCGACCGAGTCGATATTGCCGATGTTGCCCAAAACTTGGTGGGGATGACCGTGGTTGTTACCGGGACCGTCGAGGGGTTCAACCGCGACGAGGCCATGGCCGCGATCAAAGACCGGGGCGGCAAGTCGCCTGGCTCGGTGTCGAAGAAGACCACAGCGCTGGTGGTTGGCGAGGGCGCTGGGGCAAGCAAGCTCACCAAGGCCGAAGAATTCGGTGTGCCACAACTCGATCGCGACGGGTTCGTGTACCTGCTCGAAACGGGTCAGCTCCCGCCAAGTGTCGTCGTGCCCGAGGAGGCGTGACCGGCCAACCAGCTCACCACCGACCGGACCTACACCGGACAAGTCGATGACGAAGATCCGGCTCGAACCCTAGGAGGTAAGCAGTGAAACCCAAATCTGACAATAGTGCACTAATAGCGAGAATCGACCGGGTGTTCGACCGATCTAAAGAACTACCCGGCGACGTATTTCGAATTCAAGGTCGCAACTGGTTCTTCGACGGCCATCGGATGTTCACAGTTCAAATATGGGAAGCACTGAATGAATTGTCGCGACTCTATGGTGACAGCGAAATAGCCCTCGTCGTCGACGATCCGGACGACTACGACCTCGCGACGTGGGGGTCACCGCCGGTCCATTCTTTTCCTGCACCTGGTCCGCCAGATCCCTATAATGAAGCCATGTGGGCGAATTACCCCGAGGCCAGTCCGATTATCTTCATCGCTGACATCATGTACGCGGCCGGTAATAGTGGTTGCTGGGGCGTCATGGCGGAGCGAGGAGTCGTTGGTGTCGTCCGGACAACAGGCAATTACGACTTCACCCGGTCGATCGATACTGCTGAGTATTTCTGCAACGTGCAGGACGCCAAAGATGACATTCTTGCGGTGTACCTCGGCCCAGAAACAGAGCGGTTTCACCTCGAACTGTCGCGCAACTACGAATGACAGCAATGGATTCGAGGTGGTAGATGCGTTGGGGTCGTTGAGGGGGCGACGTCGTGGATGACGTAGTTGACACCCTCGGGAAGCTGCCCGTCCACATTGCGGTAGCGGGCCGGTGACAGCAAACCGGCCGTACTACATGTTTGCTGGACGCATGATCGGTTACAGGATCAACAGCGGTGGTTTGGTGACGGTTGCGCCAAGCTATTTAGGGTCAACCGAGATCGTCAACACCGCAGGTGCTGTCGTCCGGCAGACCTACCTGCCCCACGGGAGCATCCGCTCGGCGTCGGCCAACCAGCTCACCACTGACTGGACCTATAC
>CAYGMW010000035.1:10928-16681 GCA_964350975.1 uncultured Acidimicrobiales bacterium | reverse complement strand
CCTGAGCGGAGTAGCGACTCCATGCACTCCTGACCGGGATTCTGTGGCGCTGCAGTGGGGCCGTTCTGTGGCGCGAGCCTGGTGCTCAAAGCTGGGAATATGCGTTGGCATTATCGAGCGGCGACGGCGGTCGGTGGGCTGTGTGCTCTACTTGTGAGGTGGCTAAAACAATCGAGGACGTGGATCAGGCCAGACGCCGGCGTGTGCTCGTCGTGGGGGGCGTTGTCGTTCTCGTGGTAGCGGCCATCGTGAACGGTGTTCTGAACAGCCGTGCGGACGATGACGCCTCGGCGCTGCGATCCGACGTGGAGCAGTCGGTTGCTGACCTTGGCGATGTCGCTCCCACTGACTTTTGGATCCTTGACGACGATGAACCGCCGTTGACGGCGAGCAATGGCCGGTCGATGCTCGTGACGAAGGCCGGAGCTGAGCCTGTGGCGATGTCATTCGACCAGGGGCAGACCTTTGTGCTCTATCGGGTCGAGTCATGGGGCAAGGAACGGTGTGTTCGAGTGGTCTTTTCGGTGTCGGGAGTCGAGATGGACGACGGTTGCGTTCTTATCGACCGCGCAGCCAGTTGACGATTCCCTCTACTCGCCGGTATTGGCTGCAGACAACGAGCAGGGTGTGAGCGATCGGCGAAACCCGTCATCGGGGGTCATCGAAAACCGACATCTCGTCGGTGTTATAGGGCGCTGCATCGGGGCCGATACCGGGCGGTCAGCTTTGGCTGTTCGTCGTGCTTGCGGGGGTCGAAGTGTGCGGGTGGTCGAGGTGGTTGAGAAGTGTGTTCATGAGCCGATCGAGGGTGTGCGGTAGTTCGTGGCCGTCGTAGGGGGCGGCGAGCGGGCCGCCGGTCCACAGGTCGACGATTCCGTGAACGGTTCCCCATGTGATGGCGACGAGGTCGAGGGTGTCGTGGTTGGTGGCCCACCCGTTGGTTTGTGCGCGGGCGATGAGCGCTGCGAGGGTAAGGAATCCTCGTTCTCTGGCGGCCCAGAGTTCTGGGGTGTCGACGTTGACCAGTTCGAGCCGGCTCATCACGCTGAACGCTGAAGGCTCTTCCATGGCGAAGGTCGCGTATGAGTTTGCTGCGGCGAGAAGGGCTTGTCGGTCCTCGGGAATTGCAGCTGCGGTTTCGACGCCGTCTGCGACTCGGTTCCAGGCTCGAGTGATGTAGGCGGTGAAGAGTCCGGGTTTGTCCTGGTAGTAGTGCGCAGCGGCGGTGTGGGACAACCCGGCTTGCGCACCGACTCGGCGGAGCGTGACGCCGGACGGTCCGTGTTCGGCAATGACGGCGTCGAGTGCGTCGAGGAGGTGTTGGTCGGTTGTGGTCACGCTGGGACAGGATGTGCGTCGGCAGAGCTCCGGCGCAACCCATTCCATTGAGTGAAGCCGATGGCGGCGACGATCGTTCCGTCAAACAGTACGAGGGTCCGGCCAAGCGATGAGCTCACGAGCCCGGTAGCGATGAGCCCGATCATGATGAGCGGGTAAGGGGCGATAGCTGCGACGTTCAGCCTCGCCCACGTCTTGACTGAGGGCTGCCGGCTCGCCCAGATCAAGAGCGCTGCGTGTCCGATCAGGACCATGCCGAGAACGCGGAGCCACCCGGCGATCGCAACGTCGAGCCAATTCCCGACTGTGCTGGGCGCTGCTGTGAGCAGGAGTCCGGTGGCGATTGAGAATGCAGCGTTGAGTCGGAGTGAGGCGGGAAGGGGCATCCGTCTATCATGACAACGGTTCTTTACTTTGTAAAGTAGCTACAGGCTTGAGCCATCGGTGTGTCCGGGTGGTCCGCAGCCGCCCGATAATCGCAATGGCGAGCGCTCGACCATCCGCTGCAGTACCGGCGAAGTCGGTCGGGTCGCGAGGCTGATTCGGTAGCTCGTAATCACACCGTCTGCCAGCGGCCGAGTCCGAGCGCTATCGGCACATTCGATCGGTCGCATGCGCTCAGATCATGCGGGCGCGACGGCTGGCCCCCGACGACCGAGCAGTTACTGGCCGATGGTCAGGGCTCGGTCCTCGAGTTCCCATGCATGGTCGAGCATGTGCCAGGCACAGCGTCGGATCAGAAACTGCAGCGCCCATGAGCGAGACGGTTCGCCCCGAACGTGTTGTTGACGGATCGCATCGGCGAAGGCATCTCGATAGGCGCGCAGGGCGTCGGGGTCGTCCCTTGTCTCGAGCGGCACCTTCACACCGACCTTGGGCGCGAACTCGTCGATCTCTGCACCGTTCGCGTGTCGGATGATGTGGTCCTTGTCGCGGCCGCCACCTCGCTGGCCTTTACGAAGCTCGGCTGACACGCGGGCCGCTGTGTCATCGAAGGTCGTCCACGACGCCCGCAGTATGGCCAGCTTTCGGTCGAAGTCGGCGTCTGTCATGGGCTCCATCACCGCCGTCGCGGGTCGGCCCGAGACGCCGTAGTAGTCGGTCATGCCAATGCGACCACACGCTTCTTCTTGCCGTGCTCCAGCAACACCCGAACCGGCATCGTCATGCTTCAAACCTACTCTCGACTGTTTCGCCGACCGGTCAGATCGATCATCAGAAGACCGCGCCGACCCATTCGGGTTCTGACGGAGCCGACGGATCAGGCGGGTTCGCCGACCCCGACGACATCTCGCGGTCGGGCTCGAGTGCCGAGAAGCGAAGAAGGCTCGCACTCGTCGAACTCGTCCGCCCAATCCTCAACGCAGCCGACGCCACCAATGCCGCTGGTGCAACCCGTGCCCAAAGCCGACCAGCCCGACGTCGTGATGTGAAGCCGTCTCGCTTTCGATCCCGCGCCCACCTCGTCAGGGGCGCTCGGAGCATGAGGCGCTCGGAAACGTTCAACCGCTCGCAAGCTTCAGCCCGCTCGTGAACGCCACGGATGCGTTCGGCCACCCGCTCCAGATCGCCAGCGGTCAGACGACCTCGACGGCAACGGCATCGGCGTGGGCGGCGAGCGCTTCGATGGCGGCTCGGTCACCTGTCAGGACCGTCTGGCCCGGTTCGGCGATCGCGACAACAAGTGCGTCGACAGCAGAACCGGCTCGGGCCCGTCGCCGCAGCTCGGCTGCTCGCCGAGCCCTCAACCCGCTGACCGTCGGTTCGATGATGCACATCTTCAAGAATCGGTGGGTGTTGGCGTCGCGCCTTGGATCTCCTTGGAGGGATTCAACAAGAACCATCGTCAGGACCACTGGCGGCCACAGCCCCTGAGCCTTGAGCGCCCCGATGAGCGCAAGTGCTGTCTTGGTGCGTGCCGACAGACGCGACACGCCGCCGCTGTCGAGGACCAACACGGGTCACCGGATTCGGTCGAGCGAACGATCCCGGATGCGCCGAGCTATTGCATCTGCGGTTGCCTGTTGACGCTGGCTGGGCTCTCCGACCTCAGCGGCGAGTTCTTCGAGGTATCGGTCGGTTTCCGCGAGTGCATCCTGGCGCTCCAACTCTGCGCGGAGCGCAACCTGCAAGAGTTCCGAGGCTGGGAGGTTGCGCTGCTTCAGTTGTTCGTGGAGATCTTCGGGCAAGTACACCTGAACGCGAGGCATGCGCCTAACCATACGCCTACGCACACGCTCGGGGTCCAGCCGTTCGCCAACGATGGCATCGGCTGCGAGTAGCCCTTCTGTGGCGGTGCCGTTGGGTAGCTGTGGTTGGCTGGCCTACAGGCCGGCGTACCAGTCGTAGCTGCGTTCGGCCCAGTAGTCGGCGGGCCGTTCATAGGCGTATCTGATCACGCCGATGCGTTTGAGGCACTTGATGCCGTACTTGTTCGGGGTGGCGAGTCGCAGCGGAGCCCCATGGACCTGGGTGAGTGGCTCGGTGCCTTGGCGAAGGGCCAGCATTGTCTGGCGATGCAGTGCCGATGGCATGTCCCAGCCAACGTAGTAGAGGCCGTCGGGTGTCTCGAACCCCACGTAGGGGACATCGCCGACCCGATCGGCGTAGCGGGCGTGGAAGTCCGAGAACCTGGCGCCTCCCCAGTGCACGATGCTTGACCAGCCTTCGATGCATTTGTGCTCGATCACCATGTCGTATTGAGGAAGCGACTCAAAGACTCCGATGTCGACCTCGTCCAACAGTTCGCCGTTGGGACCTTCGACCCGCACCGTCCAGGCTGCGAGATCGATCTCGTTGCGGATACCGATCTGGCCATTCACCTGGATCGGTGTTGCCTTTGAGACTGCAAATTCAGGAGCCGACCTGCCCTGTGAGACGGTGCTCCACACTGATTCGTTGAACTCGAGTGTGTTCCGTAGCGGCCGGGGGATGCCGTCGACGGCGGGGCTGTCCTGGAGCCAGCGCCAACCAGCGACGGCCGCGCCAACGCTGAACGCTCCGGTCAAGAACGAGCGGCGCGAGACAGACTTGAACTCCGACAACGGGATGGTTGGTGCCGATTCGAGCGGAGCTCGAAGCGCCCGCTCACGATCGCTGCGTGGGGAAGGTGTCTGATCCGTCATTTTGAAACCCGCTCAACTACATATCCGGTAACCATCGATCGAAAGTTGTTCCAACCCGAGCGCAGAACCTGCAAGAGGTGGACAACGAAGAACAGCATCAGGGCGATCGTCATCGTGAAGTGGACGAGGCGGGCACCCTGGTAGCCGCCGAAGAGCAGCGGGAGCGGGTGCAGTTGGCTCGGCTTGTAGATAGCGAAGCCGCTGACGACCACGATCAGGGCCATCACGAGCACCGCCGTGTAGGCAAGGCGCTGGGCTGCGTTGTATTTGCCCTGGGGTGGAGCGTCCCGCTTGAGGTGCAGATCGTGCAGGACAACATCGCGTGCCTCTTTGGCTGCGTGGCGGTCGGGGACGATGTGTCGCCACTCCTTCGTGACGAGCAAGTACCCGGCATAGATCGCGCCGTTGATCACGAACAGCCAGCCGAATGCGAAATGAAAGGCCATGCCGCGGGCGAGCCGTCGTTCGAGGTCCAACGTCTCATAAATCGCATCCGGGAAGAAGGCGAACCACTGCCAGCTCCCGATGCCGAACGCATAGACGTCCTCGGCCCAGTAGATGCGCAGCCCGCTCCAGATCATGATCATGAGCAGTGGGAAATTGATCCAGTGGAGCCATCGGATCGACCGGGGGTGAACCAGCCGAGCGAGCGGCTCGTCTGTGGGTGTTGTTGACGTATTCATGGGTGGCTCGGCTTCTGTTTCGAGCGGCGGTGTCTTCAAAACCGTCATGACACCGGGGGCGGGAGGGGACCCCCGGTGTCAGATCAGGTGTGGCCAGATCAGGCCGGCGCAAGCACGGTGTCGATGACGTGGATCACGCCATTGGTGGCGAAGATGTCGGCTTCGACAATCTCGGCTCCACCGATTGTGATGGTGTCGCCGTCCACGGTGACGGGCAGTGCGGTGCCGGCGAGGCTGACGAAGGGATTGTCAACCATTCCGGCGACCATGCCTGAGTCGTCGGCAGCTTCGACCACGTGGCCTTGCAGCAAGGTGGACAAGAACGTCGTGTCAGCGAGTGCGTCTTCGACCGACATGCCCATGTCGCCGAGGTAGGCAATAAACGCGTCGTTGCTCGGGGCAAAGATGGTGAAGGGTCCGTCGTTGGCGAGGGTGGTGGCCAGGCCTGCGGCCTCGATAGCGGCAACCAGGGTGGTCAGGTCGTCTCGGCCGGATGCAATCACGACCAAATCACCGGCGGCGGCGGCCATTTCTTCACCGCTCATGTCGTCTGACATGTCGTCTTCGGACATGTCGTCTTCGGACATGTCGTCTTCGGACATGTCGT
>CAYGMW010000035.1:0-10828 GCA_964350975.1 uncultured Acidimicrobiales bacterium | reverse complement strand
ACATGTCGTCTTCGGACATGTCGTCTTCGGACATGTCGTCTTCGGACATGTCGTCGACGGTGGTCTCAGTCGCGGCTGCAGCAGTGGTTTCAGGTGCTGCCGATTGGGCCGCTGGCTGTTCGTCGTCACTTCCGCACGCCGTAGCTGCCAGGGCGAGGGTCAGCGTGACGGCGAGCGTCGCGAGGCGGGAATGCTTCATTTTGGGGTGCTCCAGTTTCGTTTGTGAGGGGGTCGTTTGGTGACGGGACTGATCGTTTCGGGCAAATCTCACGGCTTGGTCACGAAGTTCTCAACAACCCCTAAACGTTCGATCGGAGACCTGTTCGCTGCTCAGGGCGACTCGTAGGGTTCTCCTCATGTCCACTGCCACGCGCACCATGGAAGTTCTCGTCGTCGATGACGAACCAATGGTGCGCGAGGTCGTGGCGCGCTACTTGACCCTCGACGGAATGTCGGTCCACGAGGTCGGCGATGGCGACGAGGCACTGGTGTGGCTGGGCGCCCATCGGCCAGATCTGGTCGTGCTCGACGTGATGCTTCCGGGATCCGACGGGCTGACGATCCTTCGCCACCTCAGGGTGCTCGGCGACATTCCTGTTGTGTTGCTGACGGCTCGAGCTGACGAGATCGACCGCATTATTGGCCTCGAGTTGGGCGCCGACGACTATGTCGTCAAGCCGTTCTCGCCTCGTGAGCTGGCAGTGAGGGTCCGCAACCTGTTACGCCGGCGTCTCAACGTCGCACCACCTGTCGGCGTCGATCTTCAGTTCGGCCCGTTGAGAATTGATATCGGCGCTCGCGAAGTGTTCGTCGACGGCCAACCGGTCACCCTGACGCCCAAGGAGTTCGACCTGCTCCACGTGCTCGCCCAGTCGCCCCGCCAGGTGTTCTCGAGGGGTCAGTTGCTCGAACTGGTGTGGGACTCATCGGCTGACTACCAAGACCCGGCCACGGTCACGGTTCATGTGGGGCGCCTGCGTCAAAAGCTCGAAGCCGAACCCGACCGACCCCGGTTCATCGTCACCGCCTGGGGTGTCGGCTACCGGTTTGAGCCATGAAGCCGTGGACTGAGGTCATTGCGGCCGAGCCGATGCGGGCCGTCATCGCTGCTTTGGTGGTGCTGGCGGTGACCGCAGCTGCCGGATTCGCGCTGCGAGCTCTGACCCGCTACACCCGGTCGCTTCATCACCTGGTCTTGGCGATCACCCTGACAGCGCTTGGGGTCGGTGCCATCGCTGCCCTGGCCCTCGGCCAACTGATGGTGTTTGAGCCAGCCGAACGCGACGTGGCCCTCGGGGCCATTGCTGTGACGGCTGTGCTCGCTGTGGTGGTAGCGCTGATCGCCTCGATGCCACTTGCCCGCGATGCCCGCCGGGTCGAAGCGACGGTTCGCCGGATCGAATCTGGCGACCGGGTGGTGCGGACCGGCGTCGTGCGTTCTGACGAGCTGGGGCATGTTGCCAGGGCCCTCGACGAGCTGACGTCTCGCCTTGACGACCTCGAGCAGGAGCGGGCCCGCCACGACGCCGACCGCAGGTCCATGCTGTCGGCCATCGGCCACGACCTGCGGACCCCGCTCGCAGCTCTTCAAGCGGCAATCGAAGCTCTCGCCGACGGCGTAGCGCCTGACCCCGAGCGCTACTTGCGGTCAATGATTCACGACGTCGAGGCACTCGGCTCACTGATCGATGACCTCGTGCTGCTGTCAAAACTCGATGCCGGGCGACACGAACTGGCCTTCGAGCGCATCGATCTGGCCGAGGTCGCCGACGGGGCTGTCGAGGCCCTCACACCGATGGCGGCTCAGCGCGGCGTCGGTCTCTCGGCCGATCTGTCGGGCGCGAGCCCAGTGAACGGAAACGCCAAAGCGATTGGCCGGGTGATCCGCAACCTGATCGACAATGCCATCCGCCACGCTCCCCCGGGAACAACCGTCATTGTGCGGGTGACCACCGAACCCGACCGCTCAGAGGTGCGGGTCATGGATGAGGGGCCTGGTTTCGACGTCGAGTTCGTGACCCAAGCCTTTGAGCACTTCACCAGAGCCGACGCGAGCCGAACTCGCGCTACAGGAGGGGCCGGACTTGGTCTTGCTATTGCTCGCGGCCTTGTCGAAGCTCACAGCGGTCGCATCTGGATCGAGGATTCTCGACTGCGAACCTCAGGCGGCGAGGTCGCCTTTGACCTCCCGGCGGCTCCATAGCCACTGCAACGATGTTCAGTCGGTGGGTGCTGTGGCGCGAACGAGCTTCTCGGTGGGCGAAGTAGGAGTACTACTGGTAGGATTCCTACCATGAAAGTAACCGAGAAGGGTCAAATCACTATCCCGAAGGACATCCGTGACGCACTCGGCATCGGGGCGGGCACTGAGGTTGAGTTTGAGCGCGACAATGAGACCATTGTGGTGCGAAAGGCCAGCGGTGGTCCGACCAGAGGCCGCCAGCTCGCAGAGCGGCTTCGAGGTCGCGGTGACGTCGCTATGACGACCAGCGAGATCATGGCTCTCACCCGGGAATCGTGACATGGCCTACGGGACCCTGGTTGACAGCAACGTGTTGTTGGACATCATGACCGAAGATCCGGTCTGGCAGGAATGGTCGGCCAGTGCCCTCTCGGAGGCGGCTGAAACCGGTCCGCTGTACATCAACCCAGTCATCTATTCTGAAGTGTCCATCAGGTTCTCAACGATCGAGGCCCTCGAGGACGCACTTCCACAGGAGGACTATCGGCGCGAGCCCATTCCGTGGGCCGCAGCGTTCCTCGCCGGTAAGGCGTTTCTGAATTACAGACGAAACCAGGGCACGAAGACGACAACGCTTCCTGACTTCTTCATCGGCGCCCACGCGGCGATTGCCGAACGGCAACTTCTCACCAGAGACGTCAGCCGTTATCGCACCTACTTTCCGACGGTGCCACTCCTAGCACCGAGCGACTGAGCCAGACTCGAGGATGTCCGAGAGCCCGTGACCAGGCTTTTCGCGTCACGCAGCGACCAGCTCAGCGCCTGTGGGGCTCGGAAACTCTGTCGCGGCTGGTCAGGCAACGTTTTCGTATTCGTTGATGAGTCCGGTCGTCGTTGTTCGCAGCGGGACGGTCGAGTTGGCGGCGAAGTACCTGGAGCTGGTGGCGAAGCACGATGATCTCGAGGTCTTTCGAGCGGCCGGACCGGACAGCGAGGCGGGTAAGTGAAGCGATGACCCCCCCCGACGTAGCACTTGGTTAAGCGAGTTCGGCGACTCGGGCTTGCATCTTGTCGATGGCCATGGTCCAGCCTTGGCCACCCGGGGATCCTGCGGGCACGCCAACATGGGTCATCACCATCTTGGTGCGACCGCCGAGATCGGTGAGTTCGACCACGACCGAGGTGTCCATTGGTGTTCCGGCTGGCATGCCCATCTGCTCGGCTGACAGGGCATTGCCATCTGCGTCGGCCATACGTTCGCTGTAGACAAGCCTGGTCTTGGGGTCGATCTCGAGGTATTCACCGACGAAGAACATCTGCATTTGGCCGCCGGGCGTGTTCATTTCCATGGTGATGTGGCGCTGGCCGCCAATGCGTACATCCATGGCAGCGTTGGGGATCTTGGCTCCCATGGGTCCGTACCAGTTGGCGAAGTGTTCGGCTTCGGTCCACATCGCCCAGATGAGGTCGATCGGTGCGTCAAAGGTGCGTTCGATCTGAACGTCTTTCGTCTCAGTCATGGTTGGGTTCCTTCGTGTTGTCGGTGTGTTGGATTTCTTGGACGTAGGCGTCCATGCGGTCGAAGCGCTGATCCCAGATGTGGCGGTACTGCTCGGCCCAATCGGACACCCTTGCCAAGGGTGCGGCGTCGATGGTGCAGGGCCGGAACTGGGCTCTCCGACCGCGAGTGATGAGGCCCGCGTGTTCGAGGACCTTGATGTGTTTCGAGATCGCTGGGAGTGTCATGTCGAACGGTGCTGCAAGGTCGTTGACCGTGGCTTCGCCTTCGGCCAGGCGAGCCAGGATTGCCCGCCGAGTCGAGTTCGCCAGTGCGGCGAACGTCTCGTCGAGCCGAGCCTCGTCGAGAGGTGCTGTGGCTGTTGTCATGTGTTGCTGCCTCTCTATTTACCACACTAGTTAATTAACTGAATACGAAAGTAGACTCGAGGCGTCGACCTGTCAACTCGTAAGCCGAACGATGTCTTGACGATGCGATATGGCTCTAGGTTCAGCATCCATGTTTCTCACGCCCAGCCGGTTTGGCGGCCTCGTTCTCGCGCTGCTGATTCTTCAAGGCTGTTCAGGTTCGCCGACCGCACCTGAGGCGGGCTCAACATCGACGCTCACACCAACTTCATCGGTGGTTGCCTCGACGGCAACGCCTCCCAGTGTTGCCTCGACCGCGGCCCCGGCCCCACCTCCTGGACCGGGGCGCCTTGTCACCCTCGCGGACAATGACGCCGGGTGGTTGCTGATAGATGGCACGAGCCAATGGCTGTCGCCCGAGTGCCGTCTCGCAATCGAAGCTGACGGCGGGTCCTTCGACATCGTCGAATGGGGCGAGATCGAACAAGCCGCCGTGTCTGACACCGACCGGTCGTGCGACGAGGTCGCTATGGCGGTGGTTGGCCAGCCTGCACCGGATGAGATGGTCGATCTCGCGGCCCTTGGGTTGGCCCGCGGTATCAACTTCGCCGGCGATTTCGAAGTCGAGCCCCGCGGCGATTGGGGCCAGCCGATCCTCGATGCCGACTTCGCCCTCGCGGCAGAGGCCGGTTTCGACCACGTGCGCCTTCCGGTGCGCTGGTCGTCGTACACCGGGCCAGCGCCTGAGTTCACCATCGACCCGTTGTTCCTGGCCGAAGTCGACCGCATGGTTGAGCTAGCCCTGGCTCAGAACCTGACGATCGTGGTGAACGTGCACCACTTCGAAGAACTCGACGTCGACCCAGCAGGAGAGCGGGCTCGGTATCTCGCCATCTGGGAACAGCTCGCCGAACACTATGCAGACCAGCCATCGGCGGTCGTGTTCGAATTGCTGAACGAACCGATCGGCGTGTTCAGCGACGAGCCAGAGGTGTGGAACGAACTCGCCGCTGAGGCCCTGGCGATCGTTCGCCAATCGAATCCAGCCCGCGCGGTCATCATCGGCCCCGTCAGCTACAACCACGCCGACCGTCTCGACGACCTTCGCCTGCCGGACGACCCGAACGTCATCGTCACGATCCACACCTATGATCCGGAGCCCTTCACCGTCCAAGGGGCCGTGTTCGTCGACCCCATTCCGGCAACCGGCGTGGTGTGGAGAGCCGACAATGTGTCAGTTGCTTTCGGCTGGCAACAACAGTCGTGGGACATCGTGTCGACGCCCACCGTTGGCGCGATCTTGATCGATTGGAACCAAACCTTCGGTGCCTTCGCCGTCGGAGCTCTCAACACCCCAGTTGAGTATGAGACCGTCGAGATCGAGGCGTTGGCTCCCTTTGAAGCGGCCGTGCTGTGCAACTACGAAAACGGAACTGGGCAGGAGGCCCAGGTGACGTGGGCCGCCACAGTCGGCACCGCCGATGTTTCGGGTTGTGGAAGCCTGTCGTCGCTGGCCCTGCAACATGTCGGGGGCGATCTTGGCCTAACCGAGCTGCAGAGATTTGCGGCATGTGCTGAGACGTGTGAAGAGCTCATCGTGAGCCAATACGAAGCTCTCGACGACCTCATCTCCGGAGCGGCTCAATGGGCTGCCACCGCAGGTGTCGGCCTCTACGTTGGCGAGTTCGGCACGTATAACCCGATCGATGAGCCCACCGACCCCGAGTCACGTTTCGCCTGGACCAACGCCGTGCGAACTATCACCGAACGCAATGGCGGTGGTTGGGCCTATTTCGCCATGAACGACGAATTCGGGGCGTTCGACCGGGCCACGAACGCCTGGATCACCGAGATCATCGACGCCCTCATTGACTGATCGATTGACGGTCGCAGCCTGAGAGCCAGGACCGAACCACGGCGGCAACCGCACCGGGTCGTTCGAGCCAAGGCGAGTGGCCGACCGCGTCGATGACCTGGACTACGCAGTCAGGGATCGCTTGAGCGACATCGTCGACGGCGAACGGAGGACGAGGGTCGTCTGAGCCGTGAAGGAGCAGGGTCGGAACCCGGATTTGTTTGCATGCTTCGACCAGTTCGGCCTGGTTCCAGGCCCGTGTTTCGGCGTTGATTGCTGAGTTGCACTCGAGGTTGAGCGGCCACGGTGCCGCGGCGTCGATTCCGGCCAGTTCGAGTGCTCGATGGCGGTCGGCGAAGTCGGGTGCCCAGCGCAGCGTTCGCCACTCGACCTCCTCGGCACGCGTCCGTCGACCTATCGCCTCAAGCGCAGCACATCGATCGAGTTGCTCTGGTGTCAGGCGTTCGGCTGGAGCGGCCTTGTAGGCAGCATTCCAACTCCGACCGAGCCCGGTCCCAGACAGATACAAAAGCCCGGCTGCCGATGTCGGGTGGGCGAGGACGGCATGCAAGGCAAGCGATGCACCCCACGAGTGTCCGCCAACAATCCAGCGGGAAAGGCCGAGTGCTTGGCGGATCGCGTCGAGGTCGGCGACGAAACGCTCCACGGTGAACGGGCCGGCGGCTCCGCCTGAGCGTCCGCACCCTCGTTGGTCCCAACGCACAACGGTCCGGTCCTGGTCGACAAGGGCGGCCAGTGGCGCGAGGTTGTCCCACATGCCAGGACCTCCGTGGCACAACACGAGCGGGAGACCGGGGCCGCCGCCCGTTGTCTCGACCCACAGTTCGACACTGTCATCAACCTCGATCAAGGGCATAGCTCGCCAGCGTAGGGAGCGGTTAACGCGCGAGCCAGCGGCCTCGGACCCAGCCCTTGAGCTCTCGGGGCAGGTTGGGCAGGGTGGTGGCCATGTATTCGTCAACGAGGCGACCGATCGCTTCGCCATAGGTCGGGTAGGGCCACACGGTTCCGTACCACTTGTGGAACGCCAGGTCGTTCTTCATCGCCAGTGAGAACAGGCCAATCAGTTCGCCCGCTCGAGGACCGACGGCCGTTGCCCCAAGGACCTTCCCCGAGAACCTGCGGACGTCCACGATCAGCAGGCCCGAGGCGAGCTCGTCGGTATACCCCCGGTCGATGTCGGCCAGGTCGACCCGCAGCCGCATGACGTCGTCGGGGACGTCGACGGGTTGGCTGCCGATCGAGCCGGCTTCAGGGTCGGTGAAGGCAACCGCCGGTCGTAACGGCTCGGCTCCCGCAGGCGCGACGGGTGCCAAAATGTGCTTGATGATGCGCCGACCCCAGGCGTTGGCGAGGTGGGTAGTGCCACCCCGATCGGTGACATCGCCGCAGGCCCAGATGCCGTCGACGTTGGTGCGGCTCTTGGCGTCGATCACGATCTGGCCCCGCTCATTGGTGGCAACACCTGCGGTTTCGAGACCGAGACCTTTGGTGTTCGCGGTCCGGCCAACAGCCATCAGCACGCGGTCGATCCCTGAGAGCGTGTCGGTTGGCGAGCCACCGAGCGGCCCGACCGCGAGCGCCCGTTCACGTTCGTCCCAATGGTGTGCCACGGTGCCGGGGCGCACGTCGATGCCGGCGTCAACCAGCGACTGGTGCACAACGGCCGCGGCTTCGGGAAGTAGCTGGGGCAACACCTGGGGCGCGGCGTCGAGCACGGTGACTCGTGAACCGAGACGACGAAACGCCACCGCCATCTCGAGCCCGATGGGTCCGCCGCCGACGATCGCCAGGTGCTGAGGTACGTCGTCGAGCTCGAACAGCTCGTTGTTGGTGACGACCAGATCGTCGGGGAGACCGTCGATCGCGATCCGATGCGGTGCCGAACCAGTGGCGACCACGATGTGTTTGGCCGCCACCGTCGTCGCGGAGCCGTTGGCGTCGGTCAGCTCGACCCGACCGTTGCCAAGCAGGCGGGCACGTGCGAATCGAAGGTCGATGCCTTCGGCCGAACCGAACTCGTCGACCTCGTGTTCGCGCAACGCCGTTCGTCGAGCTCGCACTGCAGCGAGGATGTCGGCGGTGCTGCGCCTCGTGCCCGGTGCCGCGTTGGCGAACTCGTGACTGTGATGCAGCAGCGACTTCGACGGAATGCAGCCGACATTGGTGCAATCGCCGCCGACATGGTGGCCCTCGACGAGCATCACCGATCGACCCAGTCGGCTCAGCCCGACCGCGACAGTCAGCCCACCCGACCCGGCTCCGATGACGACCACATCTGGAGTCGGAGCGTTCAAGGCTGGGCTCGTCATGATGGGGCCTCCTCAAGGCGATGGCGCTGCAACCAGCGCGAACCTAGGGTGCCCGCCGCGGCCAGTACCACCGACGCAAACAGGATCCGAAGGTCAAACGAAGGTGTGCCCTCGTCGAGCGATTCGATCGAGGCTCCGAACCCGACGAAGGCGATCGTGCCCGGCAAGATGCCGATCGCCGATCCGGCGATGAACGGAACGAATCGAAGGTGGACGAACCCGGCCACATAACCCACTGCGTCGAAGGGCAAATACAGCAGCCTCATGATGAGGGTGGTCTCGAACGGATTGCGGCGGGCCCGGTCGACGGTGCTGCCCATGAGCTTTGACAGTCGGCCCGCGACGTCGGGGTTGCCGAAGGTTCGGCCCACGCCATAGGTCGTTGCTGTCGACAGGTTCGCCGCCACCGTTGTCCAGATCGTTCCCCAGATCGGGCCAAACGCCAGGCCGCCGAGCACTGTCAGTACCGCGGCGGGGAACAACACCAGAGGTCGAAGGGTGTACACCGCAATGAACAGGGTCGGGCCCCACCAATTGTCGGCGAGCGCGCCACGCAGTTCCTCGGCGGCTTCGAGCGTCGACAGATCGCGGCTGCGTGTGTAGGACACGTACGCCACGATGACTCCGAGCCATCCGACGCCGACTGCGATGCGTTGCCCGGTGCGAGCTTTCATCTTGGCCTCAAGACGCGGAATCCGGCTCGCACCCGCAACAGTGCTCCGGCCAACGTGGCGGCGGCCATGGTGCCCATCCACCACGGAGCGAGCGAGGCAACAGCGAGCAACAAGGTGAACCAGACGACCGTCTCGGCGCCCTCGACAAGTCCGACGGGCATCGTGACCGAGGTGACTTCGCCGTTTGCTTGTGCCCCCGCCGATCGGCGTTCAAGCAGGGCAGACAGGTAGGCCCAGGTGATGGAGTTGACGTAGAACGAGGCGAGCAGCACGGCGGTGGCGATCCAGGTCGACCGATCGTCGACCCCGACGGCGACGCCCAACGGGATCAGTGCATAGACGAGCGTGTCGCCCACAATGTCGAGATAGCCGCCCTGGTCGGTGGCCCGAGTGCGAAGGCGGGCAACGGCCCCGTCGAGGCCGTCGACGAATCGGTTGGCCAGCCACAAGCCAACAGCGAGTGCCCCAACGCCGGCTGCCGCTGCTGCGGCTGCTCCCACACCAAGACCAAGCGCCACACCAGTAATCGCAGTGGGCGACACCGCGACCGGCACACGGCGTGCCGCTGCCTCGAAGCCGTTCGCGCTCAGGCCTCGGAGTTGACGATCGAACATACCCCGTCAACCCTGGCGCCCCTCCTGCCATTCCGGGGCCCTCGCTCGTGTCGCCTCGATAAGGTCTCGGGGTGCAGAAGCGTGATGACACCGACGCCGCGACCATCCAGACTCGGGGGCCCGTCTCGAAGGCTGAGCGCATCACGTCGCTCGACCTGATCCGGGGGATTGCGATCTTGGGCATTTTGCCCATGAACGCCTTGGCCTTCGGGCTCGACAACGCGGCCTACGCCAATGTGTCTGCTGACGGGATTGGTCAGCCGCTCGACTGGGTTGTTGGCGTGCTGACCATGGTGTTCGTCGACCAGAAGATGATGGCCCTGTTCTCCCTGCTGTTTGGCGTCGGGGTCGTGATCTTCGCCGATCGGGCCCGAGCCAAAGGGCGTCGGGTGGTGTGGCTCAGCCTGTGGCGCTTTGCCCTGTTGTTTGTGGTCGGGGTCCTTCACTCACTGTTGTGGGATGGCGACGTGCTTGTGATCTATGCGATGTGCGCCCCCGTCGTGCTTGCGGTTCGGAATCTGCCGGCCCGAGTTCTTGCGAGCCTCGGGGTGGCGCTGGCTCTCGCAGGGAGTGTCCTCGCGCCGCTGGTCCAAGCGACCGTCGACGCTGACGGCTCCCAGTTGGGTGAGTTCTGGCTCGTCGGTGGTGACGCGATGTCGGCCGCGGTCGAAACCTGGTTCATCGGAGATGCTCTTGGTCGAGCCCTCGGGATGATGCTCATCGGCGTCGCCGCCTACCGGAGTGGCCTTGTTCAGGGCGATCGCAGCGACGACTACTACCGGCGGCTCGCCGGCTGGGGCCTGGGCGTTGGCCTGTCGGTGACCGTCGTCGGCATCATCATTCGCATCGCGAGCGATTGGTCTTCCGACTACGCCATCGCCGGCCACATCCCGACGGGCCTCGGCACCATCCCGATGGCGCTGGCATATATGTCGATCATCATCTTGTGGAACCGCAGCGCCAGCTCCCATCTCGAACGGTTCCGTAACGCGGGGCGAATGGCACTTACCAACTATCTCGCCCAAACCGTCCTTGGGGTCGTGACACTCGGCTGGCTTCTCGGCGACGTCGAACTCACCCGCAGCATCATCGCGGTGTGGATTCTCGGTGTCTGGGCTGTTCAGCTGTGGTGGTCGACATGGTGGCTCAGTCGCTTCCGGTTCGGCCCGTTTGAGTGGGCCTGGCGCTGTGCGACCTATCGGTCGTGGCAACCGCTGCGACGAGCCCGCCCGAAAGCTGCGTGAACCGTTCGGAACGGCCATGATGACAGCATTGGCTGAGCCAAGCAGCCCGATTTCGAGGGG
>CAYGMW010000034.1:0-16762 GCA_964350975.1 uncultured Acidimicrobiales bacterium | reverse complement strand
CCATAGCGTCGACACCCGCGAGGCCGAATCGGTCGTCCTCTCCCGTTCTGAATGCTGATTTTCGTCAATATCAGCAAAATCGGCATTCAGAACGGGAGGAGGTCGGGCGGGTTAGTTGCGGGGGACCTCGGTCCAGGGCTTGTCCTTGTCGACGCGGATGTCGCCGGGAAGACCGAGCACCCGCTCGCCCAAGATGTTGCGCATGACCTCTGAGGTGCCGCCCTCGATCGAGTTGGCCCGACTCCTCAGGAAGGCTTCCTGGAGGGTCTTTGAGTTCATGGTGTTGCGGGTCTGTTCGGCCACGTCGTAGTCGCCATACAACATGGCTTCGGCACCCATGAGCTGCATACAGAACGCATAGATCGCAATATTGTTCTCAGCAAACGCCAGCTTGCCGGTCGAACCCTCAGGACCCGGAACACCCTTCACCCGGTTCTGGCTCGCCCGAATATTGGTGAGCCGAGCCACTTCGGCGGTCGACCACAGCGACATGAGTTCGTCTCGAACGTCGGGCGTCTTACGAGCTTCGGGGAGGGCCTTCCAGAGCTTGACCGCTTCGCCAATCGGGCCAGAACCTGTGGGAGCCACCGCACCGCCGATCGATACCCGCTCGTTCATCAAGGTGGTGAGCGAGACGCGCCAGCCGTCGCCGCGGTCGCCCAACATCTCCGATGCGGGGATACGAGCATTGGTCATGAAGACCTCGTTGAACTCGGCGTCGCCGGTCATCTGACGCAACGGCTTGACCTCAACTCCGGGCTGATGCATGTCGAGCACGAAGTAGGTGAGGCCGCGATGCTTCGGTGCGTCAGGATCGGTTCGGGCGACCAGCATTCCCCAGCGCGACATATGGGCCAGCGTGGTCCACACCTTCTGGCCGTTGACCGTCCATTCGTCGCCGTCGAGAACGGCCTTGGTAGCCAACCCGGCCACGTCTGACCCAGCGCCCGGCTCGCTGAACAGCTGGCACCACACCTCTTCACCCGTGAAGAGGGGCCGCAGATAGCGACGCTTCTGGGCATCGGTGCCATGGGTATGCACCGTCGGGGCACCCATGCCGTAGCCGATCGGGTTTCGGTAGTGGGCGTTGGGGGCACCACCAGCAGCCAAGTGGGTATTGATCGTGCTTTGGAGCTTGGGGCTCAGACCGAGACCGCCGTGGCCTTCGTCGAAGTGCACCCAAGCCAATCCGGCATCGAATTGAGCACCGAGGAAGTCGATCGTGTTCGACACATCGTGGTCCGCCAGGAGCTGGTCGCACAGGTCGATGACCTGTTGTTCGTCGGTCGAGACGCTCGAAGATGCATCGATGACAGCCATATGTCCCCCTGAAGAGTCCCACTCGGAGGCCAGTGCCGACCGAGGCCAAACCGAAGCTACTCCTCGGTGATGCGTTCGAGTAATTGGTCCCTGATCGAGGTACCGGGTTCGCGAGCCTTGTCGCCAGCGATTCGCCATCCCAGCCGTGACGAGTACAGCAGTGGGGGCTCCTTGAGTCGTCCGGGTTCGTAGGCCACCACATCGGCAAAGAACAAGGTGTGGTCTGCCATCTGCACCCGATCACGCACGCGACATCCGAGCCACGCGATGGCATTGGGCACCACGGGCCGATCGTCGAAGTCGGTCCACGGCACGACGAACTCGCCGAAGGCGTAGGCGAACTTGCGCCCGGGATACGAAAAGTACTGGCCTTCGGTTACCTGGTCGCCTGCCAGCAAGCTGACGGTGAAGGCCCCGGACTGTTCGATCAAGGGGTAGGTGTCGTGTTTTGGTGACACCGAGGCCATCACGATGGGTTCTTCAAAGGAGACCTGACTCACCCAATGCGACGTGTAGCACCGGTCGAGGCCATCGTGCGACGATCCCACTACCTGTACGCCGTGCATCATCTGGCCCAGCGAGCGTTTGAGTTCGCGATCGATCACTCGTTCAGCTCCACTAATTCAACCCAACTAATTCAACATTGCCCGAAACTTGCGAGCCTTGTCCCGATACGAATCCGGTACGAAGAGGTCGTCGCGGTCGAGGACAGACTCATAGAGGTCGGCGGCCTCGGCCAGCTGGCCAAACTCGGCTTTCATCTCGGCCAAGAACACCAAGTCGTCGCCTGTTCTGGTCGGCAAGAGGACCTTCATCTCGGCCATCGTGAGCAGGGGCGCACGGTGATTGAAGGCCATGAAGTAGGCCTGGAGGTTCTGCACCGCCCGGGCCACGATGTGATAAGTCGACGTCGGTTCGAGCATGCTCCGATCGAAGGTGTCGCGGGGCTTGATCGAGTCAAACAGCAACTCACAATCGCGCACGTTCAGGGCCCGTCCGCCGTCAAAGGCGTCGTACCACACGGTTCCCCCAGCGCCGACGAGCACATGGCCCGGCATGGCACACATATCGAGGGGTACGTCGACGCGACGGGCAACCTCAACCATCACCGTCGACAAGGTAATCGGGATGCCGACCCGATGCTCCAGTACGAGGTCAAGCCGGCTGTTGTCGGTTGCGTAGTAGTCGTCGCGGTTGCCCTCAAAGCCCATCCGCCGGAAGAGCAGATCGATCACTCCATCGATCGATGGTTCATAGACGTGGGCCGCCAGCTCGTCGAGTTGGGCCACCACTGCTTCGACATCGACCTCATCCGGGGCAACAGCTGCGCCAACGAACGCCATCAGTTCGCCCAGGCTGGCGGGCTTCTCGCCCCGCCGCCGGCGACGATTGTCCGGGCTCACGAGCGCCCCGAAATGAGTCAGAACAGTGTCGAGGTCGCGTTTCACCCGCTAGATGCTACGGCCCGCTGCAGCCCAATATTCGTCCTTCAACAGGCGCTTGTAGAGCTTGCCGGTCGGGTGCCGAGGCAGCTCCGGTCGGAAATCAATCGAGCGAGGGCACTTGATGTCAGCCAGGGCCTCACGGCAGTACGCGATGAGTTCGCGTTCGAGCTCGGGACCAGCGGCGGCCATGTCGATGGGCTGGACAACGGCCTTCACTTCCTCGCCGAAGTCTTCATTGGGCACGCCGAACACCGCTGCGTCCATCACGGCCGGGTGCATGATCAGACGGTTTTCGGCTTCTTGGGGATAGATGTTCACCCCGCCGGAGATGATCATGAACGCCTTACGGTCGGTCAGATACAAGTAGTTGTCGGCGTCCACATAGCCGACGTCGCCCAGCGTCGACCAGCTGTCGTGTTCGGGGTGCCGCGACCCGCGTGTCTTTTCCTTATCGCCGTGGTATTCAAACCGCGCCGCGCTTTCGAAATAGATGGTGCCCGGCTCACCGACGGGCAGCTCGTTGCCGTCCTCGTCGCAGATATGGATTGTGGCGTTCAGCGGGGTGCCGACGGTTCCCTCGTGGGCCAGCCACTGCTCGCTGTTGCACTGCACAAAACCATTGCCTTCAGATCCGGCGTAGTACTCAAAGACAATCGGCCCCCACCACTCGATCAGGGCCTTCTTGACTTCCTTGGGGCACGGCGCGGCGGCATGGATGGCGGTGCGGTGGCTCGACAGGTCGTATTTGGACCGGACCGACGGATCGAGTTTGAACATACGAACGAACATGGTCGGCACCCACTGCGAGGTCGTGACCTGGTGCTTTTCGATCAGTTCGAGGGCGAACTCGGGGTCGAAGCGTTCCATGACAACAACAGTGCCGCCCAGTCGCTGTACCGACAGGCAGAACCGCAGCGGGGCGGCGTGGTAGAGCGGAGCCGGCGACAAATACACCGTGTCCGGGGAGAACCCATAGAGCAGCGACACCAGCGTGAGCAGGGCCGGCGGTGTCCCGAACGGCCCATCGGCCAACGGCGTGAGCACACCTTTGGGCATGCCGGTAGTTCCCGACGAGTACAGCATGTCGCTGCCCTCGCTCTCGTCGGCGATGGGTGTCGTCGGATACCGCTCCATCGTGTCTTCGAGCGACTCATAGCCCTCGATGGTGCCGTCAACCATCAACCTCAAGATGACGTTGGGAGTTTCAGCAATGATGGCCTCGGCGACTTCGCGCTTGTAGCTCGATGCGATGAAGACCTTGGACTGGCTGTTATTGACGATGTATGAGGTCTCTTCGGTACCCAGCCGGCTCGACATCGCCGTGTAGTACAGACCCGCCCGATGGGCTCCCCAGCACAAGGCGAAATAGAGCCGATGGTTCTCCATCACGAAGCTGATGTGGTCGCCACGCTGCAACCCAGCGTCGCGGAACAAGTGTGCGATCTGGTTCGATGCCGCCTCGAGTTCGCCATAGGTCACTGACACCCCGGAGGGTTCAAGCACATAGGCGATCTTGTCGGGTGAAACAGCGGCGTGAATGCCGGGATGGAACAGCTCAGGTGCCTCGGTCATGGCGTGCAAGGTAGCAATCAGCCGGGTGCGGGTCCGCATCGAGCACTTCGAAAACCGCGGCGGCGGTCCGCAGGCTCGACCAGAGCAACGCGCCGGGATGTGTCACTATCTGCGATGCCACCTCGGTTGGCGATCACAAGGAAACCATGCACCCGTACTTGGACCATGCCGGGCCCATCGCGTTCGCACACCGCGGTGGTGCCATCGACCAGCCCGAAAACACGATGCCAGCGTTCCAGAACGCCGTCGACCTGGGTTATCGCTACGTCGAAACCGACGTCCACGTCACCTCAGACGGGGTGCTTGTCGCGTTCCATGACCCGACCCTTGACCGCGTGACCGATCGCACCGGCGCAATCAATGAGATGCGTTGGAGCGATGTTGCCCAGGCCCGAGTCACCGGGCTCGACGGGACCGTGGCCCCGATCCCCCGCCTCGACGAGCTCCTCGCCGCATTTCCGACGCTGCGCGTGAACATCGACCCCAAAGCCGACACCTCGGTCGAGCCCCTCATCCGCGCGCTCCGGGCCGCGGAGTGCCTCGACCGGGTCTGTGTGGGTTCGTTCTCCGACCAGCGCCTCGACCGCTTTCGCGCCGCGTTCGGTTCCGACATCTGTCTTGGACTTGGCACCCGGGCCATTGTCGAGCTGCGCTTGTCATCGTGGCGGGTTCCCATGCGCCGACCAACGGCCCAAGCAGCCCAAGTCCCGACCCACAGCCGGGGTGTCCGGGTGGTCGACCCGCGCTTTGTGGAGACGGCCCATCGCCACGGTTTGGCCGTCCACGTGTGGACGATCGACGATGCCGACGAGATGCGTCGGCTTCTCGACCTTGGCGTCGACGGAATCATGACCGACCGGCCAGGCATCTTGCGCGACGTGTTCATCGAACGAGGGTTGTGGGACTCCCCTGCGGCGAGCTGACCCGCCCCCTCGGACCCGCTTCGAGGGCTTTGTTCCAGGTTTGACTCCGGTTTGACTCAGGTTGACGGCGCGTTGGCCGACATGGATGCCATGTCTATGTCCAACGCTGCACCTGATGCCTCGACCCCGAGGCAGCCTCGTCGACGGACCCTCACCCGATTCGTCGCATCAGCCGCGATCGCAATCGCGGTGGTTGCCCTGGCGTCGTGTAGCGCGTTCGACGGCACCGAGAACTCCTCAGCAGACCCGATCGAGACCCAGTCGAGCGCCGTCGACGGCCAGGCAGGCAGCAGTGAGGGCCAAGTCGATGGCGCCGTCACACCAGATGGCAGCCCAGACGAGACCGCCGACACGTCGGCCGACACCACCGCTGACAACCCAGCCGAAGTGCGTGGAGCAGTTGCATCTGATCCCGACGGCGAATTCGCGTCGTCACAGATGGCCGAAGTTATTGCTGAATGCGCAGCCGACGTTGCTGCTGCCTGCGGCCAACTCGGAGGACGCCTCGCCGACGTCAACACCCTCAGCGAGGACGACCGCATCACGGCCTTTTGCTCTGCGGGGCCGCTCCTGGCCGAAGAAGGCGATGGCCGCATGGTCGGCGCCATTGTGCTCAGCGTGTTGTTCGGCGACGAATCACCCATGGCAGCTCCGCTTGAGACCATCCGGATCTCAGCACCAGGCGATGATCAGGTCGTTACTGCAGTCGCGACCGCTACGGCTGGTGCGGCCGAGGCGTGTGCGAACACTCAGGATGAGCTTGCTGGCTAACCCGGCCACCTAGTCTCTGGCGATGCGCCAGCCGATTGAAGTCCCTCACGTCACCACCCATGCGGTCAATGGCATGGTGTGTTCGGTCGATCATCTCGCCACATCGGCTGGAGTCGATATGTTGCGCGCCGGCGGTTCTGCCGCTGACGCCGCGATTGCCACGAGCGCAGCTCTGGCCGTCACGACCCAGCACCTCTGCGGGATGGGTGGCGATCTGTGGGCCCTGATCCATCACGCAGATGGCGAGGCCCCTGACACGCTCAACGCGTCGGGCTTTTCTGGATCAGGTGCAGACCCCGACCGGGCTCGGGCCGAGGGCCTGACCGAGATGCCACTCGACGACGACATCCGGGTCACGCCAGTGCCTGGATGTGTCGATGGCTGGCTCACGCTTCACGCCAAACACGGTGTTCTACCGCTGGCCGATGTGCTCGCCCCGGCGATCGAGCTGGCCCGTGACGGCTTCCCTGCATCGCCAATCCTGGTGGCCTCGATGAGCCGCGTGGCTGGCTACAGCTGGGCTGGCGACTACACCGCGAACGGGCCGGTCCGAGCGGGAACTGCGATTCGCCGTCCTGGTGTGGCCCGCACGCTGCAGTCCATCGTGAGCGATGGTCGAAGCGGCTTTTATCAGGGCGAGTTCGGCCGCGGTCTCGTCGAACTCGGCGCCGGCGAGTACACCACAGCTGACCTCGATGCGGTGCAGGCGACCTGGGTCGAGCCTGTCACCGTCGAAGCCTTCGGTCATCGCCTCTGGACCGTGCCACCGAACTCCCAGGGCTACCTGTCGCTGGCTTCGGCGTGGATTGCTGACGGACTCGACCTGCCGACCGATACCGACGACCCGCTGTGGGCCCATTTGCTGGTCGAGGCATCAAAACAAGCCGGATACGACCGGCCCGACGTGCTGCACGAACACGCCGACGGCATGGCACTGGTGTCGCCAGAACGACTCGCCCCACGCCGGGCTGCTATCTCGCGAGAGGTTGCATCGGCGGTGCCCGTCGCGGGCGAAGCGGGCGACACAATCTACTTGTGTGCTGTTGACCGCAACCGAATGGGCGTATCGCTGATCCAGTCCAACGCTGGCGGTTGGGGTTCAGGGCTGGCCGAACCGTCGACCCGGATCTTCCTGCAGAACCGCGGCTTGGGGTTCAACCTGCGACCGGGCCATCGCGCTGAGTACGGGCCACGGCGACGGCCGCCACACACCCTTGCGCCAGCGCTCGTCACCAACCCCGACGGCACCCTTCGGACGGTTCTTGGAACCATGGGCGGCGACACCCAACCCCAGGTTGTCCTGCAGATGTTGGCCCGCCTCTTGCACTCCAATGAGTCGCCTGGTCGCACCATTGCTGCGGGTCGTTGGCGCTTGCGCAGCGCCAACCCCACGGGCTTTCATACCTGGAGCGAACCAAATCAGCTCACCGTGCAGATCGAGGGTCACGCCGCGAGTTGGGATCATGGGCTGGCCGAGCGGGGCCATTCCATTGAGCGGTTGCCATCGCACGACAGCGGTTTTGGCCACGCTCATCTCATCGACGTCACCACTGATGGCCTTGCCGGGTCGGCCGACCCTCGGGCCCTCACCGGAGGCGCGTCGGGCCACTAGGCCGTGCCACGAGACGCTGGCGTGAACGAACAAAGCCCGTCTTGGCAGAGGGGCCATTTGGGCGCCACCGGGCGGGCGGAGTTACCATCTCGCCATGACTGACGTGACGAATGACACACCTCTCTTGCGGGTCGTCAACCTCGTCACCCATTTCGACACGCCAGCGGGGACAGTGCGAGCCGTCGACGGAGTGTCGTTCGACCTCGCCCGAGGCGAGACCATCGGAATTGTGGGCGAGTCGGGGTCGGGCAAATCGGTGCTCGCTCGCTCGATCATGCGCTTGTTGCCGGCCCGTGGCGTCGTCACCGGCGGAACCGTTGAGTTCCGCGGCGAAGACATCACCTCCGTTGACGAGGCCAAGCTGAGGGCCCTGTGGGGACCCTCGATGGCCATGGTGTTCCAGGACCCCATGACATCACTGAACCCCGTCATGCGAATCGGCGTCCAGCTGACCGAAGGCATGCGCACCCATTTGGGGCTGTCGAAAGCCGACGCCAACGAGGCGGCTCTCGCGCTCATGCGAAGTGTCGGCATCCCAGAACCGCGCCGACGGCTGCGCCAGTACCCACACCAGCTGTCGGGCGGCATGCGTCAACGCATCGTCATTGCGATCGCTCTGGCGTGTGGACCCAACCTCTTGCTCGCCGATGAGCCCACGACAGCTCTCGACGTGACGGTTCAAGCCCAGATCATGGAGCTCCTCGCGGCCCAGCGCGACGACCGAGACATGGCGATGGTGCTGATCACCCACGACCTCGGGTTGGTCGCGGGCCGCACGGACCGGGTCGCGGTGATGTACGCGGGTCGCGTGGTCGAGACCGGCCCGACACCTCGGCTGTTTTCCCACACCCGAATGCCGTACACCGAGGCGTTGCTGAGATCGATCCCCAGGCTCGACCAGCCCAGCCACACCCGTCTGGAAGCCATCACCGGACGACCACCAGCGGGCGGAGCCGCAACGGTCGGGTGCAGCTTTGCTCCCCGCTGCCCCTATGCGCAGTCCAAGTGCACCGAGGAAACTCCACCACTCGTCAGCGATCCCGACGAACCTGGCCACCAGTACGCGTGCTGGTTCCCGATCGACTCGCTCAAGGTTGCGGCCAGTGCCGCTGAGGTCAACTAGTGGCTGGATCAGGCTCGGCTCCACTGCGTGACGGCGCGTTGCTGTCGGTCCAGCACCTCGTGCAGGAGTTCAAGGTCGCAGGCGGCACCGTCAGCGCCGTCGCCGATGTCTCGATCGACCTGATGGCCGGCGAAACCCTCGGGCTCGTCGGCGAGTCCGGCTGCGGTAAGTCCACCCTGGGCAAGGCCATCATGCGGATTGTGACGCCGACGTCGGGATCGGTGTCCGTCGGAGATGTCGAGCTGACGTCGCTGTCGCGAGCGGCTCTTCGACGCACGCGGCCGCGGATGCAGATCATCTTCCAAGATCCGATCTCGTCGCTGAACCCTCGGCTGCGAGTCGGCGACCTGGTGGGTGAGCCATTGTCGATCTGGAAGATCGGCACGCCCGAGGAACGGGCGGCCAAGGTGGCCGAGATGCTCGACATCGTCGGCCTCGACCCCGAGTCGTCGTTGACCAAGCGGGCCCACGAGTTCTCAGGCGGTCAATGCCAGCGCATCTCGGTGGCTCGAGCGTTGGTGATGGACCCGGAGATCTTGATCTGCGACGAACCGGTGTCGGCGCTCGATGTCTCCGTGCAAGCCCAGCTGCTGAACCTGCTGCAAGACATGAAGCAGCGTTACGGCCTCACGATGCTGTTCATCTCCCACGACCTCGCTGTGGTGAAGAACGTGTCAGACCGCATTGCAGTCATGTACCTGGGCAAGATGTGCGAGATTGCGCCGTCTGACGAGCTGTACGACCGGCCGCGCCACCCATACACAACCGCCCTGCTCAGCGCGATTCCGGTGCCAGATCCGACCGTTCGACCCGCTGCGGTACAGGTCTCAGGCGATGTGCCCTCACCGATCGATCCGCCGAGCGGCTGCCGATTTCGGACCCGTTGTCCAATCGCGACCGACATCTGCGCCAGCGAAGAACCCGTGATGACCGAGATTGGTCCCGGCCATTTTGTGGCCTGCCACCACTGGGACGACCAGGGTTAGCAGGGGCCGGACTCGCTACATCGGGTCGATTGCGGCAACTTCGATACGGCCTGGGCCAAGGCTGCGAGCCGTTGACAACGCGTGTTCGGCCTCATTGAGGAGGTCCTCGGCCGCCATTGCGTGCGATGGATAACACGCCAGGCCCGCCGACACCGTCACCACCTCGCGGGCGGGGGTCTCGAGCAGGGCTCGGCGAATGCGGTCAGCAGCCCACACCGCTCCGGTTTCCGACGTGTCATCGAGCACCGCGGCCAAGACACCTTCTCGGAGCTGGCACACCGTGTCGCTGTCGCGCAGGGTGTTCTGCATGACCCGGGTCAGCACCCGAACCGCATGATCGCGCAAGTACGGAGCAAAACCCTTGAAGTCGTCGATCTCGACCACACAGATCGCCAATGGCTTCAGGGTGCGGCGAGCCAGTGCGACCTTACGATCGACCGACAGCTGAAAGAACCGACCGTCCGGCAGTCCCGAGACCGGATCGCTCAGCGACTCGGTGCTCATTGGCTGTGATCCATTCGGCGTCATGGCCTGCTCCTGATGTTCGTCCATGGCTCGCTCCGACCCCTGTGGCCAGTTGAGCACTCGCGCAACGAGTGGCCAGAGTGCCACGGCGAGTGCTGCTTCTCAAGCATGCCCATCGGCATTCTTTGTTCGACGATGAGGAAGTGGCGAACACCGAGCCGATAGTTTCGCGAGATGCGCATCTGCCGTTACCTCACCTCGGACACCAGCACGCCCCGTTATGGGCTCGTCGAGGCCGATCAGGTCGTCGATGTGGGCGACGCGCCGATCGATCTCGGATCCCTTGAACTGTCTGGCCGAAGAGGTGCCTCAGTCCCTCTCGCCGACGTCCATTTGCTGGCACCTGTCGAGGTCCCGAACTTCTTAGCCATCGGGCTGAACTACCGCGCCCACGTAGCCGAAGGCGGACGGGCCGACCCTGAAACCCCCGTCGTTTTCAACAAGCAGATTTCTTGCATTGTTGGCCCCCACGACCCGATCCACGTACCGGCCGCGTCACCAAACGTTGTCGACTACGAAGGCGAACTCGGAATCGTGATCGGCCGAGCATGCCGCCACGTACCTGCGTCTCGGGCCTCGGAGGTCATCGCCGGATATGTCGTCGTGAACGACGTCAGCGTGCGCGACTGGCAACGGGCGACACCGACCATGACGATGGGCAAGTCGTGGGACACCCACGGGCCGATCGGGCCCTGGATGGTGACACCTGACGAGATCGACGATCCGATGAATCTCCGCATCGTCACCACGGTCGACGACGAGGTGCGCCAAGACGGCAACACCTCGCAGATGATCTTCGGCATTGCCGAACTGATCGAACACCTCTCCACCGCGTTCACGCTGCTACCCGGAACGGTGATCGCTACCGGCACCCCCGAAGGCGTCGGCATCTACCGCGAACCGCCGGCGATGCTGCATCCCGGGCACACCGTGACGGTGACGATCGACGGTATTGGCTCAATCTCAAATCCTGTCATCGCCGAACCCAACCCGGAGTGCCAGATCGGGTGACCAGCCCGGACTTGTCGGCGCACCACCATCTGGGATATGAGCCCAGGGTGGTGGCGCGCCTTGGACGCATGACCAGCCGCGGGCCGTCCGGACCCACCTTGTACGACCACACCTCCATGTGGCGAGCGGTGAGAACCAGCGCGGGACCAGCGACGTTGCGCATCACGGCCACCCCCGAAGGCGCCGACGTCGACGCGTGGGGGCCAGGAGCCCAGCTCGGGATCGACGGCGTGCCTGACCTGCTGGGCGCCCGCGATCGTCCCCAGGACCTCGTACCTCGCGACGACCTGATCGCCCGCCTCGCCAAACAGTTCCCGGACCGGCGGCTGCCGCGAACCAACACGGTGTGGGAGCACCTCGTCCCCACCATCTTGGGCCAGAAGGTCCCAGTGACCGCGGCCACCACTTCGTGGCAGTCGATGGTCCGCACATGGGGCACCCCGGCGCCGGGACCGGCTCCCGAACGGCTGAGACTCGGTCCCGAGCCCAACGTCTTGGCCAATATTGCCTACTACGATCTGCACCGCTTCGATGTGGAGCGAAAGCGGGCCGAGGTCATCATCGAAGCCGCGCGGCGGGCCACACGTCTAGAAGAGGCCGCGACGATGGCCCCGAGCGACGCCCGCCGACGCCTCGAGGCCGTGCGTGGCATCGGGCCGTGGACCTCGTCGATTGTGATCCAGTTGGCCCTCGGCGACCCGGATTCGGTCATCGTGGGCGACTACAACCTGCCGAGCGCCGTGGCGTGGGCCTGTGCGGGCGAGCGCCACGCTGACGACGCCCGAATGCTTGAGCTACTGGAGCCATATCGGGGCCAGCGGGCCCGAGTCCAGTACCTCATCATGGCCGGAGGACCGGCACGCCCCCGACGGGGACCCAAGCTCAGCCTCACCGATCTGTCAGGTCGTTGAATCGGCCATCGAATACACCACGACCATCACCGCGATGACCGCGGCACCCCCGACAAAGGCCGCGCCGACGGGATAGCCAGATCCATCAGCCACCGACGCCACGATGATCGCCACCAGCGCCGCAACTGCGAGATCGAACGCCAGCCAGGCTCGCCTCATGGCCCGCACTCGCCGTTCGACGACGATCGGGGCCGAACCATGCCGCTGGCGTTCATGGTTGGCCGCGAACACTGCAACAGCCACCACACCTAACCCCAGGACGATCGCGCCACTGAGAACTCCGCCGGTGAACTCACTGTCTTGGACCACCGTCGACCAGCCCATCGTCGCGGCAAGGGTCCCGAGAGCGAGCGCCGTTCCGCTGTGACGGAGCACACCAAGGACCGTGAGCATCACCCCCAGCGCGAGCATGATCGCAAAGCTCATGGTCGCCTCCGGCTTCGCACCGCGACCTGGTGGCGAAGTTGGGCCCGATCAAGGCCGGTGCTCAACACGTCATCGAGGCCAATGTCGCTCACGACCACACCGCGCGATTCAAGGTCGGCAATGACCTCGTTGTCCTCGATGATTCGCAGCGACGCCGCGGCCCGTTCGAGCCCGTCATTGACCGATCGGTATCGATCGACCAGGTCCGAGCCCAGGCGCACCACCACAACGTCGCGGCCTTGACGGCGAAGACCCAGCACCTCGGTGATGAGGCCCCGGTCGATGAGCGGCGACAAGATGACAATGGTCGACCCGGGCGCAATCAGACGGGTCAGCCCCACCCGGGTGCGAGACCCTGCCGAGCGGGTCGACCCCTTCACCAGGAGTTCGACAATACGTTCTCGTTGGCGAGACCCCTCGGCTGGGGCAAGGGTGCGCAGGTGCTGCCCGATCAGGATGAGTCCGACGCGGTCGCGGTCCGCGAGGTGGTCACGGGCGATGGCATCTGTGAGGCGAACAGCCTGATCAGCCACCCGCCCGCTGGTGTAACCCACATCGCCCGAGAAGTCCACGACCAACACCAGATCCCTGGCCCGTTCGGCATGGCGGGTTCTGGTCCACAACTCGTTGCGTCGAGCGCTCGTGCGATGATCGAGATCGCGCCATCGGTCGCCCGATTCGAACAGCCGACTGCTGTGGTATTCGACCCCGCCGCCTCGCTGCGCCGAGAGATGTTGACCGGCCCTGAGCCCGGTTCGAGCAACCCCAAACCGGGACCGGGCCGGAGCCAAGGCCGGATGCACCCAGACTCGCCGTCCGAACTTTGGTGTGGACCGCCACTCGACGAGGCCCAACGCGGACGGCCATCCCAACTCTGCGACGTTGACCTCCGCCAAGCCCCAGCGGGCGAAACGAACGAGGACTGTTTCGGTTCGCTCGACGCCGGCGACCACCTCGACTTCGCGGTGGGAATGGTCGGTGACCTCGGCTCCCCCACTGGTGCCGAAGTCGATTCTCAACACCCCGCTGCGCGTCGACACGAGGCGGTAGATGACCTCGATCTGGGCGCCTTCGTTCACCCGAATCTGGTCAACTTGGGCCGAGATGGCGACCTGTGGAGGCGCTGGCACGATGACATCGAGGGCCAGCACGACGAGGGCTGGAACACCGACCAGCACGATCCACGGCTCACGAGCCAGCAGGGCCGTGACGAGAGCGACCAAGCCAACCGCGACGAGGGGCGCCACAGCGACCGATCCGTGACGCTGCCACGCACCGCCGTTGGGCGATCCCGCCGGTGCGTCTGGAGCGGCGATGTTCACGCTGGGCCGAGCACGTCGTCTGGCCCCGGTGCTGCGACCGATCCGAGGATCTGGTCGACGAGACGTTCGGGTGGTACCCGGTCGATCCATAGTTCAGAGGTCAATACCAACCGATGACCCAACACGGCCCCTGCGATGGCCTTGACATCGTCGGGGATGACATGGCCGCGACCCACGCGTGCAGCGCGTGCTTGGGCCACCGTGATCAGCCCAATCGAGCCGCGCGGGCTCGCTCCAAGCTCGATGCCGTTGTGCTGCCTGGTTGCTTCGACCAACCTCACCGCGTAGTCGATGATGGCGTCGTGGACGACCACCGCGCGGGCCCCGTTGCGCAACTCATCGACCACATTCGACGAACCTGCACTGGTTGATTCAGCACTGGTTGATTGCAGGAGGTGTCGTCGCACCACCTCGGCTTCGTCGGCAGCCGATGGATACCCCAAGGTCGTGCGAATCAGGAATCGATCGAGCTGGGCTTCGGGTAACGCGTAGGTGCCGTCGTGGTCGATCGGGTTCTGGGTCGCGATGACCACGAAGGGATCCGGCAACCGGTGGGTGGTGCCGTCGACGGTCACCTGCTGCTCGGCCATTGCTTCAAGGAGCGCCGACTGGGTCTTGGCGGGCGCCCGGTTGATCTCATCGGCGAGGACGACGTTGGCAAAGATCGGGCCGGGCTGGAACTCGATGGTGTTCGCGGCCGGGTTCCACACGCTCGAACCAGTGACGTCCGCGGGCATGAGGTCGGGCGTGAATTGCAGCCGTGAGAACGCGAGACCGGTTGCGTCAGCCAGGGTGCGGGCCAGCAGGGTCTTGGCAACTCCCGGGACGTCGTCGAGCAGAACATGACCGCCGGCGGCAACTGCGTCGAGCACCAGCTCGATGACAGCGCGCTTGCCGACGATCCTGCGCTCGATGCGCTCTACGACGTCGTCGTGCAGGGTGGTCATGTCGTCTCCTGTTGTAGTGCGTCGCACAGTTCGTCGAGGGCCGACTGCAGGTCGAGGGTGCTGTCGGTCGCTGGTGATCCAACGACGAGGTCATAGGCCTGGGGACCAAGGATTTGTCGGATTTTGTCGCGCTGGGCTGGGTCGTGCTGGGCTGGGTCGTGGAGGGACGTCCCGTACTGGTCGCGCAGGATCCGCTCGACCGCCGGAACCAGTCGATGGCGGATCTCGCGAGCGATGTCGTCGGGGTCCCGGCGGCTGCGGGCCACAATGATCAAGTTGGTGCCCACCGCGTGACGGGCCAGCTCAAAGTCGGTGCTCGGTTCGGGGGTGCCGTGGTCTCTGATACCGAGGCGCTCGACCAGGAGGGGACCAATCATCACGACCCCAACGACTGCGGCACCGAACATCACGATCAGCCCCGCGTCAGTCGGGGTCGACTGGCCAACCGCAACGCTGGCTCCCGCAATCGACGCCAGGAACATCAAGAACCCAAACCCCCGCGCTGCGAGCGCCCCACTACTGGTAATTCGTGTCGGTCCGAGCACCTGGGTGGTGAACCAGGTCGACGGCATCGAGCGGTCAAGGCGGTCAGCCATGACTCACCGGCGGGGTCCTGTGCTTGGTCGCTCCAGCCGAGATGCGGGTCATGGCATCGACCGCCCGCTGGCGGAGTTGGGGCATCTGGGCCGAGATCGTCAACGAGCCCCCGCCGAAGGCCGCATCGTGATAGGTCGATGCCAACTCACGGGTGTCGTCCTCGTCGACACCGGCCGAACCCAAGACCCGGCTCAAGTGTTCGCTGCTGGTTTCGTGGGCCCAGCGTTCGTAGCCGCGTTCGTCGAGCAGCGACTCGAGCGACTCATAGGTCGCAATCACCACCGACCGGTCGTCGCTACCAGACGAGCGCGCGGTCGCCGCCAATGTCGCCAACGCGTCGACCAACGGTGCTGGCTGGGTCGGCTCAGCAACAGCGCCTGAGCGCGGCCGAATTCGCCACACCACCGCGCCGGCGCCAACAACACACGCGATTGCCGCGATCAGGGCCCAGATCGGGATCTGACCCAAGTTGATCGTGCGTTCAACGGAGTCGATCAGCCCACTGAACGATGCATCGCTACTCGTCTGCGACGTCGTTGTTGTTCCATCGAGGCCAAAAGGCACGGCCAGCAACACAAGCGCCACCGACACCAAGAGCAAGACCCGCTTCGGCAGCGACGTCACGAGCATCAGGGCTGCGATGATGCTCAACGAACCGACGACCACAGCAACCACGAGGCTGAGATCAGACAAGGGGCTCCACGCCACGCTTTCAGGGATCTGTGTTGGCTCCCAGGGAATGGTCCCAGCCTCGCCGTCCCACCTCGCTCCGACGACCACGCCCACGAACAGCGCCACGAGAACGCCCACGGTGAGTGTTCGTCGGAGCACCAACGCCACTGAATCTGCTACCGAATCCGGGAGTGGTCGACCAGCACCTGGGCGCCTCCAGCGGCGATCGAGGTGTAGCAGGCGTCCACAACGAGGTGAGCTCGTAGGGCGTCGCGCAGCGACGGGGTGGCCGGTGTGCCATCTCGCACCGATCGAATGAACGCCCCGTCGGGGTTGTCGCCCGCGCCTGGTGAGCGACGCGCTGCTTCTGCTACCAGCTCCGAGCCCGCCGCCGTGATGGTTTCGTCGCCGTAGTTGTAGGTCACCTGCCCGAACCACTCCCCCTCCAAACGAGCAAACAGCTTCGTGCCGAACACCTCGACGTGGCGGTTCGATTCGCGGTTCAACAGGTCGTGCCACACCGATATCAAGGTGGCGTGCAGACCCGATTCGAACTGGCAATGCACAACCACTGAGTCCTCGATGCCCTCGATGTTGTG
>CAYGMW010000033.1:0-16958 GCA_964350975.1 uncultured Acidimicrobiales bacterium | reverse complement strand
ACGGTGACCTTGTCGGCCAATCCGAGTTGATGGCGAAGGCTTGATACGTCAACGGGTCTGATCAGGCTGCGGTCGACCCCGTCGGCGATGACGCTGACATGGTGGTGGCCAGCGGCACGCAGTTGGATGCGGTGGTGTTCGCCGCGAACAATGACCCGATCGGCGTTGCCGTACCCGACCCGTTCGAGCAGCGATGCCAGCACGCGTTGGGCTCGCGATGCCCGAATGAGATCGAAAAAGGCTCGTGGCGCATCGCCGGTGTCGACAATGAGGCGGCGGCGGCCGCTGAGCAGCCACGCCAAGGTTGGGACAACGGCCAAGTCCATCGAATACACCACTCGGGGTGAGGTCGACCGGATGTGCCGCGCGATCCGCAATGAGTCCCGCCACCGACTCGCGCTCCGGTAGCTGATCTCGGTTGCGCCGTCGATCGCGGCTGCGATCCGAACTGCACGTTCGCCCGCGGCCGACCCGGGCGCGCCATTGACAACGAAGTGGGCGAGGGTTGGTGGCACCAAGATGTCGTCGGCAGAGCTAGTGGTCGATTCAGCACTGAGCCGTACGTCAGTGCTAGGTGGTGTTTGAGGCCCTACAGGGCGGTGCTTGAGGCCCGGAAGCGATGGCCGACAGGTGCGACGTGCGCGTTGTTGTCGTGACCCCTTCTTTGCCCTTGCCCTTCGGCTCTGCTGATGCTCGCTGGCTCCACGTCATGGTGGAGGGACTCACCTCACGCGGCCATGACGTGTGCTGTTTGGCCTGTACGCAAGACGAGGCCGAACTCGTGGCCCAAGCTGCATCGCGAGCCGAGCAGGTCGGTTATGAGTTCCACCATGTTGCGTTGGCCCTCGATGACGAATCGGTCGCCAAACGACGAGCTCGCAGCCTGGCGACACCGTTCAACGAATACGCCAGGGTGACGGAGTTTCGCCGCCTGGTCGAACACCACGCCGCGACCGCCGACGTCGTACATGTCGAGCATCTCTTCACCTCGCGGGTGGCCGAAGGCCTGTCGAACGTTGTTACCTACCTGCATCACCTCGAACTCATTGACTGGGAACGGCGCAATGATCTCGACCGGCGAGCCCGGATGGTCCGGGTGCAGATGGAGCGGGCCACCCGCCAGATCCTGGGCCGCTCGACCCATGTGATTGCCGCTACCAGCCGGCTGATGTCTCGGGTCCGTGATCTCGCTCCCCATGTTCAAGGAGTGGTGGTGCCGGTCTCGATCGACCCGGCGCTGTATCCGGTGCTTGACCTTCCAGCTGAGCCGGTGGTCGGAGTGATTGGTTCGATGCATTGGTACCCCAGCCGGTCCGCAGCCGACCGAGCGCTCACGATGTTGTGGCCGTCGATCCACGATCACCGCCCTGATGCGCGACTTGTGGTTGCTGGATTTGGCGCGGTTGAGCACCTTGGTCACCGGTTCCCGCTACCGGGAGCTGAGCTGTTGGGCACTGTTGATCGGCCCGAGGACTTCTTTGGCCGGATCTCGGTCCTGCTGTACCCGCCTGCTCGTGGCAGCGGATTCAAGATCAAGGCCCTTGAGTCCATGGCCTATGGCCGGGCGGTGATCTCGAACCATGAGGGCCTCGAAGGGTTGACCGATCGAGGATCGCATCCGGCGATTCATGCCGAATCTGACGATGATTTCATCGTCGAAACGCTGGGCTTGTTGGGTGATGCCCAGCGGGTCGCCGATCTCGGTGCAGCCGGTCGCGTCTTGGTCGAAACCACCTACTCGCCCGAACCAGCGATCGATCGATTGCTCGACGGGTACGAGCGCCTCGGATTCCCGACCGGCCGACCCAGCCCCCAGCTGTCCCACCTGTTTTCCAACCCATCTCTGCGTTCGTCTGTGCCAGGAGTTGCTTCGTGACCCGTCCGATACTTGTAACCGGAGGCGCCGGGTTCATCGGCGTTGCCACGGTCGAACGGCTGCTCGGCCAAGGCCACGAGGTGGTGGTGCTCGACAACTTTGCTGTCGGTTCATATCAGCGCCTCGCCCACCTTGGGGGGCACCGCAACCTCGACGTGGTTGAGGTCGACCTGCGTGATAGCGCGGCGACCAAGGTCGCAGTCGCGGCAGTTGAGCCTGGCGTCGTGATCCACCTGGCCGCTCACCACTTCATCCCGTTCTGCGTGGCCCACCCGGCCGAGACCATCGCTGTCAATGTGTCAGGTACCCAGCATCTTCTTGATGCCTTGCTCCCGGTTGCCCCAGAACGGATTGTGTTCGCATCGACTGCTGACGTCTACTCGCCAGCGCCCGTGGCCCATTTCGAACACGACGCAACTGAGCCCGACAACATCTATGGCATGTCGAAGCTCATGGGCGAACGGCTGATGAGTCTGCACCACCGTCGCGCCCCGGAAACCGACGTGGTGTCGGTTCGCTTCTTCAACGCCGTCGGCGCTGGCGAAACCAACCCACACCTGATTCCAGACATCTTGGAGTTCGTGCGTTTGGGCGACGAATTGCCCCTCGGCAACACCGACACGCGACGCGACTACATCCACACCGAAGACATCGCCATCGCTCTCGATCGCTTCGCCAACGAGCCCGGTGGATCGTTCACGGTCAACCTCGGCACGGGTGTGAGCTGGGACGCCCGCGACATCGTGCATTTCATTGGCCAGCATCTGGGTCGCGATCTGCGCATCTCGACCGACGCGTCGAAGGTGAGGGCGACCGACCGGCCAAACCTGCAGGCCAACACTCGTCGTCTCGAGATGCTGCTGCCTGGTTACCGCACCAAGTCGTTGCGCGAGACCCTCGCCCACACGCTCAGTGCCGAAGGATTCTCAGTCGCTACGACCCTGGTGTGACAGCGCCGGGCCGAGTGTTGACTCGCCGCTCGCGGGCCTGTTCGGGCCAGTCCAGGTAGGCCACCACAGCCAAGACCAATCCGACGTCTGCGATGAGTCGGCTGGTCAGTGGTCCACTGGCGGCAAGGCCACCAAGCACCGCGCACAGGGCAATGATGCCGGTAGCGAAAAGGGCAGTGCGAACGTGGGACCAGCCCCCGTCGGTCAGGCGCTGATAGACGTGGTGACGATGAGGGGTGCGCCATTCCTCGCCGGCTCGGATACGCCAGAACAGGGTGGACCCAGTGTCGGTGAGATAGAGCGCGAGTGGGGCGAGCATCGCTTCGGGGGGCAGCCCGGCGCGGATGCCGAGCACGACGAGCGACCCCATCCAGCCTCCGAGGAAGTACGAACCAATATCGCCGAGGAACACCTTGGCGACGGGCACGTTGTAGGGCGCAAATCCCAGCGCCGCGCCCGCTTGAACGAGGCCAGCCATTGTCAGGAACGATTCACCGGAGGCCAAACCCAGCGCAGCCCAGGCCAAGCCCGATACCCCGGCTTGGGCGATCGACATTCCGTTGATGCCGTCCATGAAGTTGAACGCATTCACAAACGACATCAGCCAGATGACGATGGCGATCGTGAGCATGGCCATCGTGGCGGGTCCGACGTCGACGCCGCGTAGCAGCAAAAACGCGCCCGCGGTGCCGAGCCCGATCTGGACGGCGAGCCGCAGGTTGGCAGACAGGTTGTGGAAGTCGTCGAGCAGGCCGACGATGCCGAACCCGGTCGCGGTGAAGGCCAGCGCAATTGCCGGGCCAGACGCTCCGTCCCACATCAGCGCGAGGGCGCCCAGCGATGCCAAAGCAGTGGCCATTCCACCGCCGCGAGGGGTGGGCAGGACGTGGGAGCTTCGCTCAGAGGCAATGTCATAGACGTGGACGCGGTGGAGCACCCTGATGACCACAGGGGTCAACAGCAGGCTGATCACCAACGCGGTGACGAAGGCCACGGCCGCGGTCACGCGACGGGTAGTCCGCTCGGCTTGTGGTCCGTGATAGCGACCGAGATTGTTGGCTCCGAGTGGTCGAGAGGAATCGCGACGGTCGGGTCGTCGATCGCGCACAGCGCAATGAGTGCCATTCTCAAATCGTCAGGGCGTTCGTGCGCCGACAGCTGCACAACCATCAGGGGGTCGAGCCCAGCAACGGGAGCACTATTGATCAACTCATGGCAGGTGCTGTGTTGTTCTTCGCCCGCTGCGAACAGGTCCTCGGAGAGCTTTTCGCCCGGACGCATTCCCGTATAGACAATGCTGGCTTCGGCGCCGGCTTGGGCGGCAAGACGTCGGGCCACGTCGACGATCTTGACTGGTTGGCCCATGTCGAGCACGAGGACCTGGCCGCCCGTTCCGATCGCGCCAGCCTGGATGACAAGCTCGACGGCTTCTTCGACGGTCATGAAGTACCGCGAGACCTCGGGATGGGTGACCGTCAGCGGCTGGCCCGCGAGCACCTGTTGGTGGAACGCAGTGAGTACCGAACCTCGGCTTCCCAGCACATTGCCGAACCGGACGCTGACATAGCGGCCAGTGGCTTCGGCGTCCATCCAGGCGGTCAACCGTTCCGACAGCCGCTTGGTGTAGCCAAGGACACTGATCGGGTCAGCGGCCTTGTCGCTCGACACATTGATGAAGTGGGTAACCCCGAACTCCTTGGCCATGTCGAGCAGGTGCACGGTGGCGTGCACATTGGTCTGCAGCGCCTCTGCCGGGAAACGTTCGAGGATGGGGAGGTGCTTGAGTGCTGCAGCGTGGAACACCACATCGGGCCGGGTCTGTTCGAAGACCTCGCGCATGCGGTCGCGTTCGCGAATGTTGGCCAACACGAGCTCGTCGTCGTCGAGCATCGCTCGGCCATGGATCGACAATTGCACGGCGTGGAGTGCTGATTCGTCGCGGTCGAGCAGGAACAGCTTCGATGGGCCGTAGCGGTGGACTTGGCGGCTGAGTTCGCTGCCGATTGACCCACCAGCTCCGGTGATCAGGACCCGCTTGCCGCTGAGATAGTCGGCAATGCTGCTGACGTCGGTTTCGATGCGGTGGCGTCCGAGCAGATCCGACTCTCGCAGCTCCCTGATGTCGGCGATCTTGACCTGGCGGCCGAAGAGGTCGCTCGCTGGGGGAAGGACGCGTACCTCGAGGCGGTGGGAGTGGCCAAGGTCGAACAGCTCGGAAATCAAGGCTCCGTCCGCGCTTGGCACCGCGATGATCATGATGGTGGCGCCAGTGGCATCGATTGCTCGCTGCAGCTGGTCGCGGCCGCCGAGCACCGGAACACCATCAATACGCATGCGGTGTTTGGCAATGTCGTCGTCGAGAATCACTGCGGGCAGATATGGGCTCGCGTGGTCTCGGGTCATTGCTCGGACTGCGAGCTCGCCACCCGTACCGGCCCCAAACACAATGGCAGTGGCGGTCGATCCGGGCATGGGCCTCATGTCGTGCGATGTTCGTCGGCGGATCAACGACCGAGCAATTCCCATGATCGCGGCGCCGCCCAATCCCACGATGGCAAGACGAGCCAGCGACGGGTCGTCGTTAGCCAGCGCCGTCATCCCACCGAGCGAACCGGTTGCGAAGATCGCGGCCACGCCGATGGCGGTGGTCTCGTCGAAGCTTCCGATGGCCCATCGGCCCCGGTGGAGGCCGGTGCCGAATCCAGCGAACGCCAGAGCGAGCGCCGCGGCTGCGAGCGTCAGCAGTGACGCATCGGTCGATGTTGGCGAGGGCGCCAGCGCCCACGCTACCGAGGTCGCGGCCATGAACCCGAGCACATCGACGGTCCACACGAACGTACGGATCGCCCTCAGGCGAGAGTGCATATCTGGGTTCGCTGGAGTGCGACGGTGACCGCGGTATTGATGCAACACGAGCTTCCCGTCGGCTCCCCCTGCCTGGAGTTGACGAAGTGCCGTACAAAAGTGGCGAAGTATTCAGTAATGAGGCAGTCACTAAGACCGAGTGAGGCGTCGTTTCTGAGAGTTCCGCGCAGAGATAGACCCAATATCTGCTCCTAGGCGTCAAGTCGTGTGCCAAATGATTGATCGAGCGACGAGCCGGACGACCGATACCACGTGCGTATTGCCCACGTCTTCAAGGACGCGAACCCGCCGGTGCCCGCTGGCATCACTCGCTACATTGCCGATCTCGCTGCCGCGAGCGTCGAGCGTGGTGCCGATGTCGACGTCTATGTGGCCGGGGTTCGTCATACGCGAACCGATGTGCAACCTCACGGCGTTCGAGTACATCGATGCTCTGAGACCGCTCGGGCGCTTTCGATGCCGCTGTCGTTGCCCCTGGTGAACGCAGCCCGCACCATTGATGCCGACATCGTGCATCTCCATATGCCAAACCCGATCGGTGAGCTTGGGGCAGCCCTGAATCGTGGCGATCACGGGCTCGTGGTGTCGTTTCATGCCCAACTGGGCAAGCAGCGAATGCTCAGCGGTGTGTACGGGCCGCTGCAACGGTTGCTGCTGAAGCGAGCCGATCGGGTGTTGGCGTCGAGTCACACCCTGATGGAGGCACCGGATCTCGCCCCTGCGGGGGATCGGCTGAGCTTTGCACCCTATGGCGTGTCACCTCGGATGCTCGCGGCCGCGCCTCGACCGTTCAGCCCCCTCGACGGACCACTCAAGGTGCTCTTTGTCGGGCGACTCGTCTACTACAAGGGCGTCGAGGTCCTGTTCGACGCAGTGCGCGACATGCCCGATGTGCACGTGTCGGTCTACGGCGACGGTGCTCTGCGCCCTGGGCTTCAAGCCCGCCTTGATGCCGACCCCGTGCTGGCCCAACGCGTCGACATGTATGTCGACGCCGACGACGACGCCATCATCGCCGCTCACCTGAGCCACGACGTTGTGGTGCTTCCGTCGGTGTCGCGCGCTGAGGCCTTTGGGCTGTCGATGGCTGAGGCCATGGCCAACGGGCTTCCGGCGATTAGTACCGCGCTTGGTACGGGAACCGACTGGGTCAATGTGCACGACGAGAGCGGCTTGGTAGTGCCGCCGAACGACGCCAGGAGCCTGCGGATGGCCCTCGAAACCATGGCTGACGACACGATTCGGGCCCGCTATGCGGCCGGTGCGGTGGCTCGGGCCCACAACGAATTCGGTTTCGATCGCCACGCCGACCAGTTGCACCGTTGGTACGAACAGGCCGCAGCATGAACCAGGTGCGCGCAATCGGTACCGCTCCCGTTGAGGCGACGTGTTTGGTGATTGGTGCCGGCGGTTATGTGGGTCGCCATATCGTGGCCAGCGCCGTCGAAGCCGGCGTTCGGGTCACTGCCGCGGTCCGGCCCGCTGCGTCGACCCCCGCCGATCCGACTGGTAATCGGGCTGGCGATCCGACGGCCGAATTGGGTGCCGTCGTCGTCGAGTTGGGTCATGGGGCGGCCCTCGATTCGGTTCTGGCTCGGGCCACCTTTGACCAGGTCGTGGTGCTGCCCCAGCTTGACCGCGACGACATGGAGTGGATCATCGACCGTATCGATGGCCCCCGTTGGCTCGTGTTTTCGTCAGCCCAACTTGATTCGCCGGTTGCGTCGCCGGGTTCGGCGCTCGCGAAGCGGCGCGAACGTTTGGCAGTGGCTCGGGGAGCGGTGGTAGTGCGGCCGACGATGATCTTTGGGCGAGGTGGAGACGCCAATATCTCCCGCCTGATCGCCCAGCTGCACCGCACGCGTGTCCCGGTGCAGATCGGCGATGGCACCCACAGCGTGCAGCCCATCCATGTCGACGATGTTGTCTCCCTAGTGCATGCTCATCGTTCGACCGCGGCTCGACCCGGTGTGTATCCGGTTGGTGGTGCCGATCAGCTGCCAGCTGGTGAGCTGACCACCATGTTGTGCGAGCTGCTCGGTGTTCGCCTGCCGCCGCTGACGGTTCGATCCTCGTGGCTCAGCACCGTGGCAGCCGCGGCGCCAGCTGTTGGCCTTCGTCGCGACCAGATCGAACGTTTGTTGACGGACAAGATCGTTGACGATCACACCACCCGCGACGCGTTCTCTTGGCACCCGGCACCCCTTGCTCACCGCCTCGAACAGGCCGTCGACGAGGCGCTCGGTGTGAGCGTGTGATGGGTGCGCCCTCATGAAGATCGCCTCGCGGCGGGTCGTGTCGGTGTTGATGGACTTTCCGCTGCCGGCCACCACGGGCCTGCATTTGCGAATGGTTGCCAACCTGCGGGCATTGCATGCTTTGGGTTGTGACACTTCGGTGCTGTGGTTTTCCACGCCCGAACGCACACCCGACGTCGTCGACGTTGACGAACTGCGGCCCATCGCGTCGCGGGTCGACCATCTCGGGCCCCGCGTCGAGCAGCACGAACTACCGCGCCGAACTCGGCTGGCGTCCAAGTTGGGGTTTGTCGCGACGGGCCTCACCGGCTGGCCCGGACGTCAGTACCCGTTTGCGTTGCGCTACGACGCGGCGTCAGGTGCCGATCTGGTAGCCGAACGCATCGAGCCAGGTGGTGTCGACGTCGTGGTTCTGCCGTCTCAGCTCATGCACTGGGCGGACGCCATCGGGCGGCGCTGCCCGGAGGTGATGGTGGTTGCCGATGCTGCCGATGTGCTCACCGATGTGACCCGGCGTCTCGCCGCTACGTCAGCTGGTTCGTGGCATTCTCGGCTCGGCTTGTGGGCCAACTATCTGGCGTGTCGCCACCAAGAGCGGTGCTACTTCGATCGTGTCGACGAGGTATGGACGACCACCGCAGCTGAGGCTGATCGGGTTCGGGCCCTGGCTCCTCGGGCCAAGGTGGTGGTTGTTGCCAACACGGTTGCGGCTGGCCCAGGCGACGTTGAGGCGCGAACCCACCCGTCTCGGGTACCGACCACTGCGCCGGTGTTCGGGATGATGGCGACATGGTCGTACCGTCCGAATCGTGATGCCGCGGCGCGGTTGATTGGCAGCATTGGTCCCCTGATTGTTCGCCGGTGTCCCGAGGCGAGGCTGGTGCTCGCCGGTGCCGATCTCCCGTCAGATCTGGTTGCGCGGGCCAATGCAGCCGGCTTCGTCGATGTCGTGGGCCCAGTCGATCACATCGAGAGGTTCTACAACGCAGTCGATGTCGTTGCCCTGCCGCTGCAGGTTCGAGGTGGTGTGCCACTCAAGCTGGCCGAAGCCTTGGCGTGGGGTCGGCCGGTGGTGGCGACTCCCGAACTGGTTGCCGGTCTCGATCTTGTCGACGGCCGCGACATGGTGATTGGTTATGGCGATGAGGCGATTGCCGAACTGGTCGTGGGCCTGTTGACCAACCCCGACCGAGCCAACGCGGTGGCTACCGCTGGTCGTCGCGCTCACCAACGCCTGTTCTCGGCGTCGACGATCGAGGACGCGCTCGTGACCCACAGCGTGGTGTTGTCATGAAGGTTGGCGTCGATGTGCGCTGCCTGGCGGACGGCGAGTTGCGTGGCTTTGCTCGTTACACCGCCGAACTGCTGTGGGGTCTGTCGCAACTGTCAGGTATTGATCTGGTGGGGTTCGCCGATCGGCCCGTGGTGATGCCGCCGGGTTTGGCTGCACTCGACGTTTGTGTGTTGCCCGAGAGCACGACGCAACTTGAGGGTCGCGAGTGGCATCGAGAACAGGTGGCGCTGCCGCGGTTGCTGCGCGACCACGGTGTCGATGTCGTGCTCGGCCCGGCCAATCGGGGGCTCGCGCTCGCGGGCCCGCCGTCGGTTCTGACATTGCACGACGCCGTCGAATGGGACCGCAGCCTGGTCGAACGTCCCAGGGGGCGAAGCCGAGTCCGGTTTGTGTATTCCAATGTGGTGTCGTTGGCGAGTGCAACGCGGATCATCACCGTGTCGCAACACTCGGCTCGTGAGCTCGACCGTGTGTTGGGGCTCGGGTCCGAGCGGGTGAGGGTGATTTCTGAAGCGCCTGGCCGATCGTTCGCCGAGTTGCCGGCCATCACCGAGCGTCACGCGATGCGCCGGGCCCTCGACCTTGCGGAGCCCTATGTGCTGTACGTCGGAGGGTTCGACGACAAAAAGTCGGTCGACACTCTCGTGCGAGCATGGGCTCGCCTCGACCCGTCGACGACACCACATCTGGTGTTGGCAGGTAGAGGTGGCGGTGTCGCTGAGCGGTTCGCCCGGATGGTCGACGACATCGGGGGCGAGTCGTCGCGTGTGCGATGCCTCGGGTTTGTGGACGATCAGCTGCTTCGTGGCTTGTACGCCGAAGCTGAACTGTTCGTGTTTCCGGCCGTGGCCGAAGGTTTTGGTCTGCCCCCGGTCGAAGCAATGGCTGCGGGCACGGCCACCGTCATCGCCGATGCCGGCTCGTTGCCCGAAGCGACTCGTGGTGCCGCGGTTGCGTGCCGACCCCGCGATGTCGCCCACTTCGCCCAGGTGATGCGCTGGTTGCTCGACGATGACAACGAACGTCGCCGACTCGGCGCTGTTGGCCGGTCCGCAGTGATGGAGCGGTCGTGGATTGACGTGGCGGCCGATACCGCTGAGGTGTTGTTCGAGGCGGCTGCGGTCGGGCGCTCGTCGAGATGGTCAGCATCGGCTCGTTCGGTGCGTCACGCCCATCGGTGGGTGTGCTGATGGCCGCCCACACGAGCCCTCGGTTTGGTCTCGGTACCCGTTGGACGCCAGCGGTTCCGCCCGCGATCGTGGCCGTCGCTGCGGTGGTGGTTGGCCTGTTGGTGTCGCGTTTCGTGGGCTCATCAGCGTCATCGTTGCCCCTGGTCACGCTGGTGTGTCTGCCGGTGCACGTTGGCCTTGTTGTGATCCTGCGCCGACGGATCGTGGGTCGCTCGCTCGCATTTTCGGTTGCGATCGCAGCGGCATGGCTGGTGGATTTCACCCTCCGGTTGCTGGTCACCCAGTTCGACCGCGGCAACCTCAACGAACACGCCCTCGTCATGGCTGCCGGCGACGATGCGTTCGTGTGGGCGTGGGTGATGACGACGGTAGGGCTCGCCGCGTTCGTCGCTGGTGTGGCCCTGGCTGGCGCGGGTCGGCCCTCGCGCAAATATGTGCCAGATCTCAATGTCGACACCTTGTTTTGGTTCGCGTCATTGGGGTTAGCCGGCCGCGTTGCCATGGTCTTTGGCGGCATCAACTCTGGCTTCATCGAAAACGTGTTGAGCCTCTACCTGTTCGGCTTTGCGGCGTTGGGCTTCCACTCGGTGTCGCAGCCCGCGTTGCGTCGACGGTTGTATGTGATGGTCGGTGTGGCGTCGAGCCTTGGCGTGCTGACCTCGTTCAAGGAAGCTGCGATCATTCCGGTGTTGGCGCTTGCTGTTGGTATGGCCGCTGGCGTCGTGGGCCCGCGCACTCTGGGCCAGTCGTCTCGCGGTCTGTCTCGTCGTGCGATGGTGGTCTTGTTGGGCACGGGTGTGCTGTTGTTCCTCGCGATTCAGGGCAATCGTGTGGCCTTTGACGAGGGTGATTCGGTGTCGTTGCTCGAAGCACCGTTCGTGGCCTTCACCACCTATGACTTCGAAGCCGGTGTCACCGCGGCCCCCGACCGAACCCTCGGCACCGCGACAGCTCAGGTGTTCAAGGGCATGTCGCGTCGGTTCGGTGGTGTGACCTCGATCATTGTGTTGCACGAACAGGTGCCGAGCGAGGTCGAGTTCCTCGGCGGAACGTCGATCTGGCAGCCGGCGATGTCGTCGGTGCCGGTGGCGTCGGGGTATTTCGAGCTGGACTTCGAGGTCTTGTCACTCGGTCGATACTTCACCCAGACCTTCATTGCTCCCGATCAGCCGGACAACACCTCATCTCAGGCCATCACGATGCTTGGCGATCTCTACCTCAACTTCGGCAACGCCGGCGTTGGAGTCGGCTTCTTGCTCTGGGGGATGTTCGTGGGCACCCTCGACCGTCGGTTCATTCCCACCACAGCCACTCGCGTTGGGGCCTTGGCGTACCTCGGGCATCTGCTGATCGGTGTCGAACGAAACGTCGCCTATGTGGGGGTCAATACCGCGATCCGGCTGGTGGTCTTGTTGCTGGTGTTGCGTGGTGTTGCTCGCTGGGGAGCTCGCGAAACGACCCCGCGCCGGATGCTGTCGAGCACCGCGCTCAGGTCCTGATCCGTCGCCTCAGCGGCGGGGCTCTGAATCGATTTTCAGCAGTGAGTCTCCGTCTTGTCGTGCTTGATACGTCACCGGCGCGGCCGACATCACTGGGGTGAACTCTTCGACCATCGGCGTCCCTGACGACGACCGCTACGACCTCGGGATTCTCGTGGTGTTGCGGATCGTTGCGCAGCGCTGGTGGGTCGTTGGGTTGGTGCTGTTGTTGTCGCTCGGGATGTCGGTGCGTCGGATGGCCGCCACGGTGCCGATGTACGAAGCGTCAGCCCAGGTCCAAATCACCGAAGCGTCGGCCGACGTGGTCATCGGTATCGCCGGTTACGAAGCGGTCGATCCGGTCCGCACCATCGACACCCAGATCATCACGGCCCAGACCTCGCCGGTGTGGCAGGGCGTCTGGGATCGGTTGGGTCTTGAGGCGAGCAGCCAGATTGCTCGCCTGTCGGTCGACAAGGAGGGTGTGGCCGATGTCATCAGGATCACGGTGCAGAGCCCGAACCCTGCCGTTGCCGAAGCTGCCGCTGGAGCCTTCGCTGACTCCTATGTCGAGTTTCGCAAGCTCCAGATCAGCGAGTTCTATCTGAATATCGGCCAGACGTTGCAGTCTCGGGCAGCCCTGTACAACGATCAGGTGTCGCGCCTGGATTCGCGGATTGCCGAGGTGGCGGGTGCCGAACTCGACGAAGAGTTCTACCGATTGCTGGCCTCGGCCGCGTCGCCGAACTCGGCGCTCCAGGCTGATGTGTTGATCGCTGGCGAATCGCCTGATCCCGAGCTGGCCCAGTTGTTGGCCGAACGAGAGTCGGTGCTTGGTTTGCAGCTTCAGTTGCAGACCCGAGCTGACGAGATTGGCTATGAGGCCGGCATCAAGAACGCGGGCCCGTCGCTGCTCGGAACCACATCCGCGGCATCTGGTCCCCTCGGCACGTCGGTGGCGCGGCAGTTGACCGTTGCGGTGCTGACTGGTCTCGCCGCGGGGCTCGCGTTGGCCTTTGCGGTCGACTATCTCGACGACACCCTTCGCCGGCGCGAAACCGTCGATCGCGAACTCGTCGGGGTCGCCGTGCTCGGTGCAACACCCAAGGATCGAAGCTTGCGCAGTCGGTTCAACGCAGTTTCGACCCTGCACCGCCCGTTGTCGGCCACCAGCGACGCGTTCCGGTCGATTCGCACCGCGATCGTGGCCCAGAGCCTGGCCCACCCGGTGCAGACGCTCCTCGTCACCAGTCCTGACCGTCGCGAGGGCAAGACCACTGTTGCTGCTGAGTTGGCTGCGGTGATGGCTCGCAGCGGGCGAAACGTTGTGTTGATCGACGCCAACCTGCGGCGTCCGGCGATGCATCGCCGGTGTGGCGTTGGCCAGGATCCTGGTTTGTCGTCGGTGTTGTCGGGCGAGCATTCGGTGTCGGCGTGTTTGTCCGAGCTTCCTCTCAGGGGGTCAGCTGGCCGTTTCCGGGTGTTGCCCGCTGGTCCGGCAACCGACAGCGGCGCCGCGGCGCTTGATGGTCACCGCATTGTTGAGGTGTTGCGGGCGGTCCAGGCCGACGCCGATCTCGTCATTATCGATGCACCTCACCTGAACTCGATCGCCGATGCCCAGGTGTTGTCAGGAATCGTCGATGGTGTGTTGGTGGTGATTCGCCGGGGGGTCACCAAACGGCGCCGGTTGGGCGCGGCCCTTGATCGTCTCGAGAAGAGTGGTGTGCCGGTGGTGTGGACCGTGCTCAACGGGTTTGCGAGCCGCGATCTGGCGGCGACGAGGCGCTCGCCGCGGCGCACCAGTTCGACGACCTTGGTTGCGCCGAGAATGCGTCAGCGCGTCAGTGGCTAGCACCGTGGCTGCGACGGTTGACCAGCATGATGTTGGCCCAGTTGCACCGGTGGACGTGCGAGCCAACGAACCTGGCCGTTCGACGCGGGGGGCGCTGCTGCTGGGCGGCCGCCAGCTGCTCACGATTGTTCTCAGCGCCCTGTCGGCGGTGCTGCTCGCCCGCTGGCTGCAGCCGGCTGACTATGGACGTTTTGCCACCTTGCACCTGATGGTGTTCGGGGCCGCCACCCTGCTCGGCGACCTTGGCTTGACGGTCTCGCTGGTTCGTCAGATCGACGAGCCGCCAGCGTCGCAGTGGGCTGCAGCTCGACGTTTGGTGGCAGCGCTGGCGTCGGCCGCATTGCTGGGTGGTGCGATTGGCTCGACGGTGCTGTGGCAAGGCGGCCGCGGCGAGTTGGCGCTGTGGGTTGGTGTGCTCGCGGCTGCGCTTGCGGCCCGGTTCGCTCGATCGGTGCCATCGGCGCGGCTGCAACGCCAGCGTCGATTCGCCGTGCTCGCGGCAATTGAAACCGTTGAGACACTCTGCTATTTCGGTGTCGTCTTGGTGCTGGCCGCTCGAGGTCATGGTGCTGGTTCGCTGGCCCTGGCCGTCGGGGCAAAAGAGGTCTTGGGTTACGGCGCTCAGCGCTGGGCGAGTCGTGGTGGGCCCCGGCTTCGGGGAGTGCGGGGCAGCTACCGTGAGTTGTTGTCAGTGGGTCTTCCAGTGCAGGCCTCAGGCCTGTTGGTGGCTCTGACCGATGCGTTCCAGCCCTTGTTCATCGGTGCCGTGCTGGGCCTCACCTCGTTGGGGTATGTCTCGTGGGCCTACAACCTGGTCTTGATGCCGATCTTGTTGCTCGGCGCGATCGATCGGGTTGTGCTGCCGAGCCTGGCTCGGGTGCAAGACGACCGGGTCTTGTTGGGACTACTCACTGCTCGGGCTATCCGACTCAATGCCCTGATTGCGTTCCCGGTGGTCATCGCGGTTCTGGTCGCGCCCTCTGAACTGGTGAGCTTGGTGTTTTCGGACCAGTGGCTTCCTGCTGCTGATCTCTTGGTGTTGTTTACGCCCGCGATCGTGACGACAGCGATGACCGCTCCGCTGTTCCATGCGTTCAACGCAGTCGGGCGCACGCGGGTGGCGATGTGGCTGTCGGCGAGCTGGTTGATCGTGACGTGGACCGCAGGCGCGGCGGCCACGGCGATGTGGGGTGAGGTCGGCTTTGGCTGGTTCTATGTCGTGCTTCAGGTGGCCTATGTGCCGGTGTGGCGACTGGCGAAGCGGTCGCTCGGTGTCGATGTCATTGCCGAAACCCGCGATGCTCTTGCCGGCTTGGTGCTCGGAGCGCTCGGTGGTTCGGTCGTTGGCACCGCGGTGTCGCCGACATCTCGATGGGCTGCGGTCGCGCTGGCCATCGTGGTCGGTGAGCTGATCTTTGTCGCCACGATGGCCACATTCGAACGGGCCCGAACCCGCGCTGATGTCTACTTCCTCGCTGCTGGGCTGGGTCTGAAGCGCCAGCCTGCAACTCCGGCCAATCCAACAACCGCTGCCAATCCAACAACCCCGGCCAGTCCTGGCGCTGGGGCAATCGAGCGCTGGCGCCTTGGGTACGTGCCTGCCCTCGATGGTCTGCGTGGCTGCGCGGTGCTGCTGGTGATGGCACACCACGCGAACGTTCCGTTGATGCAGGGCGGGTTCCTTGGTGTCGACGTGTTCTTTGTCCTCAGCGGGTTCTTGATCACCGCCTTGCTGTGCCAGGAGTTCGACCGGTTCGGCCGGGTGAGCTTGCGCCGTTTTTATGTTCGTCGGCTGCTGCGCTTGACCCCTGCGCTGGTGGTGATGGTCGCGGTGGTGGTACCGGTGTTGTTGGTGTGGCAGCCGGGTCAGCTGAGGTCCGATTCGTTAGCCGCTGCACCGTGGACCCTCGGGTACGCCACGAACTATCTGGCCATGGTGGTCGACCGGGGCCTTGGCGTGTTTGGCCACACCTGGAGCCTGGCGATCGAAGAACAGTTCTATGTGTTGTGGCCGCCGGTGCTGGTGTGGATGCTCGTGCGTCGGTCGACCCGGTTCATTGCCAGCGCGCTGGTGTTCGTGGCGGCGGTGGTCGCTGTTGGTCGGGCTGTTGTCTGGTTGCGCTTCGAGAACGCCGAGTACACCTACTTTGCGCTGCACGCGCGCGCTGACGCCTTGTTGATCGGTTGTGTGGCCGCCCTGGCGCTGACAGCGGCATCGACGGCTGTGGTGCGCTCGACCGCGTCGCGGTTGGCTCCGCTCGCGGCGGTGTGCGGTTTGGTGTTGGTGGTGTTGATGACCTTCGCCCGCACCACCTCGGCCTGGGTGCATGTCGGTGGTTTCCTGATGGCGGCGGTGGCCTCGGTCGGAGTCATCTTGCATCTCGCCGCCGCGCCGGAGTCGATCGTGGCTCGGTTGTTGTCGTGGCGCCCGATCGCGGCCGTCGGCACCTTGTCCTATGGGCTCTACCTGTGGCACGTCCCGGTGTTCGAGCTCGTCAAAGATGCCTATCCGTTGATGCCGTTTCGGTATCTGCTGGTGCTCCAGGTCGGGGGCAGCGCGGTCGCGGCGGTGGCGAGCTTTGCCATCGTCGAGCGCCCGATGTTGCGTTTGAAGGATCGTTTCGCCGCCGATTCGGCCCGCTGACTCACCCGCGGGGTCCGTTTCGCTTGCCAAGCTGCTAGAACAGAGGCGTCGCAGTTGGCGACGTGTTGATCTGAAAGGGGCCGAAAATGGGGCTTTTTGACAAGGCGAAGGAAGCTGCTGAAGGCGCGATGGACAAGGCCAAGGACGCCGCCGAAGGCGCTCGCGACATGGCCGAAAACGCCGCTGAGGCTGTTGTGAACAAGGTCGACGACATGACCGGCGGCAAGGTGCCAGACGCCATCAAGGATGCGGTCGACAAGATCGACGGCGAAGAAGGCTGATTACCTCCGAGCCCATGCCGTCATTGGCTGGAATCTGAAACGATGCCCCGCCTGCATGGCGGGGCATCTTCGCGTCTGCCCGAGGGGCGCGCGAGGTTCGCCTTAGCCGCTGAACAAGGGTTCTTGCGCCCGACTGGCCGACTCTCGGGGCCGGTCAGGTTCTTGCCGGTCGGGTGGTAGTCGCGGCGGCGGGTTGGACCATTGGTCGATGACCCGGTCGGTGTGGTCTTGGACCAGGTACCAGTCGGAGGCGGTGTCGCCCATCCA
>CAYGMW010000032.1:1550-17059 GCA_964350975.1 uncultured Acidimicrobiales bacterium | reverse complement strand
GGTGGACTCGCTGTGGTTCCTGCCGCGCTCATCGATGTGGGTGCAGGTGAGGGACACCCAGTCGCGTTGGCGCTGGCCGCCCTCGGGCTGTTCGCCGTCGGGATTCCGCTGGCGTCGTACTTCTCGCTGCCGCGCCGTATGTCGACCGAGGAGCTCTATGGGTCCCTCGTGACGGGTGCTCTCGCGATGTTGGCGGCCGGCGCTGCAGTGCACCTCGCCACCGGCGCCGTCGACGGAATCATCGATGCCGTGGTCGAGTCGGCCGCCGGTGTCAGCACCACCGCGGCATCGGTCATTGCCGATCCGGCCGAACTGTCTCGCGGCGAGCAACTTTTTCGGGCCATGCTCCAGTGGGGGTCCGGCGCGGTCAGCCTGGTTGCCGTGGTGCGAGTGCTCCCGCGGCTAGGTATTGGTGGCCTCGACGCGAGTGGTGGCGTCGCTACCCGGGCTGCGAGCCGGATGTCGCCCACGGTGGGCGGTAACCTGCGCCGCCTCACGGCCATCTACGTCGTGTTCACGCTAGCCATCGGCCTCGCCTACACAGCGGCCGGAATGCCCGTATTCGATGCGATCAACCATGGACTGACGGTGGCCTCGACAGGTGGCTGGTCGACCAGGGCGGGCTCGATCGCCGCTTTTGACTCTGCCGCAATCGAATGGGTGTCGGTTGTCGCGATGTTCGTCGCCGGTGTGAGCCTGCCGTTTGTTTTCCAGCTCCTACGCACCGGCGATGTCGGGCTCCTCTGGCGGGCCGCAGAGTTTCGCACCTATGTCGCGGTGTGTGCTGCGGCGTGGCTCCTGCTGATCGGCTGGGGCGATGATTGGTCCACCAGTGGGGTGCGCCTCGCCGGTTTCGCCGCCGCATCGGCAGTGTCAACGACCGGGCTTGTTGGGGCCGACCCGAACTCCTTTGGCGGCCCAGGTGTGGTCCTGCTCGTGACCCTGTGCGCCGTCGGTGGCATGGCTGCGTCACTCACCGGAGGTCTGCGGCTGGCCCGCATCCTGGTCGTGATCAACGCCATGCGCCGCGAACTCAAGCGCCAACTGCACCCGCGTTCGGTGTTGCAGGTCTGGGTTGGTCGCTCAACAGTGAGCGACGAGGTGGTTGGGCGGATTCTCGGCGAGGTCATGCTCAACGTGCTGGTGGCGGTCAGCGGCTATCTGGCCTTAGCGCTCTATGGCGACGATGTGTTCTCAGCCATTGGTTCGACCTTGTCGCTGCTGGCCACCGCGGGCCCGGCCTACGGCGCCGAGTTGTCCGAATCGACCCTGCAAGCACTGCCTCCCGGCGGGCGGCTCGTCGCTGCGGCCCTGATGCTGCTGGGTCGGGTGTCGGTGTTACCGGTGCTGGCGGCACTCGCGGTCGTCACGAAATCCAACCGTTTACGCGCCCGTCGCGCCTACCGGACCATGGCCGGGCTGGTGGGGCGCTCATGACCTCAACGTCGCTTCGGTCCAGCGGCTTTCGGTCGTGGGTGCCCCAGTTCGACAGCGGTACGGCCCATGTCAGCGGTATTGCGCTCATGTTGGTTGCCGCCGGCATGGCTGTTTCAGGTGTGGTTGGGTTCATCGACGGGGGCGCCGACCGCGGCACCGATGTCGGTGCATTGATGGGCTCAGCGGCGATCACCGGGCTGATCGGTGTCGTGGCCTGGGCCACCAGCCAGGTGCCTTCCACGCAGAGAGCGGCGATGGCGTTCTCCGCTGTCACCTGGTCGTGGGTTGCGGTTTCGATCGCCGGTGCGCTGCCGTACTTGCTGTCAGGCACATTCGACTGGGCCCACTTCGACGACGCCATCTTTGAATCCACGTCCGGGTTCTCGTGTACGGGATCGACGGTCATCGCCGACCTCGACGCCGTACCCAAGGGGGTCAGGTTCTTCCGCCAGATGACCCAGTGGTTCGGCGGGATGGGGCTCATCGTCCTCGCCGTTGCCGTCCTGCCCGCACTGAAGGTGGGTGGACTCGAACTCATCGCAGCCGAAGCTCCGGGCCCGACCCCTGACCGACTCACACCCCAGGTACGCGAAACAGCCCGACGGCTCTGGCTGCTGTATGGGTTCGTGACGCTGGCAATCACGGCGGCGCTGATGCTGTTCGGCGGACTCGATCTCTACGACGGCCTGACCTATGCCTTCACCACCGCGTCGACGGGTGGATTCGCTCCGTACAGCGCGTCGGTCGCCCACTTCGACAGCGCGATGGTCGAGTTGATCCTGATCATCGGCATGTTCATCTGCGGGGCCAGCTTCTCGTGGCACTGGCAGGCTTTTCGAGGCGACCTCGGCGTGTACTGGCGGGTGAGTGAGTTCCGCCTCTACGCCGCGATGGTGGTTGCTGCAATCGCGGGCGTGTTTGTCATCAATCTCGACCTCGGCATGTCGGCGTCGCGCACCCTGCGCGACGCGGCGTTCAATGTGGTGTCCGTGATCACGAGCAGCGGTTTTGGGACCTCGGACTTCACGATGTGGGGTCCTGCCGCCCAGGTGCTGTTGCTGTTGTTGATGATCCCGGCCGGCACGACCGGGTCGACGTCGGGTGGCATCAAAACCCTGCGGCTCCAGATCATTGCGAAGTTCGCGGCACGCGAGATCACCAGGGCCAGGCATCCAAGGGCGGTGCGCCACCTGCGCCTTGGCGACAGCGTCATCAGCGACGACGTGGTGAACCGCGCGGTGGGGTTCGTGCTGCTCTACCTCACCGCGACCCTGGTCGGGGGAGCGTTGGTGACCGCGCTTGGCGCCGACCCGGTGACTGGATTCTCGGCAGCAACATCAGCCATCGGCAACATCGGCCCCGCACTCGGCGAAGCCGGACCCGCATCGACCTTCCTCGAACTACCCCGACTGTCGCGGCCCATCTTGATGGTGCTCATGCTGTTCGGTCGTCTCGAGGTGTTCCCCACAATTCTTGCCGTGATGAGCCTGGCTAACCATCTGCGCCGCTAAGGGCTACAGGGCTACAGGGCTACAGGGTGGTGCGGGTGATGTTGTTGAAGTCCGAGATGGTCAGCGGCACCGGAATACCGGCCTCATCGAACACCTGAACCTCGCCTCGGGAGTTGGCGACCAACTGCCACACACCGTTGGACTGGAACACCACTCCGGAGGCACCAAAGTCGACGCCGGTGAATACCAGCTGGGCAATGGCCTGAGCGCGCAAGTCGCCCTCGACACCGAGGAACGGGGTCGGATCCGTCGACGCGTTGGCGTCAATGAAGTTCAAGGCCAACACATTGGTACCCACCAAGAACCCGGCCTCCACGACCAGGTCAGGGGCGAGTCGGCTCTCGATGCTGAGCAAACGTTCCGATTCGTCGGGCCCAACAATGAGTGCTTCGATCACCGCTTGGGCCAAGACCTCGTCGCCCAAGTCGCGTGGCACCGAAATCAGCCGACCCTCACGGATGAAGAACAGGTCCTGAAGCCCGGCGTCAGGTGCCGGCGCGGCCGTTGTGCTGGTCGCAGCCGCGGCCGGATCGAGCACGAAATTGTCAGGGAGCGCAACAACACTGGGCGAATCGTCGACCGGAATACCGCAGCTGCTGAACGCCAACGTGGCAGCAACGATGGCGATCAGCCAGGTCCTGAGGTGGTTCATGCTTCGCCTCCTCTTGGCAGCTCCACCACGAAACGAGATCCGGCCTGCTCTGGGACATCTTCAACCCAGACGCGGCCATGGTGCAGACGAACATGTTCGGCCACGAGCGCCAGCCCCAGCCCGGCCCCACTGCCGCTGCCGCGTCGGCGGGCCATCGCCCCGCGAGCGAACCGATCAAAGATCAGGCGCCGCTCGTCGAGGGGCACACCCGGACCGTTGTCATCAATCACGAGACGAAGCATTGACTCATTGCCTGACAGCGAGACCGCCGTGGGACCTGTCGCATACTTGTCGGCGTTCTCGATCAGGTTCGATACCACCTGCACCAGGCGTCGTTTGTCGCCCATCAGCACACAGTCACCAGCTCCCTTGCGGACGTTGACCTCAAGGTCAGGGTGCCCGGTCGATGACAACACTCGGGTCACGAGCTCGCACAGATCGATCGGCTGGAACGAGGCATCGATCGACCCAGCGTCAGACCGCGAGATCTCGAGCAGGTCCTCGACGAGGCGCTGAAACCGCGTCACGTCGTCGGACAACAAATCAAGCGCTGCGGCCGAACGCTCCGACAGCTCCGAACGACGGGCATCAAGAACATCAATCGACGCCCGAAGTGTCATCAGCGGAGACCTCAACTCATGGCTGACGTCGCTCGCGAAACGGGTGTCTCGTTCGATACGGGTCTCCAACGCGCTCGCCATGTCGTTGAACGAACCAACAAAGGTGTCGAGGTCGGGGTCGCCCTTGCCTTCGATGCGGGTGTCGAGATCGCCCGCAGCGATCGACTGGGCTGCGTCGCCCACGCTCGCCAACGGACGCAGAGCGCGACCAGCGGCCCACACCCCAAGTAACGCTGCGATCAACGTGGTCCCAAGCGACGCCGCCGCCAACGTGGTTCGCAACGACGACAAGCTCGACTCGATCTCGCTCAGCGTCACCACCTCGAAATAGCTGACGTTGGTCTGGCTGACCCTGACACCAATCGCCAGCGTTCGGCTGCCGTTGCGCGAGTACCGCATCGAATACGCGCCATCACCCTGGGCCACCCGCTCGACCAGCTCTGTCGGCAGGTCTTCTGGTGCTAAGCGGGGCGCAACCCACGGGTTGGCGTTGCCGGGAATGTTCGCGATCGGCGACGCACCAGCCAGCTGCGGAAGGTCGCGCAAAATGTCACCATAGGACGCACCTTCGGTCAGCGACGCGGCCTGAACGAAACCAGCATTCTTGAAAAACTGGCTCTCCACGGCCTCGGATCGTTGCTCAAGGCTGGTAGTCCTCGTCACGCTGTAGGCAGTCAGCGACAACAACGCCGACACCATCAAGCCGCCAAGCCCGAACGCAAGCGCAATGCGAGACCGCAGCCCCAAACCCAAACGCAAGAATTTCAACATTGTTCGTCCACGCAAGGCAATACCTCACGTCCACGCAGGGATGACCCAAGATTGCTTCACGTCTGGAGCTTGTACCCCATGCCACGGACCGTCACCACATGGCGAGGATGAGCCGCATCGAGTTCGACCTTGGTCCTCAACCGGCGAACATGCACATCGACCAAGCGGCCATCGCCGAAGTAGTCATAACCCCAGACCTTCTCCAGCAGTGACTCGCGAGAAAAGACCTTGCCGGGGTTCGACGCCAGCTCGCACAGGAGCCTGAACTCGGTCTTGGTCAGATGAATCTCTTCGCCGCCGCGCTTGACCACACCCTGGTCAGGAGTGACCTCCAGATCGCCGATGCGGATCATCGACAGATCCGACGACAGGGGCCGGTTGCGGCGCAACAACGCCCGAATACGAGCTGACAGCTCCTTGGGGGCAAAGGGCTTTGTCATGTAGTCATCTGCGCCCGCTTCGAGGCCGGCAACCACGTCATGGGTGTCGTCTCGGGCCGTGACCATGATGATCGGAACATCGCTATTGCGTCGAAGCACCCGGCACAGATCGAACCCGTTGATGCCAGGCAGCATGATGTCGATCAGCACAACGTCAGGATCAAAACGGTTGAATTCTTCAATGGCGGCTTCGCCACTATCGGCCTCGGCGACGATCCAGCCCTCATCTTCGAGGCCAAAACGTACGACGGTCCGAATGCGTTCGTCGTCTTCAACAGTGAGTATTCGTGTTCCCACGGATCAGATCATGACTCATTTTCGGGTGCCATAGTCGGCATACCCGCCGAGACCTCCGCTGAGGCGATCACAATGTCGAGCGATTCGTACACGTTGCGGCCCGCAGCGAGCACCCGTTTGGTCGTCGGGTCGTACGACGCGACACCACCAGCTTCGGCCACGATCAACATCCCAGCCGCGACATCCCACACGTTCGGACCGGTCTCGTAGTAGGCATCGACATGACCGGCAGCCACATGACACAAGTCGAGTGCCGCGGACCCGGCCCGACGAATGTCTCGCACATGGTCGAGCACCTCGGTCAGGACCGCCAACTGACGAGCCCGAACCACCGGGTCGTAGCCAAATCCGGTAGCCAACAACACCCGCTCGCCCGGCACGCCATCGGTCATTGTCAACCTGGTCGCCTCGGTGAGGCCACCATCGGCGTCGGTTGTCGCACAGAACGCGCCACCGCCGCGATGGGCCCACACCACCGTGCCCGTCGCCGAGTTGTGCACCACAGCCGCGACCGAAACACCGCGGTCGATCACCGCAATCGACACCGCGTATTCAGGGAAGCCATAGATGAAGTTGACCGTTCCATCGAGAGGATCGATGACCCAGTGCACGCCACTGGTCCCGTCGACGTTGGCGCCCTCCTCGCCAACAATCGAATCATCGGGCCGAGCCGCCAGAATGCCGTCAACAATCAACGCCTCACTGTCGCGATCGACCTCCGTGACTGGATCAGTCGGCGACGACTTCGTGTCGAAACCACCCCCGTTGCCCGCCCGATGCCGCGCTGCGGCCTGCGCCGCCAACTCAAGCGCCAACGCCAACAGCTGTGCAGGTTCGGCCTCTTTCATCGGCGGTGCTGGTTCCGCCTCTTTCATCGGCGGTTGCGAATCGAGGTTTGCTGGTTCCACTCAGCCATCGCACGCAGGGTCAGCACCGAAATCACCGCGACACCACCAGCAGCCAGCAGCGCACCAACGACCGCCCCAATGGTCGACGGGGTTCCGCATTCGCCCGTGCATTGAAGATCGGTCACCGCCCAACCAACCAAACCGCCACAGATGCCAGCGATGATCACCGCGGCAAACGCGAGCCCACGCGCCATCGCCGACGGCAGCGCATTTGGGGCCAGCGACGTCTCCGGCAAAACAATCGCCGCCGGATCCACACCGGGGCGCGGCGCACCTGCTGCCGGGGAAACGAACTGATCGGGCTCACGGTCTGACATGGCTCGCATCGTAGAACGTCAGCGATCCGGTGCGACGTTCCCCGCTCGGTGACAGACTGGCGAGATGAAGCAGTGGCAGGTCGCCGGCGGGGTTATCGAGCATCAGGGCCGTGTGCTGCTCGTCGAAAACGAACGACGTAACGGCTCGTTCGACTGGAGCCCTCCAGGCGGAGTCGTCGACCCCGGCGAATCGGTCCTGTCAGCACTCACGAGAGAAGTCGTCGAAGAAACCGGCATCGTTGTCGCATCATGGTCCAGACACCTGTACTCGGTGACCGTTGAGGCCCCCGACCTTGGTTGGCACATGACCGCATCGATCCACCTGTCAGGCGGCCACGAGGGCGAGATCGCGATCGACGACCCCGACGGCATCGTCACCCAAGCTCGTTGGGTCGCGCGACACGAAATCTCCGACCTCGTGGGCAGCTCACCCCGCTGGCTCCACGAACCGCTACTCGCGTGGACCTCTGCTCCGTGGGCCGACGGCACCCAAGAGTTCAACTATCAGGTGCTAGGAGCCGATCGAGCCTCATTCCAGGTGATCCGCCTCGCGTGAACACGGTTCACACCCAGCCTGGCGCCGACCGTCGACTCGGGGTCGTCCACGTCGACATGGACGCGTTCTATGTGTCAGTCGAGGTCCAAGCCGACCCGTCGCTGCGAGGCAGGCCCGTCATCGTCGGCGGCACTGGCGATCGGGGCGTCGTCGCTGCTGCGTCCTATGAAGCCCGAGCCCACGGAGTCCGCTCGGCGATGCCCACTGCAGTGGCTCGTCGGCGATGCCCAGACGCGGTCTTCCTGCACGGCGACCACGACCGCTACGCCCAAGTGTCGGCTCACCTCCATGAGATCTTCGGCACCTACACCCCGGTGATCGAACCCATTGCTCTCGACGAAGCCTTCCTCGACATCCGCGGCGCGTTCCGCCTCTTCGGATCGGGCCTCGAAATCGGGCACAGGCTGCGGGCGCATGTCTTCAACGAGCTGGGCCTGACGTGTTCGGTCGGTGTTGCCCGCAACAAGCTGCTCGCCAAGCTGGCATCGGAAGCAGCCAAGCCAGTCGCCGACGTTCGAGGCACCAAGCCCGGCCAAGGAGTCGTTGCCGTGCCAATCGACACCGAACTCGACTTCTTGCAACAACACCCCATCCGGGCCCTGTGGGGCGTGGGCCCCAAGACCCACGAGAAGCTGATGTCGCTCGGCATCGTCAGCATCGGCGACCTCTCCCGAGTGCCCATCGGTGCGCTCGCGGCATCCATTGGCGCCAACAGCGCGCGGCACCTGCACCAGCTGTCGATGGCCATCGATGACCGACCCGTCGTCGCGTCTCGAACCGCCAAGTCGATCGGCCACGAGGAGACGTTCTCGATCGACCACCACGACATCGAGACCTTGCACGCCGTGCTCGTGAAGCTCGCCGACGCCGTCTCAGCCCGTATCCGACGGGCCGCGCTGGCCGCATCGACCGTCCAGCTCAAAATCCGATTCGGTGACTTCCACACCATCACCCGATCGATCACACCCGGCGACGAACTCACCACCTCGCCTCAGATCGTGCGAGCCGCGCTCAAATTGTTGCGAGAGCCAGCGCTGGTCGAGGCCATCACCGATCGGGGAGTACGGCTGCTCGGCGTGAGCGCCGCGAACCTGGCCGAACCCGTCGGTCGACAGCTCTCCTTCGACGACCAGTTGCCGGCCAACCCATCGGTTGGCGGCCACAACACGGCGTCTGACAACGACTGGTCCGACGTCACCGAAGCCCTCGACGACATCCGGGCCCGCTTCGGCGACTCGGCCATCATGCCCGGCCGAATGATGTCTCAAGGTGGTCGAGGTCCAGGCCGAGAGCTCTGGGGGCCAGAGGAGAAAAAAATTTGATGGGAATCGTCATGCCTCCCGCGTTGTTGTCGACGGTTGGCTGTGTGAAACTATGAGACACGGCAAACCACCGTGCGAGTTGCGAACCCGTGCACCTGATGCGAAGGAGTTGGCGTAGATGCCGCTCTCTGAAGACGAACAACGCATCCTGCAGCAGATTGAGCAGGACTTCTACGAAAGCGACCCAGAGTTCGCTCGAGAAGTTGGCGAAACAACGCTGTACCGCCACTCATGGCGAACCATCAAGATCGCGCTCGTGGGCGTGGTCCTTGGTGCCGTCGTTCTTGTCGTCGCGCTCTCGATGCACTACGCCCTGTCGTTCATTGGTTTCCTGATCGTGTTCGCGAGCCTGATCGTCATTGAACGGCATGCTCGGAAGCTGGGCCGAGCGGGCCTCGCCCAGGTCACGGGCAATATGCGCAGCACGAACTTGCGTGACACCGTCGGCGGTATCGGCGGCAAGGTTCGCCGCCGTCGCGGCGACACCGACCACAGCTAGTCACAGCTCGAGTTGGTGAGAGCTGCTTAGCCCACGAGCACTCGCGGGTCGATCCGACGCTTGATCTGATCGCTGCGATCGCCGCGGCTGTCGAGCTGGGCCACGATCGCAGCGGCGATCACGCGAGCTTCGGTGACCTCAGCGTCGGCTGGGGCTGAGGCGCCGAACTGGGCCGCGTCGGTGAGCGTTGCGATCCTGGCCAAGTCATTGGTCGACACCCAGCCATCGGCCGCGGCGCGAGCAACGAACTCCGAGCGGGTCTCGGTGGTACCCATGGGACGTCCATGAACCGCGAACGCCAAGGTGATGTCGCGCCACAGTTCGTGGATGCGGGCCCGATTCGTTTCGGCGGCGGCGTGGCGACGATGGTGGCGTCGGCGGGCCAGCGCCGGAACGCCAAACCACCAGCCAGCGGCGACCAGACCGAACCCGCCGAGCATCGCGAACATCGGGGCCAGCCACCCAAGCGCGCCGCCTGAGCCGTCGACGACGCCGGTCGTGGTGGACGTGTCCGCTTCGAGGTCAGGTAACTGCGACTCGATGTCGAGCGTCGTCGACGGCAGCACGAGTTGACCGCCGTTGTTGAACTCTTCTTCTTCGGTGTTGCCGCTGGAGAATCCGCCCTCTTGGGCTGGAGCGACACCGGTCCAAGCCACACCCTGAGGTGACCCGCGTCCGGGTGTTGGCTCGAACGACACCCATGCGCCGTCGATCCACACCTCTGGCCACGCGTGGTAGTTCTCGCCCCGGACCACGAACTGGTCGCCGAACCTTTGGCCCGGAGTGAAACCGGTCGCCACCCGCGTGGGGAGCCCGACAGAGCGGGCCATCACTGCAAAGGTTCCGGCGAACTGTTCGCAATAACCGATTCGTTCGTCGAAGACGAAACGCTCAACTCGGTCGCCGTCGTGGCCAGCCGACACGTCGGTGCTGTAGGTGAAGTTGTCGCGGAAGAACTGCTGGAGTGCCAGCGCTCGGTCATAGTTCGAGCCAAGGCCCGCTGTCAGCTCAGCGGCCAAGGTGGTGACCCGCTCGCTAACGGTCACCGGCAGCGCGGTGTATCGCAACCGGATGTCGTCGGGGATCACACCCGAAGCCGCCCTCAGGTCCGCTGGGCTGAACGTCGGCACGATCGAACGAACTGAGTAGGCGGTCCCGTCGGTTGTCGGGTCCGGCGTGACGAGGCTCGACGACTCGTTGTCCCACGACGCGGCGATGCCGCTGATCGACACCGCTTCATAGGGTGCTGGCAGCCAGATGTCGCCCAGATTGGCGACGGTGAACTCGGCGTCGATCACGACACCATTGTCAGAATCGGGCACCGAGAGAGTGCCGCGGGCGTCTGAGTACTGATAACTCGACGTCCAGACGCCGTTGGTGTATTGGTCAAGAGCCGTAATGCGCCAGTACGCGCCGGTATCCAGCGACGTCGTGACCCGGAACAATTCAACGTCGGACTGCTGCACCAGCCGGCCCCTGGCGTCGACCAGGGGAGACAAGGTCACCCGGGTCCCGCCGCTGCCGTCCAAGGACTTCCAGTCGATAACGGCGGCATTGCCGACCCCAGGGATGAGCGGGCCGGCGGCTACCCCGAGCAGCATCGCGACCCCGACGATGATCAACCCCGAGCGCAGATGAGCGCTGGGCTGTTTGGAGCGCACTCGTCCGACCGGAACCGCGAGCGACAGCGGAAACGCGATACGCGACGCCAACAAGAACAAGCCCGCCGTCGCAATGAACGCCCCAGTGGTGACTGCCCGCCACGAGGTGACACCAAGCAGCGCGGTGAACACGAAGATGGTGGTTGCCGGCAACACTGCTTCGAGCACCGTACGAGTGCGAAAAGCGGCGGTATCGGCAATGACGGCCGCGACCCACAACACCGCCATCAGGGCAACAACGAACCCGTCGAGGGCTGGCGCTGGCGCTTTCACCACCGCGAACTCGTCCCAGGCAACACCCATCTGGTCGCCCAACGCCGACCAGGTGTCTGCAGTGGGGACGCCAAACGAGGTGGTGGCGCCGAATCGCACATTGGCGATGAAGAACACCATCACCACCACCGACGTCGCCACTGATACTGCGAGGCCGAGCCGGGCCCGACGCATCGACCACGCCAACAAATGGCTGGCCAACAGGGCAACCAGCGCCGGGCCAACAAAATCCCACGAATCGAACAACCGACGCAGGGCAACAGTGACCGACGCGTTCAGCCCAACGAGCATCGCCTCGGCCAGCCCGATGGGCCAGCCCCGGACGACCCGAAGAGGCCGTTGCCGCGACAAGGCGAGGCGCGCTGTCGTTGGCATCGATTGGGTTGGCCTCGACTGGGTTGGCCTCGACTGGGTTGGCCGAGAGGTAACAGCGCTCATTGGATGCCACCTGTTGGGTTCGCTTGCCCGGCTGCTGGTGTTGCGGTCAGACGTCGACCATGAACTGCCATCCATCCGGTGACGAACTGTGATGCATCGCTGACTCGCAACACCGTGACGCCCGCAGCGGGCTGGCTGATGATGTCGGCGTGGGGCAGGTTCGCTTCGGGCGACCGAACCGGCTGGCACGCCACCACCGTAAGGTTCCGGAACTTGCGTCTGAGGGCCACGGCGTCGTCGATCTCGCTGTTCGACGGTGTTGCCAACACCACCACCATGGCCCCGCCCCCGGCTCCCTGGTGGAGTTCAGCCAAGGAGCGTTGCAGCGTCCCGGCTGGAGTGGTTTCGACGAGGGCCAAGAATTCGAGCATCGAATCGAGATGGGCTGCACCCGAAGCCGACCCTGAGTCGCCCCCGTCAGTGGTGAGCAGTCTCGTGAGGTCGCGCCGTCGCGAGCTGGCTGCCAGCAGGCTCGCGGTGGCCTCGACTGCCAGCTCGAAAGGGCCCGGGTCGTCGATCCGCCGACGGTTGTCGAGCAACAGCGTGAGCCGACCGTTCCACGGCAGTTCCTGCTGGCGAACCATCAGCTCGTCGTGTCGTGCTGTTGAGCGCCAATGGATGCGGCGGACGTCATCGCCAACGGTGTATTGACGCAGCGCATAGAAGTCGTCGCCGCTGCGGCCGAGCGCGTCGGGGCTCGGGGCCGCTCCGATGATCTCGTCGCCAACGGTGAACGGCACCGCATCAATGTCGTGCAGGCGGGGGTAGACGGTCAGGCGGGTCTCGGCGGCTGCGCTCAGGGTCAGTTTCGACAAGCCGAATGCGTCGGCAACCTCAATATCGAGCGGGCCGACGCTGAGCCGGCCCCGGCGAGGACGGGGGAGCTGGTAAGCCGCAGTGGCCCGCTCGCCCGATACCAGCGGCCCGATCGCCACATGGGCGCCTCGGGTGCCATCAACGGGGTCGATGAGCTGAAGCACCGGCGTACGCGCACCGTGGTTGGTCACCATCAGATCGACGCGGGCTGGTTCGCCGGCGTGGAGGCGAAGCGGCGTGATCTCGCGTCGCACCCCGATACGCAACCGCGACGACGCCACGATCAACGCCGACACGAGCACCAACCCCACGAGGGCGGCGCCGAGCACGTAGAGCTCCCAGATGGCGAACACTCTGGCGAGGGCAACAATGCCGACCCCGACGCCGGCAAGCAGGGCTCCCTGTCGGGTCAGGCGCATCGCAGGATCAGGCCTCGTGGGTGGACGGCACCGGAACCGAATCGAGCAGGTCGCCGATGATCGTCGCGATCGAGCGACCATGGAGCTGGGCGTCCGATGTCAGCGAGATGCGGTGGGCCAAGACAATCGGCGCCATTTCCTTCACATCGTCGGGGATGACATGGTCGCGCCCTCGCGAGGCGGCCAACGCCCGAACCACACTCTGTAGCGCCACGGTGGCTCGTGGCGACACTCCGAGTGCGATGGCGCTATGGCTCCGTGATGCCTCGGCAATGGCCACGATGTAGGCCTTGATCGACGGGGCCACATGCACCCGGCGGGCCGCTTCGATCATGCTGTCCACGGTGGCGGCATCGATGACTTGGCCAATGGTGGTGGGTGATGTTCCGTGGCCGTCGAGGATCTCGATCGCCGACGCCCGGTCGGGGTAGCCAACAGATATCCGCATCAAGAACCGGTCGAGCTGGGATTCGGGCAGTGGATACGTGCCCTCGTGCTCGATGGGGTTTTGGGTGGCCATCACCATGAAGGGGCTCGACAGCTCATGGCTGATGCCATCGACGGTGACCTGGCGTTCTTCCATTGCCTCGAGCAGCGCCGCCTGGGTTTTGGGAGATGCCCGGTTGATCTCGTCGCCCAACACAATGTTGGCGAACACCGGCCCCGGCTGGAACTCGAACACCCGTTGCTCTCGCTGCCAGATGCTCACGCCGGTGACATCGCTTGGCAACACGTCGGGGGTGAACTGGACCCGCCCGAACGTCGACTCGATCGAGGTCGCTAACGCCTTGGCCAGGCTGGTCTTGCCGACCCCCGGAACGTCCTCGATGAGCAGGTGGCCCTGTGCCATCAGGCACAACACCGACCTCTCGATCACGCGGCGTTTGCCCCGGATCACCAGTTCGATGTTGTCGACAATCCGATCGAAGTGATCGGCGAATGTCGAGGTCGGCGCGGGCGACTTCATGAGGTCGGACACATCGGTGAGCCTAGGGTACGGATTCATGGTTGAACCATCGCCAACCGTGCTCGCCGTCGATATCGGCGGCACCAAGATCGAATGTGGCGTTGTTGCCGCTGACGGCACGGTGGTGTCGCGGGCCAGATCAGCGACCGCTGGCGACGACGCCGAGGCCCTCTTTGGGCTCGTGGCGTCGGTCGCTGACGAGGCGCTCGACCTGTCCATCGCTGAGGGAATCGCTCGACCGACGTTGTGTGGTGTTGGGTGCGGCGGCCCCATGTCTGGGCACGGATCGTCGGTTTCGCCGCTGAACATTCCGCAATGGCGCGGGTTTGCACTTCGCGACCGTTTGGCGGCCCGGTTTGAGATGGCGACCTTTGTCGACAATGACGCCAAAGCCTTGGCCCTTGCCGAGGGCTGGCTCGGTGCGGCCGCCGGAGTTGGCGACTACATCGCCATCGTGGTGTCGACCGGTGTGGGCGGCGGAATTGTGAGCAGGGGAGTGCTGCTCGACGGAGCCGACGGCAATGCTGGCCACATCGGGCATCTCGTGGTCAACCCTGGTGGGCGCGAACACGCGGGTATTGCGGGCAGCCTCGAAGGTGAGGCATCGGGCACCGCCATTGCAGCCCTCACCGGCAAACCAGCGGCGGTCGCCACTTCGCAGTGGCGACGCCGCACCGGGTTGCTCGTCGGCCGGGCCGTCGGCGGTGTGGCCAACCTGCTCGACCTGCGATTGGCCGTGGTCGCAGGTTCGGTGGCGCTCGGTTATGGCGCAGAGTTCTTCCAAGCCGCCCAACGCGAGATCGACCAGGTGGCTCGCCTCGATCACAGCCGAGGCACGCTCATTGTCCCTGGCGGATTGGGCGCTGACGGTCCGCTGATTGGAGCTGCGGCTGTTGCCTGGTATCGCTCTGGTGTAGCCCTTGGCGAACTGCACTGTCCGGATACATGTTCGCCCGCCGCCGACGACTAGCATCGTGGGAATGCAGCCGACGTACCCCGCTGAGTCCATCGCGTTCCGAGAGAAGATCCAGGCGTTCTTGTCTGAGCATCTCCCAGCGAACTGGAAGGGCATTGGTGCGCTCAACAGCGAACAAGCCGTCCAGTTCACCACCGAGTGGCGCCAGACCCTGGCCGACAATCACCTGCTGGGCCTGAGCTGGCCCGTCGAGTACGGCGGTCCTGGCCTGTCCGAACTCGAGCAGGTCATCGTGGCCGAGGAGTTCCAGAAGGCCGGCGTGCCCACGGGTGGACCGAACGACGCTTTCAGCATCCAGATGGTCGGCAACACCTTGGTCCATTGGGGCACCGAGGAGCAGAAGCGTCATTTCTTGCCCCGGATCCTCAGCGGCGCCGACACCTGGTGTCAGGGCTATTCGGAGCCCAACGCTGGCTCCGACTTAGCCAACCTCGGTTGCAAGGCCGAACTCGACGGCGACGAGTGGGTGATCAACGGCCAGAAGATCTGGACGTCTGCGGGCCATCTCGCCGACTGGATCTTCGTGCTCACCCGCACTGACGCCGAAGCAGCCAAGCATCGCGGCATCACCTTCCTGCTCGTTCCAATGGATCAGCCAGGTGTCGAAGTTCGACCAATCAAGATGATCT
>CAYGMW010000032.1:0-1540 GCA_964350975.1 uncultured Acidimicrobiales bacterium | reverse complement strand
ATGATCTCGGGCGAGTCGGAGTTCAACGAGGTCTTCTTCACCGACGCTCGTTGCCCCAAAGAAAACGTTGTGGGCGCCGTCAACGGAGGCTGGGGTGTCGCGATGACCCTTTTGGGCTTCGAACGAGGCGAGGCCGCGGCGACCCTACCCGTCACATTCCGCGCCGAATATGACCGCCTGGTCGAGCTGGCCCGGTCGACCGATTCCCTCGACGACCCGATCATTCGCCAGCGAATGGCGTGGGCCTATAGCAAGACCGAGATCATGCGGTATCTCGGCATGCGCACCCTCACCAAGTTCCTCGCCGGTCAAGAACCAGGGGCCGACTCGTCGATCACCAAGCTGAACTGGTCCGAGTACCACCTGAAGCTGACAGAACTGTCGATCGACATCTTGGGTGCCGCCGCACTCACCCCGTCGGGCGAGCCACCGAAGTCGGCGTTCCAAGCCGACGCTGCTGGCACTCCCGCCGGCAACGTGCGCAGCTGGACCGACACCTTCTTGAACGCACGCGCCGGCACGATCTACGCAGGCACGTCACAGGTGCAGCGAAACATCATCGGCGAAATGGTGCTCGGCTTGCCGAAAGAACCTCGCGCCGATGCTGGGGCTTGGAAGGATTCCAAGAGCTGAGCGCATCAGCCCCCCGCTTGAGGCAGTTGATGCCGGTCGCGGTGGCGCTCCTGCGCCGCCCAGACCTATGGTTGACCGCGCTCAGGCAAGCCCGGCGTATGGCGCCCACCCGGTGGTGGGCCCGACCGCCGTTCTTGCCGCTTCCGGCCCGGGACTATCTCGGTTTTCGCACGACCACGATGTACGGAGGCGACGGGTCAGCCACCCCGGAGCCCGCTGACGTGGTGGTGTGGCTCGAGTGGTGCCGCCGCTGGCCACAGATCGCCGCGTGAACCATGGCCGCCCGTACGTCTCGCAGCGATGTTGCTTTGCGACGTACGACCGGTGGCGCGGCGACGCCGATGGGTCGGGCCCTCGTGCTCAATGCCACCTACGAACCAATTGGTGTGGTGTCTGCGCGACGTGGGGTCTTGCTTGTGCTGAGCAACAAAGCCGACGCCATTCACAGCGAGCAGGCGGTGTGGAACTCAGAACGTCTGTCGATGCCGTCGCCATCGGTCGTGCGTCTGCGCCAGTACGTCGAGTTGCCGTACCGGCGACGGGCGCCGCTGCATCGGCGCACCCTGTTTGCCCGCGACCACTTCAGCTGCCAGTACTGCGGCGCGACCGCCGAGTGCATCGACCATGTGCACCCGCGCAGCCGGGGTGGGCCCCATGTGTGGGAGAACGTGGTGGCGTGTTGCCGTCGATGCAACCTGGCCAAGAGCGACAAGCTGCTGAGCGAGGCACCCCAGTTCGTGCTGCGACGTCGGCCGGTGGCGCCGTCGATGCAGGCCTGGATTGTGCTCGCGGCCGGGCGGGTGCCAGCGAGCTGGCGGGACTATCTGCCCGACGTCGAACCGGCCCTGCTCGATGCGTTGGCCGAACGCGACGACCTGGTCGGGTTGGCGCCAACTGGTTGATCGAG
>CAYGMW010000031.1:0-17310 GCA_964350975.1 uncultured Acidimicrobiales bacterium | reverse complement strand
CGACTTCCAGTCGACGGTTGAGCGTCGGTTCCGCGATGCCGGGGCACCGACCCAGGACCCCGGAATGTTTTTTTTGGAGATGGCCGGCCCCACGATCCACACCCACGGCACCGATGAGCTCAAGCGCCGGTTCTTGCGGCCCATGTTCACCGGCGAAGAACGCTGGTGTCAGCTGTTCAGCGAGCCCGGCGCCGGTTCTGACTTTGCTGGTCTGGGCACCAAGGCCGTGCTCGATGGAGACGAGTGGCTCGTCAATGGCCAAAAGGTCTGGAACACCATGGCTCACCTGGCTGACTGGGGCATGTTGGTCACCCGTTCGGACCCCGAAGCTCCCAAGCACCGCGGGATGACGTACTTCGCGCTCGACATGAAGAGCCCCGGCGTTGAGGTTCGGCCCTTGCGCCAGATCACCGGCGAGGCCGAGTTCAACGAGGTCTATATGACCGACGTCCGGGTGCCCGACGCTGACCGCATCGGCGATGTCGGCGATGGGTGGCGAGTGTCGTTGACCACCTTGATGAATGAGCGTTCCGCGATCGGTGGCGGTGGCTCACCCAAGCGGGGTAGTGGCGCCATCTCGGCTGTCGTGAACGCCTGGAACCACGCTCCGGAACACCTCAAGACCGCCGATGCCCGCGATCGGGTCATGAAGCTGTGGTCCAAGGCCGAAACACTGCGACTCACCAACCTGAGGGCGTCCCAGAACCGCAAGATGGGCAACCCCGGCCCCGAGATGTCGGTGGCAAAGTTGGCGTTCGCATCGCTGAACCAGGAGATCATGGCTCTGGCGATCGAGTTGCAAGGACCCGCCGGCCTGCTTGGCTTCGATTACACGTTCCGTCGTCCGGAGGAGTCGTCGGCATCGGGTCTGGAGAACGGTGTCCAGCACGCGTTCTTGCGGGTTGTCGCCAACTCCATCGAGGGCGGCACGAGCGAGATCATGCGCAACATCGTGGGCGAGCAGGTGCTCGGACTTCCTGGTGAGCCGCGAGTCGACAAAAACCTTCCGTGGAGCCAGGTTCTGCGGAGCTAGCGAGTGTCGGATGCCGGATCGATCAGCGCTGGCATGGCGCTGTTCCGTGTCGTCGCTGGTGAGGTGCAGGTCCTCCTCGGTCATCTTGGTGGGCCCTATTGGGCAAGCAAGGACGATGGAGCCTGGACGTTCCCGAAGGGCCTCGTCGATACTGGCGACAGTGGCCTGCTCGCCGCCGCAGAGCGAGAGTTCGCCGAAGAGCTTGGCAGCATCTGCCCCGCAGGCCCAACGGTCGAACTGGGGTCCATCACTACAGACGGCAAGACCATTGTGGTGTTCGCGCGCCGGGGCGACCTAGACGTGTCCGGACCCATCACCTCCAACACCTTTGCGATGCAATGGCCGCCTCGGTCGGGTCGGATGCAGGAGTTCGCCGAAATTGACCGAGCCGGGTGGTTCGGGCTCGATGATGCTGCACGCAAGCTGACCAAGAACCAGCGGGGTTTTGTCGAGCGACTAGCCCAGTCGGTCGACAACCTGGCGCTCTGGCGCGAGGCTGAGCTGGCCGCCGAAGCCGCAACCTGGGACACCTCGGCACCTCGAGCCGCGGCGGCCGACGAGATCCCGACCGTCGATATCGGGCCCTGGCTGCAGAGCCGCACCCGGGCTGACCTCGACGGCGCAGCGCTTCAGTTACGTCGCGCCGGCGAAACAGTCGGCTTTTTCCAACTGGTCGGTCATGGAGTCCCAGCCAAGGTCATCGACGACGCGTTCACCGCAGCTGAGCGTTTCCATTCATTGCCCCACGACCTTCGCACCAGCATCGACATCGACAAGCCAGGCGCACCTGGAGGGGTCGGGTATCTGCCCTTCGGACACCGGCGCCTGCCCAAGCGGGCCAAGGGAAATCTCAACGAGGCCTTCGTGATCAAGGTTGACCCTCAACTTGACCTTGAGGCAAACCAGTGGCCCGATGCGTCAGTCATTCCGGGCTTTCGGGCCGCGGTCGAGACCTATGTCGGGGCGATCACCGCGTTGGCCCGGGACCTCGTCACTGTCTACGAAGCTGCCCTCGAGCTGCCTTCGGGCTGGTTCGACGACGCCTTTGCCGAGCCCACGTGGCGCCTTCGGCTCACCCATTACCCGGCCGTCGACGCTCGCGACGCCGACCAGTTCGGTATCGCGCCCCATGTCGACACCACGTTCTTCACCGTGTTGGCCCAGCGGGGCGAAGGTCTGGTGATCCACCGTCCAGACGGAACGGGTCCGGGGGAGTGGACCTGGGTGCCTGAGGTGGCTGGCGCCTTGGTGGTCAACACCGGCGAGCTCTTGCGGACCTGGTCAAACGATCGCTTCGCGAGTGTCAAACACTTCGCCAACAACAACACGAGCAGCCTTGGTGTGTCGCGCTACTCGATCCCGTTGTTCTACAACGCCAACGCCGACTACGTCATGGAATGCCTGCCGACGTGTTGCGACGAATCCAACCCGGCTCGGTACCCGCCGGTGAGTTACCGGACGAGTCAGGCCGCCGCTCAGGGGGAGTAACGCCCAAGGGGAGTAGGGGCCGGGGGCGGGTGGAGGGAGGCCCTGTGGCTAGGCCTCTACGGCCCAGATCCGACGCCCAATCAGGGTGACGGTGCGCACAAAGTGGTCGCTGTGATCGGTGATCACATTGGTCAGGTGACCAAAGACTTCCATGCTGATCAGGCCGAGGATCTGGCTCCATGACTCGATGCCGAGCAGGAGGGTCTCGTCGTCGGGCAACGGCCCGAAGCCGGCCCTGAGGCGAGCCAGATCGGCAGCCAAGGACTCACTGATGGTCAGCCTGGTCATGCCCGAGACTCGCGGAGCCCGCGGTATTCCTTGTTGATGGGCGTCGGCCAAGACCTTCAACAAGACTCGGGCCGCATGAGTCGCCGGGTCGATGGTGTCGGTTGGTGCTTGGTAGCCGGGTACCGGGCTGCCATAGATGAGCGCATACTCGTGAGCGTGCTCAAGGGCCCATCGCCGCATCGCATCGGCGATAGCAACGAGACGGTCGATGGGGCTGGTGTCGCGCCCATGGTTCCTCTGCGCCCGGTCGTCGGCTGCCTCGGCTGCAGTGCCGATCGATTGGTAGGCATCAATGATCAGCTCGGTCAGCAGCGCGTCGCGGCTGGGGAAGTAGCGATAGATCGCGGACGACACCATGCCGACGTCGCGAGCGACTGCTCTCAGTGACAGTCCGCTGGCCCCAACCTCGCCCAGCTGTCGGCGGGCCGCGTCGAGGATCTCGCTTGTGAGCTCGGCCCGAGCGCGTGCTCGGGCTCCTTCGGCGATGGTTGGTTGCTCGACCATCGCACCAGTGTGCCAGCGCGAGCACCAGACAACAATGCGAGCAGCGATCGCAGAAGAGAGCACTGCTCTTGACAATGGATCCGATTTCGTGAAGAGTGCTCCATGACGAGAGCGGTGCTCTCGTCGGAACCTTCGTTGAAAGGATCGTCCCATGACGACAACACCCACCCACTTGGTGATCGGCGCCGGTGCCGTTGGCCGTAGCGTGACCTCGGCGCTGAACGCCTTGGGTCACGACGTCGTGGTTGCAACCCGCACGGCCACCCCGGTGTCGGGCGCTCGCAGCATGGCTCTCGATGCGACCAACCAGGTAGCAGTCATCGCCGCGGCTCATGGAGCGGCATCAATCATCAACTGCGTCAATCCGCCCTACCACCAGTGGGCGACCATGTGGCCACCGATCGCCGACGCGTTGCTTGGTGCAGCCGAAGCAACCGGTGCCGTTCTCGTCACGATGTCGAACCTGTACGGCTATGGCGACACCGGTGGAGCTCCGATGTCGGAGTCGACGCCCTTGATGACGGCGCCTGGTGGCGCATCCCATGGACCAGTGAAGGGCCGTATTCGGGCCCAGATGTGGGATCAGGCCCTGCTGGCCCACCAGTCAGGACGGGCGCGGGTGGTCGAGGCTCGAGCATCGGACTTCATCGGTGCTGGTCTCGGCGACAGCGCTCACCTCGGAGACCGGGTGACCAAGAGGGTGGTAGCCGGCAAGCCAGTCCGGGTTGTTGGCAAGCCCGATCAGCCCCACACCTTTAGCTTCATCGGCGATGTTGGTCGCACGCTCGCTGCTTTGGCAACCAACGACCAAGCCTGGGGCCGGGCTTGGCATGTGCCGTCGAACCAGGCCCGTACCGTGGCCGAGGTCGTAGCGGACATGGCCGTTGCAGCGGGTGTTGGACCGGTGAAGGTGGCCAGCCTGCCAACGGCCGCGATCAGACTCTTGGGCCTGGTCTCGCCGGTGATCCGAGAAATGCCCGAGGTGCTGTATCAGTTCACCCAGCCGTTCGTCATGGAGTCAGTAGCTGCCACTACCGAGCTCGGTCTGGCGGCCACTGCCTGGGACGACGTGATCGCCGCCGCCGTTGGTGAGCACCTCGTGGGGGCCTGACGGCGCGCAGCTTGTTTAGGGCAGGGCGTCCAGGACGCCTGGGTAGGGCTCATCGCCAACTTCGGACTGGATTCGGACCAGCTCGGCGACGAGTTCGTCGCGTACTGGCAGGTAGGCCTCATCGGCAATCACATTGCTGACCTCATAGGGGTCGGCCTCGAGGTCATACAGCTCCCACTCGACCGGGCTGGCTGGTCCGTTGGCGCCGAGCTCGTTCAAGGGATCGTTGTAGTAGCAGATGAGCTTGTGTCGATGGGTGCGTATGCCGTAGTGGGCCGGAGCGAGGTGGGCGCCATCGCGGTGCATCCAGTATCGGTAGTACATCGACTGGGGCCAGTCGTCGGGGGTGGCACCCGTCAGCGACTTGACGAATGATCGGCCCTGTACCGAAGCGGGGATGTCAACACCACACAGCTCGAGCAGGGTCGGTGCAAAATCGACGTTGACGATCATGTCGTTCGATACCGACCCGGCCTTGATCAAGCGCGGGTATTGCATCATGAATGGCATCTGGAGCGACTCTTCGTACATGAGCCGCTTGTCGAACATGCCGTGGTCGCCGAGGAAGAACCCTTGATCTGAGGTGTAGACCACAATGGTGTCGTCGCTGATGCCGCGAGTGTCCAGATGGTCCAGTAAACGTCCGACATTGTCGTCAATGGATGCCACAACCCTCAAGTAGTCCTTGATGTAGCGCTGATACCGCCACGAGATCTCCTCATCGAGGGTCAGGCCCGCCGGAACTGGCGATTTGAGGTCAACGATCGGGTCAAGATCCATCATCTGCATTCGCGTCGCCTTCACGACCTCAGCTCGACCAGCGAGATCGTCTCGGAAGGTGACCGGTTCGGCGATGTCGACATCGTCGTACATCGTGAAGTGGTCGCGTGATGGCTCCCAGGTGCGATGCGGCGCCTTGTGATGGCAGAACACCGCAAAGGGTCGCTCGGCAGTGTCGGGGTGGTCGAGATGGCGGTCGATGAAACCAATCGTGTCGTCGGTGATGAGGTCGGTGACGTAGCCGCCGCGCTCGACGACCACCCCGTTTGCCTGCAGCATTACGGGGTTGTGGTAGTGCCCCTGGCCAGGCAATATTCGCCAAAAATTGAACCCCGACGGATCAGATCCGGGCCCATGGCCGAGGTGCCACTTGCCGATCATGGCCGTGCGGTAGCCCGCCTGTTGCAGCGAGGACGGGAAGGTCCAGCGGGTGTTGTCGAGGGGGTCATGCAGCGACGTGACCTCGTTGCGGTGGTTGTACTGGCCCGTCAAGATCGCAGCCCGGCTCGGAGCGCAGATCGAGTTGGTGCAAAACACCGAATCGAAGCGCATGCCTTGGGCCGCGATGCGGTCCAGATGGGGCGTTTGATTGATGCGCGAACCATAGGCAGAGATCGCATGGGCTGCGTGGTCGTCGCTCATGATGAACACGATGTTGGGTTGTGCAGTGGCGCTGTTCACGGATGCATGTCTAGCGCGCCCGCCAGAAAGGCACTGGCTGTCTGCTGCCGGCGACCCCTAGCCTCATGCGGATGCTGTCGCGGGTCTGTTACACGTTCAACTTCCTCACCGCAGTGTCAGTCGGGCTCGTGTTTGTTTTTCTGGCCGATGTGCAGGACCGCTACGGACTCGCCGACTGGGAGCTTGGCTTCATCGCGTCGTCGGGGTTCGTGGCCGCGCTCGTCACCCAGTTGGTGATGTCGCCGTTCGCCGATCGAGGCCTCATCAAGCCTCTGGTCATCTTCTCCGTCGTCACGGCGACCGCGGGAACATTCTTGTTTGCCATTGGCACGAGCTCATGGGTGCTGGCGTCGAGTCGAGGCCTCGTGGGCGTGGGCGGCGGCCTCTTCACGGTGTTGGCTCGTAAGGCCTTGCTGGGGATGGACACGGTGAATGGTGGTTCCAAGGTTGGCAAGCTGCTGTCGACCGGCGTCGGTGGGTTCATCGCGGGCCCGGCGGTTGGCGCCGTGCTCGGCACGATCTCGTTCGAGGCGCCCTTCGTGGTGATCGGCATCGCCACCATCGTCGTGGGTATCCCGGCCATCAAGCTGGTTGGGTCGGCGCCGATTGCGACATCGCAGGCCCAGCACGGCGACATCGGTCGCCTCATTCGTCGACCGCGCATCCAGATCGCCTTGCTCGTGACTTTTGTGGTGTTTGGCTTTGTTGGCATCTTCGACGCTGTTGTCGACCGCTATCTGACCGACCTTGGTGCCTCCGACGCTGGTACTGCGCTCGTGCTCATCGCAATCGGTGCCCCGCTGCTGGTCTTGCCGTCGAAAACCGGGGCATTGGCCGAACGAATCGGCGGGGTGAAGGTGGCAGTTCCCGCTGTGGTCGTGGCGATACCGTCGATGTTCGCGTTCGGCATGGCCGAGTCGGTGCTGCTGCTGGCGTGTTTCGGGGTGATCCAGGGTGTGATTGAGTCGTTCGAAGCCATGGGAAGCCAGATGCTGATTCTCGAAGTGACCGGTGCCGAGCGGGCTGCAGTTGGCGGAGCTGCGATCGACGCAGTTGGCCTCACCACCGGTGCTATCAGCGCGTCGCTCGCACCGGTGATCTACGGCGAGTTCGGCCCCCGTTGGTTGTTCGGCGGCTGGTCAGGCTGCGCGGCACTCGCGTTGGGGCTGATCGCCTGGCGGGCCACCGCGATCTCCGAACCACCAGCCACCGCTCCGGTCGCTGTCAGCAGCTCGTGAACAGGCGGATCTGGTCTCGGTCGCCTGTGACGGTCAGGCGGCCTTCGATGGTTCGGCCACTGATAGTCAGCTGGTCTCCCGGTTCGATGCCGTCATAGACGTAGTCGACGCCGCCGACACCCCAGCTGCTGGTCGCATTCAAGCCATCCGTGGACACGGCAAAACCGATGATGGTTTCGGTGGTGTCGAAGGTGAACTCATAGGTTTGGGTTGGGTCGGGCGAATCGGCGTGGAGCAGGTAGGTACACACCTGGGTGCCGGCCGCAATCTCACGAGGCGGCGAGCCGAGCGACACAATGTTCGGGCTCGTACTCGACACCTCGAACGACGCAGCGGTGACGGACATGCCTTCGCGAGCCAGATAGACGCCCGCCTGGCTCGACAGCTGCCCATCGCTGAGCGAGCTCGGAAGCGTCTGCAGCTGGATCACCGAATTGACGGCAGGAACAATGGTCGACGCAGGCGTGGAGTTGGTCGTGGTCGGCGGTGTCGACCCCGCATCCGTGGTCGGTACCACCGGAACCACCGGAACAAACGGTGTCACCTCTGAAGTGGCCGGAGCGGTTGGTTCGACAGCAGTTGTTGGAGGCACCGTCGTGTCCGGTGCTGTGGTCGTCACCACGGTGTCAGATGGCAATGGCGTGGCCGGAACCGCGACCTCGACCTGGGTGTTTGCCACGGCACCAGCCGCCACTGGGCCGTCGTAGGTGAGCCCAATCGCCGGGGTGACGGTGAGGGCGGCTGCGGCTGCAGCGGTGCCGAGCGAACCTGCAGCGGTACTGCCAGCCGACCCGAGGGCGCTCGCGAGTTCTGCGAGTCGGGGCCAGTGGCTCAGCCAGGCCAGTGGCCCAGCGATCGAGTCGAGCTTGCGCGTCGACACCGACAAGAACGCTCTCACCACCACCGGGTCGAACTGGGTGCCGGCACAACGCGCCAGTTCGGCCCGAGCCGTATCGGCGGTCCACGCGGCCTTGTACGACCGCGTCGAGGTCATGACGTCGTAGGCGTCGGCGACGGCAACGATTCGCCCCGACAAGCTGATCTGCTGGCCCGACAGTCCACGGGGGTAGCCGCCACCGTCCCATCGTTCGTGGTGCTGGGTCGCGGCGTCGAGCCAATGCCCCAGCCATGGGCGCAGCGGCATCAGATAGGCCGCGGCGGCTCCAGGGTGACGCTTCAGTTCCTGCCATTCTTCGTCGCTCGGGCGACCGTTTTTGTTCAAGATTTCGGGCCGGACCGACATCTTGCCCGCGTCGTGGAGCAGGGCCGCCCAGTGCAACTTGAGCTTGCTGTCGGGGTCGAGGCCCATCTCGTCGGCGATGACGGCCGAATAGGCCCTGACCCGCTCGCTATGGCCGCGGGTGCGCCGGTCGTGTTCATTCAGATGGGCCAACAGCGCCACCATGGCTTCGGCAGCTTCTTGGGGTGTGTCGGCGATGGGTTCGCCGCTTTCGACCTTGCGTTGAAGTTCGCGCGACGTGCGCTGCTTGAGCGCAACCTTGTACCTCGCCGGCGCATGGTCGGGAAACACCAAGGTGCATTGGTACATGAACGCGAGCGGCGTCGCGCCCTTGATGACCGGTCGAACGAGATAGATCGTCAACGTCGACACCGTCACGACCCCGATCCACCAGGCAATGCCGAACACGGCGCCGTCGGGTCGCGGGGCAAACCAGGTAAAGACGAGCCCGACGAGATAGCCGGCGGCGAGCGGGATCAACCAGATCAGGGCGTGGATGATTCGTACCATCCAACGTGAACCCGACCAGGCTTTGGCCTCGTTGGCCTGCCCGTCGGCTGAGCCCCCGGTGGCTGTCGTCGATGCTGGCGGTGCAGCCGTAGTGCTCACGAGGTTCCTGTCGGCCGAACGCCCCGGGTACCTGAGGTGATGCGGCCGAGTTTCAGCCAGTCCGGGCCCAGCTAGTCCAGTTTCATTCGCAGGTGGTCCACAGCACGATCTCGTCGATGTCGCCGAACGTGTCGTCGGCCGACGACGTGAACTGCCCGGTGACGATTGTCCCTCCGGACTGTGGGGCCGGCTCGAGCTCAACCCAGTCTCCCGCCTCGAGCTCGCCGGGTTCGAGATCGGCGACGTCGGCCGAGAACCCTGACAGGCCAAGGGGATCAGTCGCCGCGATCACCGCAACGACCTCACGGTCGAGCCGGAGCTGGAAGCCAAGCTGTGCGGTGCCAGAGCTCGCTAGTCCTCTCAGCCTGACGCTGCACAGCGGGCCAGTGTTGGCCAGCACCATGGGTTCGCCCCTGCCTCCATCGATGCGCGTTGCTGGGCTCAGCGCGGCAACCGGTTCGTCGTAGTCGAAGGCGCTCACGCCGGAGATGACATAGATCCATTCGTTGGATGCCAGACCCCATGCCGTGTCGGCCAGCGCGAGCGCGGCGCCGGTAGCCACCTTGTAGCCGGTCCCGATCGTGGGTGTCTGGTTCGTCGCTGGCGTTGGTCCCTCGGTCTGCGAGGGAGCCCGAGCGCCTTCTTCAGGTGGGCGCTGAGGGTCGACTGGGGGTGCGGGGACTTGCGCCGGTGCTGGGTCGGTCTCGGAGCCCGCGACACGTTCCACCCCGGCGTCGACCGGTTCAGGGTCGAGCACAGCTGATTCCGAGACGTCGGCTGGTCCGGGTCCGGATGCCTCGGGCAAGGCGATGATCCCGTCAGACACCTCGAGATTGTCTGCCTGGTCGTTGTCCATCTCCGGCGGAGCGGGAACACTCGTGACAGCTGTCGGATCGGGGTCCGGTGCTGCGTCCGCCACGGCGGCGGTCGTGGAGACACCGAGCACGCCAACGGTGGCCATCGCCACCGCAGCGGCAGCGGCAACCGTGGCCGCGGCGGCCTGATAGGTGCTTGATGCGGCTTGCGATACGGCTTGTGACAACCGGGGGTGTTCGCTCACCCATGCGAGTGGTCCGGCGATGGCGGTCAGGCGGTGACGGGGGATCGCCAAGAAGGCTCGAACGACCTGCGGGTCGAACTGGGTTCCGGCGCCGCGCGCCAGTTCGGCCTGGGCTGAGGCGACGGGGTAGGCGACCTTGTACGACCGGTGCGACGTCATCACGTCATAGGCGTCAGCGACGGCGACGATGCGGCCAGCCGTCGAAATCTGGTCGGTCTGTAGGCCCTCGGGGTAGCCGCCGCCGTTCCAGTGTTCGTGGTGCTGTGAGGCAGCCAACACGGCATTTCCGAGCCAGGGGCGAAGGGGTCCGACGAACTGGCGGGCCGCAGCTGGGTGGCGCCGCAGTTCTCGCCAGTCTCCCGCCGATGGCGGAGTGGTCTTGTTCAGTAGCGCCGCAGCCACGTTGAGCTTGCCGACATCGTGGATCAGCGCAGCCCACCGGAGCTGGTCTTTGTCGGCATCGCTCATGGCCAGCTCGTCCGCGATCATCGAGGTGTAGGCAGCCACCCGCTCGCAATGGCCTCGTGTCAGCCGGTCGTGGTGGGTCAGCCGGGCAAGGAGCGCAATCATGTGTTCGGCTGCTTGTTGAGGTGTGTCGCCGATCGAGCCACCAAGAGCGAGTCGTCGTTCGAGCTCACGCACACCTGACCGGCGTAGAGCGGTACCGAATCGTTTCGGCGCGTGCTCAGGGAACGCAAGGTTCAGTTGGTAAATGAAATGCAGCGGGGCCAGCCTCTGGACCACGGGGCGGCTCACGAAGGCGGCGCCCGTAGCGCTGACCGTCAACCCGAGCCACCACAGGACTTGTGGGCCCAGGGTTGAGGGCCTGTCTGAGAGGGTTGCGAAGACAACGGACACGGCAATCACCGCGGCGACGGGCACGCCAAACATGGCGGCTCGCACAGCGCGGACCCGCCACGGGCTGGGGTTCCATCGGCGCGCGTCTCGTTGGTTGGATCGCATCACGCCCTGCCTATCGGCAGGTAGTGCCCTCTGAGTGAGCAAGTTCGCCCACGTAGCGAGAGTCGGGTCGGATGATGCGGTTCGCGGCGATCTGTTCGAGCGCGTGAGCCATCCATCCGACCGCGCGGCTGATGGCGAACGTCGGCGTGAACAATTGGCGCGGGATTCCGGCCTGCTCCAGAGCTACCGCTGCGTAGAACTCGACGTTGGCCCTCAGATCGCGGTCGGGGTAGCGCTCAGCCAAGGTCGACACCACCAAGGACTCGACCTCGATGGCTTGTTCGATTCGTCGCCCGCCGATCGTTGATGCAGTTGTTCGAAGCAGAGCCGCTCGCGGGTCGTCGCCGCGGTAGATCCGGTGGCCAAAGCCCATGATCCGTTGGCCGCTCGCGAGTCGTTGCTCGACCCAGTGGCGCGGGTCGCCGGTGCGTTCGATGTCGTCGAGCATGTCGAGCACCAAGCTCGGAGCGCCACCGTGGAGCGGTCCTGAGAGCGAGCTGATGCCAGTTGCCAGCACGCCGCCGAGATCTGCTCCGGTCGATGCGGTGCAGCGGGCCGCGAAGGTCGAGGCGTTGAAGCCGTGGTCGACCGTGAGACCGAGATACTGGTCGACAACCACTGCGGCGACTGGATCGACATCGTGGCCGAGCATCATGGTCAGGTAGTCCTCGGCCAACCGTCGGGTCGGGTCCGCTGCGATCGTCGGGAGCCCCTGTGAGGTCCGCCATATGGCCGCGACGATCGTCGGCATGGTGGCAATCAACCCCAGGGCTTCGCTCGCGACGTTGTCGATGTCTCGCCCAACCCACGGTTCGAGCGCCCGTCCGACCGATCCCACAACAGTGCGCAGGTCGGCGATTGGGCGCGGTGGAGCTCCTGCCGGAGTCACCGTCGCGATGAGTTGGGTTGTGCGGGGATCGAGGCTCCGGGCCTGGCCGACTCGCTGGCTGAACGCCGCGAGTTGGTCGCTGTCAGGAAGCGTGCGTTCGTGCATCAGGTGCCAGATGGCCTCGAAAGGGTGGTGCTCGGCGAGGGTTGCCGCTGAGTGGCCGCGGTAGTGGAAGTAGCCCGCTGCTCCATCAACGGCTCCAACGGAGGTGTCGGCGACGATGATGCCGTCAAGGCCTGGTGGTACCGAGATCTGGTGGGTCAAGGAAACGCTCATGGTTCGAGTGTCGCACCGAGCACTACATTGATCAATCTTGATCTGTTATCAACCATAATTGAGTTGTAATCAATGCCACCGTAGTGTGGGTGCATGAATCGATCGCTGCTCTCAGCAGCCGAGGCCGCTACCGCACTCGGCATCAAGCGCGAGACGTTGTACGCCTATGTGTCGAGAGGCGCGCTGGCGTCGCACACGCTCGCCGGCCAGCGCGGCAGCTTCTTTGACCCCGCCGATGTCGACCGATTGTTGCGCAGCGGGCGGGGCCAAGCCCAGCGAGGCCGGCCCGATGTGATCATCGAGTCAGCGCTCACCATGATTGATCCCGCTGGACATTCATATCGGGGGCAGTCCGCAGCCCGGCTCGCTGCTACAGCCACCCTCGAAGAAGTCGCCGAGCTGTTGTGGGTAGGGCAGCAGGTTCGCCATCCGCAGTGGGACTTCTCCCAAGATCGCTCGACACTCGATCGGGTGCTGGCCGCGATCGACGAGCCGATTGGCCCGCTCGATGTCATCCGGATCGGGCTGCCGGTGATGGCGGCTCACGACCCGATGCGGGCCGACCTGCGGCCATTGGCTGTTGCTGATGTGGCCCGTCGCCTGCTCCCAACATTGTTCGCCGCGGTCGCCGACAACGGCAGCTCGCTGCGTGAAGCGCCGCATCGAGGGCCAAGCGACGAACGCTCATCGTGGAGCGCAGCGCGCGCCGCACTTCGGTGCGTTCGACCACCGTCGGCCGCACATGACTGGCCAGCGGATCACCAGGGCATTGAGGGTCATCTGTTGGCGATCAACCACATTTTGGTGCTGATGGCCGACCACGAGTTGGCGGCTTCGACCGCGGCGGTGCGCCTGGCCGCGTCCTTTGGCGCCGACCCGTACGCTGCGCTGCAAGCGGGTCATGCGGCGATCAGCGGAGCGTTGCACGGTGCCGCGAGCACCGCGGTCGAACGGTTCGTCGTCGAGGTCATCGAACGCCAGAATGCTCCCGCGGTGGTGGGCGAACTGTTGCAACAAGGACGGCTCATTCCAGGACTTGGCCATCGGCTGTACCCCGATGGCGATCCCCGCGCCGTGGTGTTGCTCGAACTGGCGTCGGTGCTGTTGGGAGACACCGAGGCCTTCGCTGCTGCCCAATCGATCGTGGAGTTGACCTCGAAACGAGGCCTTCCAGCACCCAATGTCGACTTCGCGCTCGCCACGATTGGACTGGCCGCGGGCTGGACCCGAGGTAGCGGCGAGATCCTCTTCGGCTTGGCCCGGATGGTCGGCTGGATCGGTCACGCCATCGAGGAGTACGAACAGCGGTCCGAGATCAGATTGCGCGCGTTGTACACCGGACCGCGGCCAGTGTGATCTACTACCGCAATGGCGGCTTTCTTGCACTCATTCGCCGATCCGGCCAAGGCCGAGACGGACTTCATCAAGCTGGTTCGAGCCGAGGGCACCACCTTGTGGGACGACTCCGGCAAGGCGTACCTCGATGCCATGGCCAGCCTCTGGTATTGCCAGGTCGGACATGGCCGGACCGAGATCATCGACGCTGTGCATCAGCAGATGACGACGTTTTCGAACTATCACACGTTCGACCCGTTCACCCATGGTCCCGCAGCCGAGCTGTCCGAGCGGATCATCAGCTTGTCGCCGATGCCCGGCGGTCGAGTCTTTTTGGCCTGCTCGGGCTCTGAAGCGGTCGATACTGCGCTCAAGACCATCCGGTTGATCCAGCAGCGACGTGCTGGCGACGGTGAGGCTCGTCAGATCATCGTGCGACGCGAGCGTGGCTACCACGGCGTGAACTTTGGCGGCACGACCGCTCAGGGTATTGCTCCCAACCGCGACGGTTGGGGCGACTTGGTGCCCCACTTTGTCGAGATCCCCGGCGACGACCTCGAAGCCGCGTCGCGCTTGTTTGCCGAGCACGGCGACAAGATTGCCGGTGTCATCACCGAACCTCTCCAGGGTGCCGGCGGCGTGTTCCCTCCAATGGATGGGTATCTCGAAGGCCTGCGGCGCCTGTGCGACGACCATGGGGCGCTGCTGTGTTTCGACGAGGTCATCGCCGGCTTTGGTCGTACGGGCGAGTGGTTTGCCTCACAGACCTATGGCGTCACGCCAGATCTGATGACCTTTGCCAAGGGTGTCACCTCGGGTTATCTGCCGCTGTCAGGCATGGCGATGACCGCGGAGGTGGCCGCCGAGCTCGAAACCTTTGGTATCTACCGCCACGGATACACCTACTCGGGCCATGCAGCGGCGTGCGCCGCCGCGATGGCCAACATCGACATCATCGAACGCGAAGGTTTGGTCGATCGGGCCAACACCCTGCACGGTTGGTTCGACGCTGGCCTGTCAGCCCTCGTTGCTGACGGCACCCTGGTTGGCTATCGAGGCAAGGGCGCCATCTGGGCCGCCGACACCGGACGCGATGCCATTCCCGTGCGAAACGAGATGCTCGACAAGGGTGTGGTCGTTCGAGGCATCGGCACGGCTATCGCGATGTGCCCGCCTCTGATCGCGACCGAAGCCGAGGTCGGCCAGATCCTCGACGTCATGGTGAGCTGCCTGTAACCACCCGCACGCGCTGGACCAAACACGCGCTGCCGCCACCGAATCCCGAGGCGTGAACCCCGGTTTTCGGTGGCGGGAACGTCGCTCAGGGGTTAGCCAGCCAGGGTGGCCAAGATGTCAGCCACTGCGGGGGCGATGGCAGTCAGGTTGGCGCCGCCGCTGGCACCGCCCACGTTGAGATCACCCAGAATGGCCAGGTTGTCGCCGTTACGGATGATCATCACATCGCTGTCGATGGGGAACCCGCCCGCGTCGCCCACGACGCCATAGCTGACCGTCGACTCGCCGAAGCTGCCATAGTCCCGGCTGATCCAGCCCAAGTTGAGCGGGGTGCCGTCGGAGGTGGCATCGGTGTAGGTCGCACAGTCGACCAGGGCCTGTTCGTACCGGGCCAAGATGGTGTCGGCGTCGCCTGGGTTGAGTTCATAGACGCTGACCGCAACGAATGGCCCGAAGGTCGGGACCCCGTTGTAGGCCTGATACGTCGCAGTGATGAACTCGATTCCGGCAAACGTCTCGAGTCCAGGACACAACGTGGCGGCCGCTGGGCTGCCCGGCGCTGCTGTCAATGTTCCCGGAGCCGGTGGCATCGCGGCAGCGACGTCAGCGTTGGGACCGCCCGTTGTTGGAAGCTCGGGAATCTCGACGAGGCCGGTGGGAATGTCGAGTGGCTCCGCGCCCTCCAGCCACACCTCGGTCCACCACACTCGGCCACCGCTCATGCGAGTTCCGGCAGAGCCGTCGGGCAAGGTGTAGGTCTCCAGGCCCCGAATCTCAGGGATCGTCAGCACCAAGGTGGCGCCAGACGGGCCCCAACGGATCGGCATCTGTTCGGCGGTGATGCGGCTGATCTCCGCCGTTGCGGCCTTGCGGCCCTCGGGCGTGAGGTCGGTGCGGAGCTGCTGGATTGCCGCATCGATGTCGGGAGAGCTGAAGTTGCTCCAGTTCAGGACTTCTCCGGCTCCATAACGAGTCCGGAAGATCTCGAGGGGATCGCCGGCGCCACCGTCGGCCCAGCACGCGGCATCGAAGTCGCCGGTGAAGGGGACTTCCTCGCTCGGGTTGCCAATGATCTGGCTCACGAAGCTCGACTGCTCCTGGGTGCGGATCTCGACTTCGACTCCAAGGTCGCCCCACTCCTGTTGGAACAGCTGGGCTGTTTGGAGGTTGGCCGGATCGGCGTTGCAGTCGTAGAAGAACGTGATCGGTTCGCCTACTGCCTTGCCGTCGCTGCGAGCCGGGTCATTGACGTATTCGCCAAAGAGTCTCGCTGCTTCGTCGGTGTCAAACAATGCGTAGTCGGCTCCAGCGGCTTCGTCATACCACTCGCTGGTGGTGTTGAAGTACTGGGTCCGGGTATCGAACACCCCACTCAGGTTCGACGGATTGATGGCGTTTGACTGTGTTGGGTCGAGGGCATGAGATGCAGCCCGGCGAACACGCACGTCGTCGAAGGGTGCTTTCGCGGTATTGAACACGATGATTCCTGAGCCATTGCCCAGGTACTCATAGGGCACAAAGCCGTCGTCGATCAGGGCTTGGGCCCCATTGACGCCACCCTGGGTCGACATTGAGATGTCGCCTGCCTGAAGGCTCGCCAGCCGAGCGTCAGCATCGGGCAGCACCCGGAAGCGGATGCGGTCGAGGTAGGGGAGGGTTCCGCCATCGGGAGCGGTTCGCCAGTAGTTGTCGTTGCGGCGAACAACCAGCTCGCTGTCTCGGGTCCATGATTCGAACACGAATGGGCCGGTGCCCACAGGGTTCTCGACCGAGGCGTCAGGCCCAAAGGCCCGCCCGGCCGTGGGTGAGAACACCGCTCCGGTCGAGATACCGGCGAGCACGCCCTCGAAGGCCGGGTTGGGGTCTTTCAGGACGTACTTGATCGTGTATTCGTCGATCACCTCAGTCGAGGCAATCGATGAGGTCGCGCCGAAGGGTCCTGCGAGCCACTGGTCGTTCATGTCGGCGGCGGCTTGGGCGTTGACCGGAGTCCCGTCGTGGAAGCTGATGCCCTCACGAATCTTCATGGTCCATTCGGTGGCGTCAGCGTTTGGCGTGGCCCGCTCGGCGGCGATCTCGGGAACGATCTCGCCCGTGCCGGTCTGGTGGAACCATCGGTCATAGAGCGCATCCATGACGAGGAAGCCCGCTGAGAAGGCCGTTTCGGCGCTTGGCGGGTACCAGCCGGTGTTGGTTTCGGACACGAGGCCAATGCTGACCTCGCCGCCGCGAACGATCTCGGCGCCTGTCTCGTCAGGCGCCGCGAGCGTCGTCACGGTCGCGATGTCTTCGGTGGTCGCAGTGGTCTCGGTGCCGTCAGCGGAGTCCGGTGTTGCGTCGTCGCTGTCGCCGCCAGTGCACGCGCTGGCGATCAACAACAGCGCACACAGAACGCCGAGGTATCGCAATCGTTGTTTCATTTCCTAGCCCCCTAGTTGGAATGAATGGCTGAACTGTTGTCCACGGCGCCTTAGATGCGAGCGTCTCGGATGGCGTACTTGCGGCGCAGACCGTCGCCGATCAAGTTGAGCGACAAGATCGTCAAGAACATGGTGGTGGCGGGCACGAGCGTGGCGTGG
>CAYGMW010000030.1:0-17375 GCA_964350975.1 uncultured Acidimicrobiales bacterium | reverse complement strand
AGCTTGGCTTCCCGACCGAACAACCTGAGGTAGCTGATAGCCGACTGGTCAGCAGGGCTGAGCTGACTTGCGTCGACGTCGAAGTGTCGGACAGCCGGTGCGTCCTCGGACTTGATTTCGGCAAGACCCCACAACACGAGTTCGCCCGGGAGCTCCACAACTGACTCAAGGCTTTGGCTGATATCCCAGGCATGGACGATGAGGTCGTGGAGTCGAAGCCGGAGAATCTCGCCTCCGGTCAGGTCGCCGGCCACGTGATGCCAGATTCGTTCGAGGACGCCCGGCGCTCGAAAGGCCTCGAATTGTTCTGAAGTTTACAACGCCGCTTGCTGGGCCGTGGGGCTGCCGCCAGAGAACTGTTCCCTGGCTTGACTGAGTGAATCGTCGGCGGTCGCTCCCGACAGGACTGCGAGGGTGAACCAGTTGCCGCCGACCACATGGTCGACAAGAGCGCGAAGGTCCCAGTCGTCGCAGGGTGTTGCGACGCTCCATTGCTCATCCTCGATTGAGGCGAGCTGTTCCGTGAGGAATTCAGTCACGGTTGATAGCGCAGCGATGGCAGGGTCAGCAGTCACGGCGATGACTCTCGCAGTAGAGGAACGAGACCGCCACGCTGGGGTGCGCAAATGTTCTGCCGGAGCCGTGTATCGGTCCTGCCGGATGGCCCTCTTGCCCAATGCGAACCAGGTTGTTGGTGAGCCCGATAACACGAGCGCGAGATCACGACCTCTAGCTCAAGGCGACCACCCGGTATCGGACCAACTCTCGCGTCACATAATCGTCGTCACCGGCCCGGCCTTACGAGGCACTCAGCGATCGGTCGAAGGCACCGCGTCCACAGATCGCCAATCGTGTGGTCGGACGGCCGCCTACGATGCCAGCAAGCGTCTACGCCCGATGCTGCAGGTGAGCGATGTCGTCGTTGCGAGCCGGTGGCATCAGGACGTGCTCGGGTTGACGTCGGGTCACGGCGTTGAAGAGTTCGAGATCGGAGCGGGTTGGGGTTCTACGATCAGGGAGTGCTCCACGAACTATGGGTCTATTCAGAGGGACAGTTGCTCTGCCTCGCCGGGCAACGCGGCGAGCCAGGCTCGCGCAGACATGCCAGCAGATGCCTCGCTCACATAGACGTTTGAAGCCAACAGTCACTTTGAAGCGATGACGAAGTACGACGAGCACATGGGCTGGGGCACATACACCACCCAGTCTCCTGACATCCGTTGCCGGTCCTGGCATGAACCATACGATGCTGGCCCCAGCGTGATGCCGCATAGTCCCGGCTGTTGGTTTAGCTATGGAGCGTTAACGGATTGCCCGTAGCGCTGGCGGGCTGCTTCGCCTGAGGCCCCGACCATCGCGCCGATCGCTGCCCAAGGGTGCCCGTTGTGCCGGGCATGGACAACGGCGTCACCGAGCGTGCGTTCTGCGTTGGCGAGGTCGAGGAAGGCCTCTCGGACGAGTCGCAACTCGGTGGCGTCGTGAACGTCGTCGGGTTCGTGGGATTCGAATCGAGCGGCGAGTTCGTCGGCATGATCGAGAATCTCTTGTGCGGTGCGGGGCATGGTGGTCACCTCAGGTACTTCGGTCGGGCGGGCATGGCGTGCACGATGATCGGGCCGTCGCTGGTGTCGACGACGGTCACTGGACCCCGCACGTAGGCGGGGCCATTCCCGCTACCAACGATCTTGCACCCAACCCATGCGAGCAACCTGAAACCAAGTTCTTCTTTTCTGCTGACCTAGTCGTCAGCTGCCATGAGGTGGCGGAAGAAGCGCTCGGGAGCGCCTAGGAAGTTCTGCCATAGCTGGACCGACTCGACGTCGCCCCACTCGCTCCGGCGGGCGCCGTCGGCATCGAACTCATAGATCGCCGCGTCGGGATAGGCCATCAGCACCGGCGAATGGGTCGCCACGATGAACTGGGCGCCCTGGGCGACTGCGCCGTGCATGATCGCCAGGAGTTTCAGCTGGCCATGAAACGACAGGGCCGACTCGGGTTCGTCCAGGATGTAGAGCCCGTCGCCCGTCATCCGGCTCTCGATCAGGGTCAAGAACGACTCGCCATGCGACCGGTTGTGTAGGTCCGGGAACATCACCTTTACCCCGCTCACCGGATCATTGTCGGAGTGGATGTGGCTCGCCATCCCATAGAAGGTCTCGACCCGAAGAAACCAACCCCACCGGGGACGACGCTGCCATCGAAGCGTGAGGTGGTCACCCAGCTCGCTGTGGGTCGCATACGTCTCGAACTGGAGATTGCGGCTGCCACCCTCGGCGTTGAACCCGGCCGCAACGGCGATGGCCTCGACGATGGTCGACTTGCCCGTGCCGTTGTCGCCAACGAGAACAGTGACCGGCGCAAACTCAAGCTGATCAAGCGCAGCCACGGCAGGCAACGAGAACGGATACCCCTGTCCTGCCGCGTCATCGCACGAAGCTGCCATGAGGTATCCCACCCGTCGCAGGCTACGCGCCGGACCGACGCAGCGTGTCTACTCGGCGGTGACGTCGTACTGCATGGCGAGAACGGCGTTGCCTCCTGGGTCCTCGAAGGCAATGAGATGCCCGACCTTGGAGATCGTGAACTTCTCCATGAGGATCCTTCCGCCAGCCGCGAGAATTCGCTCACGAACCTCGTCGACATTGTCCACCCCGAAGGTGCATTCGAATCCCAGTGTCGGCGCACCGTCGAGAAGTTGGCGACGCTGCTGGATCGCACCCATCGGCGCTTGCCCGGACTCATCGAGGATCTGGACGAAGCCCGGCGGCCCGTAGTCCTGAAATTGCCAGCCGAACACGGACCCATAGAAAGCCCGTGTGGCGTCGACGTCGTCGGTGTTGATTGCGAAGTGGGTCAGTCGTGGGCTCATGGGCGCCATCGTGTCAGAAGCGCTGTTGGTGGGCCTTCTACACTTTGACGAGTTATGTCGAATTCTCGCCATCACGAACATGCGGTGCGGAGCTACTCAGTCACCCACCCGCCCGGACGGGTTTCGCTGCCGACCCAACCGGGCTGGGACTACATCCTGTTCGCCCATTCCGGCCTTTTCACGGCCACGACTGAAACCACGGCCTGGACGATTCCACCACATCGGGCGATCTGCATCCCCGATGGGACCAGGGTGCGAATCAGAACCGCTCGACGAGTTGCGATCAGGTGCCTCTACATCGCCGCGCGACTCGGCGTTGTCGAAAGAGAGATTCGAGTCGTCAACCTCACCCGGCTGTCGAGCGAACTGTTGGCCCATGCTGTGTCGACAGCACCGATGAACCTGGACACGCCGGCCAACGCAGCATTGATCACCCTGCTGGCCGAGCGGCTCTCCTGCGAACCCGACGCACCGCTGCATCTGGCGCTCCCCTCAGATCCGGCCGCGAGGCAGGTCGCCAACGCGATCATTGCCGAGCCGGCCGTCGGTCTTGAGGACCAGCTGCGAGCGGCGAGCGCCAGTCGCCGAACCGTAGAGCGGCGGTTCAAAGCCGAGACGCAGATGAGCCTGGGTCAGTGGCGGCGACGAGCTCGAATCCTTGCTGGTGTCGGCATGCTCGGCCAAGGCACCAGCGTGACACAGGTTGCCGTCACCCTCGGATACGGCTCACCGAGTTCGTTCGTGTCGGCATTCCGAGCCGAACTCGGGTCACCACCGCGGGAATTCATGCAGAGCGAGATCTCCCGCGTTCTGAATGCGGATATTCGTCAATATGACGAAAATCGGCATTCAGATCGCCGGGATCAGGGGGTCATGGGGTAAGGGCTGCAATATGGACTCCCTTGCCACTACCAAACGGACGCGCCTAGCCGAGGCTCACACTTTGGTGCCGTTGAGTGCCTTGGCCATTCCGACTGCAGCTCTGTCGCCGATGCGTTTGAAGATGAGGCCGAACACCGGGTCGGTCAAGCGCAGTGGACCGTTCAGCTCGACGATCGCGTCATACGAGACGTCGCAGCCTGATGGGGTTCCAGTGACCTCGATGGTGTCAAAGCTGTTGATGAACGTCGAACGAGCAACGAGCTTGAGACTGTCGGGCGCCGAGTACTCCGTTGTCTTGTATCGCAGCGTCATCGCAGTCAACTTCACGTCGTACTCCGCACCGAGACCGGGGCCCGATCCAACCACCTGCGTCGACGACTCGATTCCTGGGTCCCAGTCATCGAAGTTGCTCATATCTGCCATGTAGGCAAACGCGTCCGCTTTGGACATCGTTGAATGGATCACGGTCTTGTAGCGGGCCATGGCGGCCTTTCAGTTCGGGGGTGGACCCTGTCTACCCGCAGCAGCGCACGATCAAACCGGCTTCGCTGTTTCGGGAGGTCGTGCGCCGAAGACCCATCATCGTTTATCGTCGATGAACGATGAACTTTACCGTTGATCTCGCCGACGAATACGCCAGCTGGTTCCGATGCCTCGCAGACGGCACTCGCATCCGCGTCCTGAACTTTGTTGCCAACGCGGGCGAAGCCGTCACCGTCGGCCAGATCGTCGAAGCGGTTGGGAAGAGTCAGTCAACGGTGTCACGACATCTTCAGGTCTTGGCCGAGAACCGCTTCATCTTCACCGAAGTCGACGGGATCCGCACCCTCGTCACGGTCAACACAACCTGCATGACCGCCCTGCCCACCGCAGCGGCCGCGATTATGGCCACTGCCAACCGAGCGACGCCGACGTGATCGCCGACACGCTGTGGCTCCTCGCCGAACTTGTCGCCCTGTTCTTCGGCGTCACCTTCGCCATCCACCTCCTGCAGCGCCGCGTCGGCAGCGATCGGCTTCGGGCCTGGATGGGCGGCACGCCCCTTCTGTCGGCCCTCAAGGGCATCGCCGTCGGGTTCGTGACCCCGTTTTGCACCTACTCGGCCATCCCGATGCTGATTGGCCTCCGCCAAGCCGGCGTCCCTCCAGCCGGCTATGTCGCCTTCGTCAGCGCTGCCCCGGTCCTCGACCCAGTGCTGTTCGGAGCTCTCATCGTCATTGTTGGTTTCGAGGCTGCGCTCATCTACGCCGCAGTCGCCTTCACCGCGGCGCTCGCTCTTGCCCTCACCGCCCAGCGGGTTGGCATCGAACGTCACCTCAAGCCACTTCCGGTCGCCGTGGGCTCGATGACGCTCGCCGGGACTCCTCCGAACCCAACCGGAGCTCCAGACCCAGCAGGTTCGAGCTGTTCGGCGCAGTCCGACTACCCCTGGCAGGGTCTCTCACGCGAATCCGCCGAGGCAACGCATGCAGCTCTCAAGCTGCTTCGTTCGGTCGCTGTGTTGCTCCTGGCCGGCGTCGCGATCGGGCTGATCATCGAGGCCGCAGTCCCACCAGACACCGTTGCTTCGATCACCGGCAACAACACCACATGGTCGATTCCGATCGCCGCCGCGCTCGGCACCCCGCTCTACTTTTCCACCAGCCTGTTCATACCGATCGCCGACTCGCTCAGCAGCGCAGTGGTTGGGATCGGCGCCATCGTTGCACTCACCATCTCCGGGGCTGGGGCCAACGTTCCGGAGTTCATCATCCTCACCAAGCTCGCAAGCCGACGACTCATTGCCATCTTCTTCGCCTACGTCTTCGCGGTCGCCCTCGCCGGTGGACTGATCGCCCAAAGCCTGATCGATTAGCCCGGCTTTCTCAGAAGAACTGGTCGATGAGGATCACATTGCCGTCTGGGTCGGTCAGGGTGATCGAGGCTGCGCCTTCGGTGTTCGGTTCGACCTCTGTCGACAAGGCGATTCCGGCCTCGGTGAGGCTGTGCTGGATGTTTCGGACATCGTTGAAGGTCTCAAGGCGTTCCATCCGGCTGGTCAGGCCCGGGTTGAAGGTCAAGATGTTGGTCTCGAACATGCCGTGGAACAGCCCGATCGTGGTTTCGCCGTTCTTCAAGATGAGGTAGTCATGGTCGGCACCACCTCCCACAACGACGAATCCAAGGTTCGCGTAGAACTCTCTTGACCGTTCGAGATCGGCAACGGCGAGCGAGATCGAGAAGGCGCCGAGCTCGAGCGTTCCGGGAAGGTTCGGATCGGCTGCTGCGATGGTTGGCAGTTCGAATTCTTCGGCCACGGGCTCCTCGTCGGTGTCTGGCGGCGATCGGGTTGCGCCAAAGCCAACGTAGTGGAGACGTGGCGACCGCCCTTGCTCGCGAGCATCTCGGCAGCCGTCAGCGGTCGGTCGCGAGGCGTACACCCGAGGCGTGCCATCGAGTGTGAGGGTGGAAGAAGTTGCGATACGTCAGCCGGGTATGGCCTGGCGGGGTGAACACGCAGCCGCCGCGCAGCACGTTCTGGCCCGACATGAACTTGCCGTTGTATTCACCGATGGCGCCTTCGGCGATACGAAAGCCCGGATAGGGCTGGTAGGTCGACGACGTCCATTCCCAGCAATCACCAAACATCTGCCGAAGCTCCCCGGTCGGCGCACCGGCCGAACCTGGATGGAACGAGAACTCGTCGTCGTCCGACAAGAAGTTGCCCCGGACGGGTAGTTCGCGGGCCGCGTGTTCCCATTCGAACTCTGTCGCCAAACGGGCCCCGGCCCATGTGGCGAAAGCATCGGCTTCGTACTGCGACACGTGAACAACTGGCTCGCTAGGGTCGAGCGAGCGGATTCCGGTCAGGGTGTGCACCATCCAGCGTTCAGGGTCATCTGGATCGCGGCGCCAGTATTCGGGTGCCGTCCACTGTTCGGCCTGTGCCCGAGACCAGCCGTCGGATTTCCACAGCTCCGGTCTCCGATAGCCCCCATCGTCGATGAAGGCTTCCCACTCGGCCGTGGTGACCAATCGGTCAGCCAAGGCGAAGTCGTACAGACGCACCTCGTGTCGCAACGACTCGTTATCCCAGCTGAACCGGTCTCGCGAAGGATCGACGCCAATCTCGACCACACCGCCATCGAATTCGACCCATCTCCGAGCACCGGAGTCGACGGCCGTTGCAACGTGACGGTCAACGTAGGCGGGCCCGACAGCCGGATTCATGGACAGGGCATGCTTGATGTCCATCAGCAGCAGTTCTTGATGCTGTTCTTCGTGATGGGTGCCGAGCAGGACCATATCCATGATTCGTCGGGCCTCGTCGGCCTCGACCTTATGCAGGTTGGCCACCAGCTCAACGACTGCGGCGTCGACCTCGCAACGGTATTGAGCTACCTCCTCCACAGACGGCCGGGTGACGAGACCACGGTTTGGTCGCGGATGTCGGGCGCCGACAGTGTCGTAGTAGCTGTTGTACAAGAAGCGGTATTCGGGCCGGTCCCAGCTTCGTTGGCTCGTGCCGTCGCCGCCGAGCACAAACTCGGCGAAGAACCAAGTCGTGTGTGCCCGGTGCCATTTGGTCGGGCTGGTGTCTGGCATTGACTGGACCATCTGGTCTTCGGCCGACAATCGGGCCGCAAGTCGCTCGGTGCGCGCCCGAATAGCGGCAAAGCGAGCGCCCAGTGCGGCGAGCTGGTCGTCGTCAACTATGGATCGGACTGGCTGCGCCATAGGACGGTCCTTTCAGAGAGCAGCTGAGGACTGCGCTAGAGCAACAGATCGCAGTCCGATGAACAATCAACCCGCCGGACCGTTCCAGAATTTCCCCCCGCTTCGGCCTCGCCCGATCGACTCCTCGCCAAACCTCCTCACACTCGCCAAGTGTTGTGCCGATATTGACCTATGACTCGTGTCGAGGGGCCTACCGAAGCTGGCATCGCATCGGTCGACAAGCGCCTCGCAGCGCTCGCCGAACTAGTGCCAGGCACGATCGACGCCATCTGCCTCGACTCGGCCTTTCAAGTCGTTGCTCTCCCGCAGCCGTTGGCCGAACTCGGTTTCACCGGCTCCGGGTGGGAGCACAGCGAGCTCAGTCGACCGCTCGAGTTGGCACATGCCGATGATCGTCCCGTGCTGCTGGCGCTCCTCGCTCGCGCCAGAGAAGAGGGGCTTGCCTCGGGTTCGGTCCGATTCGCCGACCGCGACCAACGCTGCGGACTACACGTGATCGACCTGGTCGAAGCCTGGGGTGTCTACGTCTTCGTTCGGGGGGAAACCGCAATTCAGGGGACGGACCCACAGCATCGTCTGGGTCGACCCAGACGACTCGTTCAGCATCGCAATGCGACGGCTGGGTTCCTTTGGGCCGATGACAACACCACCCAAGTGCTGGGGTGGTCGACCGCCCAGCTCAGCACGATGACCGCGTTGGAACTCATCCACCCCGACGACACCGATCGCGCCATCGACGCCTGGCTCATGATGCTCGCCGGCGCCGAGACAGAGCCCGTGCGCGTGCGATATCGACAGCTGTCTGGCACCTACCGGTGGTTTGAGATCCACAACACCAACTACCTCGATGACCCAGAACGCGGGTTCGTTCAAACCGAGCTCATCGACATCGATGGCGAGATGACGGCTCTCGCCCGAGCCCGAGACTCCGAACTGCACTTCGCGACGCTGACAGAATCGCTGCCGATTGGTGTTGTGCAGATCGACTCCGATGGCAAGATCGCCTTCGCCAACGACTGGATACGGGCGCTGACGGGACTCGGGAGCGGGGTGCTCGCCGACCTTGCTTGGATCGCACCACGCGATCGGGAGATGCTTCAGTCGAAGATCTTCGAAGCAATACACGACGAACGACATCAGGAATGCGACGTCGTGGTGTTCGACACTCAGGGGGAAGCCCACGTGTGCCGAGTTCACCTCCGACCGATGCCCTCAACCGAGGACAATGGCGGTGCCATCGCCCTGCTCGAAGACGTCACGGTGAGTCGCGACCTCCAACGCCAGCTGCGCGAACAGGCCCTCACCGACGAACTCACAGGAATGCCCAACCGACGAGGCCTGAACGAGTGGTTGGCACGAAACCAAGGCCCGGCGGTGCTTCAAGGTCTGACCATCTTCTTCGTCGACCTCGACGACTTCAAGCTCGTCAACGACGTGTTGGGGCACGCGGCAGGCGACGAAATCCTGACCACCGTCTCGAAGGCGATCAGCGAATCAGTGCGCCCCCAGGACTATGTCGCTCGGATCGGCGGCGATGAGTTCATCGTCGCAGCCCTCGGGGTCACCAAGACTGAGACTGCCAACGATGTTGCAAGTCGGATCGTCGCCGCCGTTGCTCGACCCCTCGTCATCAACGGACAGGCTGTCTGGTTGGGCTGCAGTGTTGGGATCGCAACGACAGCCCCAGATGCATGCAACATCGACAGACTGATCAGCGATGCAGACCTCGCGATGTATACGGCCAAACGCGAAGGCGGGCGAAGACTGGCCTTCTTCGAACATGCTCAGCGGCGCGGTGTCGAAGACCGTCTGCGTAGCGAGAACGACCTTCGTGTGGCCCTGCGAGAACAGCAATTCGAGCTGTATTTGCAACCAGTCGTCAACCTGCTGACGGGTGTGGTTGAAAGTGCCGAGGCACTGGTTCGGTGGAACCACCCCGATCGCGGCCTCGTATCGCCAGCAGACTTCATTCCCACAGCTGAGCGGACGGGGATGATCTGCGACTTGGGAGCCTGGATTCTCGACGAAGCGTGCCGGCTCGCATCCTGCTGGCCTGACCATTCGATCGCAGTGAACATCTCGCCCCGCCAGCTGGCCGAGACCGGATTCGTTGCCTCGGTCCTGTCCACGATCGAACGTCACCGGATTGCGCCATCGTCAATCGTGCTCGAGGTGACCGAGACGGTCTTCCTCGACACCAACAGCGAGGTGCTGCTCACCCTCGATCAGCTGGTCCTTGAGGGAATCCGGATCGCACTCGACGACTTCGGTACCGGCTTTTCGTCGCTGAATCATCTGAGGCAGATTCCCGCTCAGATCGTCAAGGTCGACCGCAGCTATGTCGCTGACATCGGTGTCGATCCCGGTACCACCGCAATCGTCGACGCAATCGTCGGACTGACGCAGCGCCTGGGGCGGAACCTCGTTGCTGAAGGTATCGAAACCGACGAACAGCTCGTTGCGCTCCGCGAGATGGGCGTAGTGCTCGGGCAGGGATACCTGCTTGGGCATCCAGAACCGGCGTCAGCATTCTTGGCACGAATCACGGACCAAACCCGGCAAACATGATCAATCAACCGCTCCGTCGAATCCAAATAGTCTCAGGATCGCCTGCCCTGCCTCAGACAACACGAACTCAACGAATGCCGCGGCTCCAGTCGGGTTCGACGACCTGGCCAGCTGTGCGATTGGGTAGGTCGCGACCACGTTGACGTCGTCGGCGATTGCGATTCCCTCGACTCGGCCACTCGATGACGCCACATCGGTGACGTACACAATCCCAGCATCGAGCTCGGCGGCCTCAATCTTGGTCACCAAGGCGCGCACATCGGGTTCGTTGGTGTCGATGGATGCTTCCACGCCTGCGTTCGCGAGCACCTCGCGGGCGAGGTCTCCACACGGCACACCCTCGGTACACACCCCGATGAATAGGTCCGGATTCGCAAGGTCGTCGATGCCGGTCACACCAGCGGGATTGCCGGCAGGTACCGCGATCTGCAGAAGGTTGCTAGCGAACACCTTGGCGGCTCCGTCCACCTGGCCAGCCTCAACAACCTGAGCCATGTTCGTCTCGTTGGCCGACGCAAAGACGTCGGCCGGAGCGCCTTCGAGAATTTGCACACGCAACGCTGAGCTCCCAGCCAGATTCAGCACCACATCGACCCCAGGATGGCCGGCCTCAAATGCCGACTCGACCTCGGCGAACGCGTCCGTCAGCGACGCGGCTGCAAACACCACAACTGTGCCTTCGACCGCCCCGCCGTCAGTGCTGCCGGTCGCAGGGGTGGAAGACCCGTCAGCATCACCACAACCAACAACACCTGCAACCAACACCACGGCGCCAAGCACCATCTTCAGGTAGTTCGCCATGCCTGCTCCCTGATCTGAGTGGCCTCACGGTAGCCACGGGCGACTTCCGGCCACGAGTCGCGGTTGGCGGCGGGCTCAACCAAGAACGACAACCATGGCGGTGGTGACCACGAGCACCGTGAGGTTGATGATGCCGCCCACGCGGGTGAAGTCGGCGAACCGGTAACCGCCCGGGCCATACACCATGGCGTTCGTCTGATAGCCGATCGGGGTGAGGAACGACGACGACGCCATCACGGCGACGCCGACGGCCATCACCCGGTAATCCAGGTCGATCTCTTGTGCGGCGCGAATCGCGATCGGAACCACGACCGCGGCCGCCGCATTGTTCGTCACGATCTCGGTGAGCAGCGTTGTTGTCACCAAGATTGCAACCACCACACCAATCACGCCGGCGAAGCCGAGCGCACCGGTAGCGAAGTCGGCGATGTCGGCTGCCAGCCCGCTTGACTCAACCGATGCACCAATGCCGAGCGACGCCGCAATCATCAGCACCACGTCGAGGTCGACCGCCCGCTTGCCCTCGGAAAAGGTGATGACCCGAAACCCGACCACGATCCCGGCCGCGACCAGCGAAGCCTCGAAGGTCGACACCACCTCGAAGGTCGACAGACCGACGAAGACGGCCAGAGCGAGCGCCACCCACCGCGCGCCGCGAGAGATCACCGGCACCGCTTGAGCGAGCGGCGCTATCACCAAGAAGTCCTCCATTGCGCGGCGCGCCTCACGCAAATCACTGCCCGCAAGCAACACCAAAGTGTCACCTGCGTGGAGTTCGACGTCGCCGAGTTTGCCCCCGATCGGCGCTCCTGCACGATGGATCGCAACCGCCGCAGCCCGGTAGCCGACTCGGCCACCAACCTCTTTGAGTGTGCGCCCAACGAGTGGCGATTCACGCCCGATCACGGCCTCGAAATACAGCGGCTCGCGCGCCGAGTCCAAGATCGTTGCCTGGTCAGACGGTGCAACCAAGCCAGGCCGGGCCCGAAGATCCAGCACATCAGTCACATCGCCCACAAAGATCAGCAGATCGCTCGCCTCAAGCACCTCGAGCGGCGACACCGGGCCGAGGTGGCGTTCGCCGCGGACGAGGTCGGCGAGGAAGACCCCAGATAGGTGTCGCAGCCCAGCGTCCTCGACCGACACCCCGACCAGCGGTCCGGCGGCGTCGACCTCCAAATGCAAGGCAAAGTCCCGCAGGGCAGCAACCGCGTCCGAACCGGGATCGGAGCGGTCTGGAAGCATTCGCACCGCTACCAAGACCAACACCAAGAGGCCCGCCGCTGCGACCGGTAGCCCGATCGGGCTCAGCTCAAACAGGCCGAAGGGTTCATAACCCTGCTGCACGAGAACACCCGACACAACCAGGTTGGTCGATGTCCCGATCAGCGTGACGGTTCCTCCCAAGATCGCGGCGAACGACAAGGGCATCAAAAACCTCGAAGCTGGCAGTCGTCGCGCTCGTGCCCAAGAGGCCACCTCCGGCATCATCATCGCCACCAACGGCGTGTTGTTGAACACCGCAGATAGCCCCGCAACCGGCACACACATTCGGGCCAGGGACGACCTACCGCCAGACCCGCGTAAGAGGCTGGCTGTGACCCCAGCCAACAAGCCAGTCCGACGAGCCCCGGCAGCCACCACGTACAGCGCGGCGACGGTCAACGGCGCCTGATTCGAAAATCCGGCGAAACCGACCCCCGGTTCAACCACACCGCCCAGCACGAGCACGGATGCACCCGCCAGCAACACTCCCGACGGCGGAAAGCGGTCCGACGCCAACAGGGCAAAAACGCCCACCAGCACCGCAGCAGTCACGAGAGCATCAGCCGACATGCGCGGCATGGTAACGGTGGGCTGTTCTGCTACGAGCGCGGCATGGTGTGCACCCTGACGCCCGAAATTCTGGCTACGTCGGTGCCGGAGACCTGCGCAGCGGTTGCCAGGAACGGTAGGTGGCGCATCGCCATGCCCATTCGAAAGGTCCGTAGCGGAAACGTTCGAGCCACCACGTCGACCACCACAGCTGCAGCGCCCACACCCCGAGGATCCAGACGGCGATCATCGTGCGGGTGAGATCGACGCCGTCGAGCAGCCAACCCAGCGTGACGAGCCCGATCACCGTCTGGGTGAGATAGTTCGTCAACGCCATCCGGCCGGCGTTTCGGAACCGTTCGAGGTGACGGCTGGCACTTCGGTTCCACAAGATCAGCACCGACATGTAGCCCAACGCCATGGGGATGGTGCCGAGGCCAGTTGGGATGGTGCCCGTGATGGCGTGATCGGCCGACCAGTCGGTAGCGATGTGGATTGCCGAACCAACAGAGGTGACGGCAGCGCCAAGCCCGAGACCCCAAACGGCGAGACGCCGGTAGTAGGCGCCGCTGCGTTCGCCCTGGACGATGCCGAGCCGATGAAGGGCCACGCCGATGAGCATCAGGCCCAGTGCCCGGCCCGCAGCGTTGAGGACGAACCACGTCTCGGCTGTCGACCCCAAAGGGCCGGCGTTGGCGAACCAGAGATCGCCGAGCTCAGCTGGTTCGTTCCCGACTGCGGCCTGGAAGAACGGGGCGGACACGGTGCCGACCATGGCAAACGCAACACCGACCGCTGCGAGCACCCTGGCAGGGAGGCGGCGCAGCAGCAACACGACCGGTGCGCACATTGCGTACAGGGCCAAGACGTCGCCGAACCACAGCGCAGCGTGAGCCATGCCAACAGCAAAGAGCAGGGCGAACCGCCACATGCTGAGCCACACCACGCGCCGCCCCTTGACCGCAGCCCGCTCGGCGAAGATGACGACGCCGACGCCGAACAACAACGAAAACAGGGCCATCATCTTCTGGTCGACGAAGACCATGGTGAGCACGCCGATCACCCAGTCGAACGGCTGGCCGATCCCGTCGGCTGAAACATTGACGTACGCCGCCCGGTCGAGGCCGAACGCCAGGGCGTTCATCGGCAAGATGCCCAGGATGGCCACGCCACGGATGGTGTCGAGCGATGTGATGCGTTCGGCCCTCGAAACAGGACCCGCTCCTGCCGCTCCAGCTATCGGCGGCGCTTGGGTCATTGGTTGCCGCGGTTTCGTTTGAACACGGCGGGGGCGGCGCCCGCGAAGACGCCACCGAGGACCCCCATCATCCACCACATGCCGGTGCTTGCACCGATGGCGCCGCCAACGGCAACTCCGATCAGCCCTGAGATCAGCGGAGCCAGATACTGCGGTTGTTGTGACGTCTCGGTCATATGAGTTCTCTCCTCGTAGTCGATGGGTTCAATCATCGACGGCCACTGTCGCCGCGTCGTCGAACCTGGAGCTCTATCGGGTCATCTTCTGGGCTAGACCGAATCAGACCGCGAGGCGATGCGCGGCCGTCTCGGGTCTGGGAAGATCGGACGATGGCGTCCAACAGCTCAGAGCGCACCGCTGACAAGGATCAGCAGTATCGACGCCCGACTCGTTGGCTTGTCCTGGTCGGTTTCTCGACCTGGGCGGCGGGCCTCGGGCTGTGGGAGACGTCGTGGGTCGGTGGCCTGGTTGTCAGCCTCGCCGGCGGTGCGGCACTCACCGCGGGGTTGGGCTCGCTGGCCGGTGGATCGCTCGACGCCAGCCGACGGGTGTGGGTACCGGTGTCGATCTCGCTGGTCCTCATCAGCCAGGGCGTCGGAAGTCCCGCGTTCGGCGCGCGGGTTGCGCTTGTGGGGCTCGGCATGCTTGGCGTCTTGCTGGTCTTGTTGCACATCCTCGATGAACGGGTGGCTATTGAACGCCAACTTGCACAACGCACCCTCGCCGACGAGCGGCGCCGACTGGCTGGCGAAGTGCACGACGTCGTCGGCCACACCCTGTCGGCATCGATGCTGCATACCACCGCAGCGCGTCTGTCGGTCCGATCCGACCCCGACGCAGCGATTGCCTCCTTGGAGCGAGCCGAACAGCACGGCCGCCGATCGATGAACGACATCCGAAGCGTGGTCCGGCTGCTCCGTGAGGACTCGAGTAGCGACTCACCGACGCGGCTAGCCGGTGATGTGCCCGAACTGGTAGACGCCTTCCGGTCCGCTGGTGCCAGCATCGTCTATTCACCGTGTGCTGGCCTCGAAGACCTACCGGCGCCCGCTGCGCTCACCTTGTACCGGGTGGTCCAGGAAGGCCTGACCAACGCGATACGCCACGGCGCTGACACCACCGACCTAACGATCGATGCTGGTGCGATCGAGGGATTCGTCGAGGTCACGATCGGCAACGACATCAGCGGCCGCCGCACTACTTCGGCAGGCGGCAGTGGCCTGCTGGGAATGCGTGAACGGGTAAGCGCCATTGGCGGAACGGTGGAGGCCGGACCAGGCAACGACGGTCGTCGGTGGGTGTTGAGAGCACGAATCCCAACATGATCCGTGTGCTGCTCGTCGATGACCAGGACGTGATCCGGGAGGGCATGCGAAGCCTCATCGCCAACGATGCCGAACTGACGGTTGTTGGCGAATGCACCGACGGCGACGAGGTCCTTCAACAGATTCCGCGGTGCAGGCCAGACGTCGTGGTGATGGACATCCGCATGAAACGAACCGACGGCGCCACCGCCACGGTCGCAATCCGGGCGGCCGACGGCCCACCCGTGCTGGTGCTCACCACCTTCGACGATGACCACACCCTCGCCGCAGCACTCAGAGCCGGTGCCGCAGGATTTGTGCTGAAGACCGCGCCGGGAGAAGACATCCTGCGCGCCATCAGCACTGTTGGCTCAGGCGACTCGTGGATCGACCCCAACGTGGCCAGACGCGTCCTCGCCGGTTACCGCGACCACGCACCGTCAGAATCAGCCGACACGTCGATGCTGACCGAGCGAGAACTCGACGTACTGCGAGCAATCGGGCGAGGTTTGAACAACCGAGAGGCGGCTGCCGAACTCTTCGTCAGCGAAGCCACCGTCAAGACCCACCTCGGCCGGGTCCTCCTCAAGCTCGGTCTGCGTGATCGCAGCGCCGCCATTGTCTTCGCCCACGACAACCGCGTCGTCTAGGGCATCCCTGGCGCTCGGCCCGACACTCAGTATTCGATCTACATCACGAGGCGCTGATACGAGTGCCTTCGGGCATTGCGTTTTCGGTTTGGCGCCCACAGGTCATTCGATGCGTCCCTGGTTCGGGCGGTGAGCGTCGATGTTTGTCCGGTCGTCGGCTAGTTGCGGCTAGTTGGTGATGTCGCGGGTTCGAAAGATGAGGAGTGAAGCGCCTGCGGCGAGGGCGCCGTAGAGGACGGTGAGGCCGAGTGCTGTCGCCCATGCGAGGTCGGGGGTGCCGCCGTCGGCGAGGGCGGCGAGGGTTCCTCCCGGTAGATAGTCGGTGATGCCGTCAGCGACGATGGCGATGAGGTTTTCGAAGACGAGGAGGTAGCCGATGCCGGCGGCGATGGCTACCCCGGAGCTTCGTGCCCAGACGGCGATGAGGAGTCCAATGAGGCCCCAGACCAGCGACGGAATGAGGAAATTGATGTAGCCGCTGCTGAGTTCGGGGAAGAAGTCGGTTCTCCAGGCGTCAGTGTCGATGCCCTCTAGCCGGGCCATAGGCCGGGCGACGAAGACGATCGTGAACGTCGTGACCGCGGTGGCGAGGATTGTGAAGCCGGTGAGTGCGATGATCTTGCCTCCCAGCAGCTTCAGTCGGTTTGGTTGGGCTTGGACGAGCACCCTGATCAGCCCGGTGTCGTAGTCGCTGGCTGCGGCAATTGCCCACAGCGATAGAAGGACGATGCCAGCGAGTTGGCTTGTTGTGCCAAGGGCCGTGAGGAACCCGCCGGGGTCGGACAGGTCGGTTGCACTAGCGAATGCGGCGGGGCCGGCTTGTGCCGTGTCGGCTGGTTCGTTGGCCGATGTGAAGATGAAGATCGAGATCATCGCAGCGAAGCCGGCCATAAGGCCGATGCCTCCATAGCGGAAAGAGGGCCGCCAGATGCGGATGAATTCTGAGCGAACGATCTGGATCATGATGCGTCCTCTCCGTGGCGCTGCCCAGATCGTCCGGCGGCGAGCTCGGCGTCGGTTGATCCGGTCATTCGGAGGAACACGTCTTCGAGGTTGTCTTGGCGTGGAGTCAGCATTCGTAGGGTGAGGCCTGCTTCGTGGGCGATGCGGTCCAGTTCTGCTGATCGGTTGGCGGCGATGTCTACGGTCACTTCGTCCCCTGAGGTTGAGTAGGCCCAGCCTTGGGCGGCGATGGCTTTGATGAGTTGGTCGAGGTCGTTGCCGTGCTCGGGGGCGGCGACGACTTGTTCGACGGCTTCGGACATGAGTTGCGCCAGGGTCCCGGAGTAGAGAAGTTTCCCGAATCGGATGACGACGAGGTCGTCGACCATGGCCTGAATCTCGCCCAAAAGGTGCGAGGACACCACGACGGTCCTTCCGCCTGCGGCGACAGATTTGAGCAGGGTTCGGATCTCGACAATCCCGGCGGGGTCAAGGCCATTGGTTGGTTCGTCGAGCACGAGCAGTTCGGGGTCTGGGAGTAGAGCGGCGGCGATGCCGAGGCGTTGTTT
>CAYGMW010000029.1:0-17608 GCA_964350975.1 uncultured Acidimicrobiales bacterium | reverse complement strand
CGAGCGGGTGAGGAGAATCGAACTCCCGTACCCAGCTTGGGAAGCTGGTGTTCTACCATTGAACTACACCCGCACAGCCTGCCGTAGCGGCTGGATCGGCCAGTGTAGCGGTCGCAGTCATCGGTGACGATCGCGCTGCGGGCCGGCCGCACTGGCGAGCTCTGGCTACTACGATGCGCCGGTCATGATCCTCTCCGACCGCACCATTCGCGATGAGATCGCCTCGGGGCGCATCATTATCGACCCCCTCGACCCGACGTGTATTCAGCCGTCATCGGTCGATCTGCACCTCGACGACACCTTCCGGGTGTTCTTGAATCACAACCGTCGGGTCATTGACGTCAAGGAAGATCAGAGCGAGCTGACCGAGGCCGTCACCGTCGAGGGCGACGATGCCTTCATCTTGCATCCCGGCGAATTCGCCCTCGGCGCCACCCTCGAACGGGTCGCGATCCCTGACGATCTGGTGGGGCGCATCGAAGGGAAGTCATCACTTGGCCGGCTTGGGTTGTTGATCCACACCACCGCGGGTTTCGTCGACGCGGGCTGGGACGGCTATCTCACCCTCGAACTGTCGAACGTGGCCAACCTGCCCATCACGTTGTATCCAGGCATGAAGATCGGCCAGATCAGCTTCATCCGCATGACCACTCCGGCCGATGTTCCCTACGGCGCCAGCCAACTGGGCTCGAAATACAAGGGCCAGCGAGGTCCGACGCCAAGCCGATATCACGAGAACTTCGATCGCTGATTGACCTAGGTTGCCCACCCGATGGGCGACACCGGCACCGAGATCGAACCGAGTGATGCCGGTCGAGTGACCGATATCTACCTGTGGCTGGGCTTCGTATTCGGGTTCATCATGTCGTGCTTCGGGGTCGCGGCCACCGTGGCCTGGGTCACCGAAGCCGACCTGAGTGCCACCCAGCTGATCTTGATGGGGTCGGTGCTCGAAGCAACGGTGCTGCTCTTCGAGGTGCCGACCGGGGTCGTCGCCGATCGCTACAGTCGCAAATGGTCGATCGTGCTGTCGTACGCCTTGATCGCGGTAGGGATCAGTGGCAGCTTGTCGACCAGCTTCTGGGTCCTGATGGTCGCCCAGTTCGTGTGGGGCGTTGGGTTCACCTTCCAGAGCGGAGCGGTAACCGCATGGGCTACCGACCAGTTGGGCCGCGACATCGACGACCTCATCGTCAAGCAGGCCCGCATGCGAAGTGCTGGAGTCATCGTCGGCGTTGTCGTCGGCGCCGCGCTGGGGTCGACGCTGAACCTGTTTGCTGCCATTGGGGTGGCAGGAGCGGTTGCCGCGTCGGTGGCGTTGGCCCTCACCGCCGTGATGCGTGAGCGAGTGAAACCATCAGGTGACGATGTTGCTGCGAACGGCCTGCAGACCGCTCGCAACGGCTGGAACGTGGTGCAGGGGTACCCGTTGGTGCGTCTCGTCATGTTGGTTGCGTTCATCGGCGGATTCGGCAGTGAGGTCATCGATCGACTGTTCACGCTGCGACTCGTCGACCTCGGAGTCCCCGCCGTTGAGCCGGTGGTATTCATCGCCGGGCTTGCCCTGGTCGCCCAGATTGGGTCATGGCTGGTGCTCACCCGGGTGTCGCGCACGATCGAGATTCGGCCCATTGGCGCCCGCTCGTTGGCCGCGGCCTATGCCGTCACCTCCATTGGCTGCACCGCGCTGGCGCTCGGGCCCCGCTTCGCGATCGCAGCGGCGGGATACATGACGATGCGGGTGTCGCGCGAAACCATCGAACCCCTCGAAGCAGCCATCGTGAATCGACGAGCCCGGTCAAGCCACCGGAGGGCCAACAATGGCCCTGGTGGCATTTGCGACGACCACCAGCACCGCCATGGCCATCGGTGCGTCGCTGTTCGGGGTTGCATCGGTGCTGGCCTGGTCGCGTCGGAGCTGAAAACGAACAACGGACGGCTCCCGAAGGAACCGCCCGTCGACGAAGCGCTGAGTTGGTAGCTCAGGGCTGGGTTGTTTTCTGGGTTTAGAGCTCGCCGTTTGCCTTCTTGATGACGAACTCGGCCGCTTGGCCCTTCCAGTTCTCCCGATCGATTCGATCGGGGAAGGCTTGTTCGGTTTCGAGGGCGTCGATCTCTTCTTGATTCAGGGCCGCGATCTGCTCGAAGTAGAAGATGCCCTTGGTGTGCAGCCAGGCTTCCAACACCGGACCGATGCCCTTGATGAGCCGCAGGTTGTCCGGTTCGCCCGAAGGTTCAGCGACAGGTTCCGGCACAGCTTCGGCTGCCGGTTTCGGTTCAATTGCTGGCTCTTCGACGATCGGGTCCGCAACGACGGTCAGCACTGGTGCTGGTGCGGTCAAGGTGGCAACCGCGGTGTCTCGGCTGATGTCGTACACCAGGTCGGTGGGCGATGGGATCTCGGCCGCGGCCTCGCCATTTTCGATGGCCTCGAGCAAGTGCATCGAGATGTCGGCCACGGTCACCGCGCCCTCTTCGAGCCCCTGGGCCTTCACACCGTCGTCCATCATGATGTAGCAGAACGGACACGCAGTAGCGACGCGCGATGCACCGGTGGCAACCAGTTCGCGTGAGCGCTCGTCGTTCACGGTGGTACCCGTGGTTTCTTCCATCCACATCCGGGCTCCACCAGCACCGCAGCACATGCCCTTGGTGCCATTGCGTGGGGCCTCGACGATCTCGACGCCAGCCAACGAACCAATCACCTTGCGGGGCGCCAGGTAGACGTCGTTGTGGCGACCCAGATAGCAGCTGTCGTGGTAGACGACTCGCTCGTCGAGGCGAGCACCGCTCATGTCGAGCTGACCCGATTCGATGAGGTCCTCGAGCAGCTGGCTGTGGTGGATGACCTCATAGTGGCCATCGAGTTGTGGATATTCGTTCTTCAACGTGTTGAAGCAATGCGGGCACTGGGTGACGATCTTCTTGACACCCATGCTGTTGAGCGTCTCGATGTTCTGCATTGCCAGCATCTGGAACAGATACTCGTTGCCCGAGCGTCGAGCTGAGTCGCCGGTGCACATCTCTGATGGGCCCAAGATGGCGAAGTCGATGCCAGCGCGATGCATGAGCTTCGCGGTGGCTTCTGACACCTTCTTGTTCTTGTCATCGAAGGATCCAGCACAGCCAACCCAGTAGAGGTACTCAGCGGTGAATGGGTCGCCGCCGTCGATGATCTCAACGAAGTCGAGGGCCTCGGCCCAGTCGCCGCGCTCAGCGTTGTTCATGTTCCATGGGTTGGAGTTGTTCTCCATGCCGCGGAACGCGCCACCGAGTTCGGACGGGAAGTCCGATTCCATCAGGGTCATGTAGCGACGCATGTCGAGGATCTTGTCGAGGATTTCGATATTGACCGGGCACGCTTCGTCGCAGGCCTTACACGAGGTACAGGCCCAGACCTCTTCGCCAGTGATGCGCTCAAAGACGCTGTCGGACTTGACGGTGATCTCGACGTCTACGCCAATGGGCGGGGTGGTTGCCGGGCTGCCGGTACGGGCCATCACTTCGCCCGTCTTCAGCACGATCTCACGCGGGTCGAGGGGCTTGCCGGTTGCGTGCGCTGGGCACACTGCGGTGCAACGGCCGCACATCGTGCACGCGTCGGTGTCGAGCAGCTGCTTCCAGGTGAAGTCACCGATGACCGAGGCGCCGAAGTTCTCCAGCTCGGTTTCCATCAGGTTGGGCATGGCCCGCATCGCGCCCTTGGGGCGATCCTTGTCCTTCAGGTACATGTTCAGCGGCGACGTGAACATGTGTCGCATCATCGTGATCGGCAAGATCACCAAGAAGGCCACGAAGCTCAGAACATGCAAGATCCACATGGCCTGATGCCAGCCGGCGATCGCATCAACGTTTTCAACCAAAGCCGACAGCGGGTAGCCAACAAAGGACCATTTTTCGAATGATGGCCGTCCGTTTTCGGCAATGCGGAACATCTCGGCGAGGAAGCCAGTGGCGCCAACCGCGAACAGCACACCGAGCACGACCGCGTGTTCGGGCCGTGACTTGATGCGGATGCGGTAGGGCTTTTGGATGTAGCGCCGCACGATGGCCCACGTCACGCCGGCGAGATAGATGACACCACCGAGGTCGCCAACGAAGGCGAAACCTTGGTAGACGCCACCGTGCAGGAACTTGAGGTCCTCAGGCAGCTGGTGGTCGATCTCCAGGGTGGTGGTCACACCCAGCAGCACGAAGAACCCGTAGTAAATGAGCAAGTGCATGACACCCGCCGCCGGATCGCGCAGCAGTGTCTGCATCATGACACCGGCTCGCCAGTCCTTGACGCGGCGATGTGCGTTGTCTTGGCGAAGCTCGCGGCGGTCCGGCTGGCCGCGCTCCCAGTTCTTCATCCGAGCTGAGAACATCCAAGCGCCGTACACCAAGAGCAATGGCATCACGGTGTAGAAGATGACCTTGAGCGGATCCGGGATGTTCCCGAATACCGTCCGGTGAACTTCGGATTCTCCGCTGAAGTTGAAGACGCTGGCGGCTATTCCCGAGAGGACCGTCACGAGCGCGAAGGCGCCCCCGATGATCAACGCGAGCTGATGTGGCTTGATACGGCGTGTCACGGTCGCACACCGTACTAGTCAGCCGCCGCGACCCGGAAAGACTGGGCCGCCAGATTGCGCCTTGTTAGCCGAAGATCTTGCGATCGAGCTCTCGGACTCGACCGGCAAGCGACGCGAGCATCTTCATCGCGAGACCAGGCGTTTCCTGCAAGAGCGATGAAAAGTCCTTCGAGTTGATGCGCAACAGCCTCATGTCGGTGACTGCTTCGACGTACGCCGTGCGTGGTCCACGGTCCAGCAACGAGAGTTCGCCAATCGCATCACCAGCGGTGAGCGAGGCAATCTTTCGCCCGTTTCGTTTGACAACAGCTTCCCCATCGAGGATGACGAATGCTTCGGTGCCCATATCGCCTTGTTCGACGATGGTTGCCCCAGCCAGCACGTCAACCTCGGTTGACGACTTGGCAATGGACTGCAAATCCTTCTTCGAACAGCTGGAGAACAACTCCAGCTCGGCGAGTCGGCTGATGTGTTCGGTGCGTGCCATTGGTGCAGTGTAGGAACTCTGTGGTCATCGTGCCGAAATCGCACGTTTCGGCGAGCGGCTCGTGGCCTTACCTTCGGGTTCGCGCGATCTGTACTTGTCGATTCATCTCCGCGAAACATTGGCGCAACACGTGCTGTCTAGGGTCTTTCGCATGGAGGTGGCACAGCTCGATTGGCCAGGCAGTGAGGAACGACGACGTCAGCTCGCGCAAACAGCGCGACCGAGGTTGTTGCTTGTTTCGCCCGAGGCCGCACCGCCCGTTGTTCTCGACGAGCTCGAGGACTGGGTCCGTTTGCCTGCCCGCGATGACGACATCCGAGCCCGGGTACGCGCCCTTGCTGATCGGGTGGCCTCGAGACGCCAACCCAACGTCGACGCCGATGGCGTACTCCACGTCGACGGAATGCAGCTGTTGCTCCCGCCTGTCGAGGCTCGTCTGACGAATCACCTGTTGAGCAAGGTCGGCACGGTTGCATCTCGTGACGAGTTGGCCGAACAGGGATGGCCCGACGGCACCCCGTCTCGCAATGCCCTCGACGTGCGAATTCTGCGGCTACGTCGCCGAATCGAACCGTACGGGTTGATGATTCGTACCGTTCGCCACCGTGGCTACATGCTCGATCCGATCCGGTCAGCGAGTTAGCAGCGGCGCGGTCGACGTCGCTCAGGCCGCGTAGTCTGTTGATCTGTCGCCGCGATCGCCAGGTCCGGAGCCCCCACACCTTTGGAGTCGTCGATGTTGCGCCTCGTTACCGCCGTCATCAAGCCTCACCGCCTCGAAGCCGTCGTCGACGCCCTGCGCGATGTCGACGTTCAGGGCCTCACAGCCAGCGAGGTTCGGGGTTTTGGTCGCCAAGGCGGACACTCCGAGACCTACCGAGGTACCGAGTACCGGGTCGATTTCATCCCGAAGGTTCGTGTCGAAGTTGTGGTTGCCAGCGCAGACGCCGACCGAGTCGCCGATGCGATCGTCGAGGCTGCCAGGACGGGCAAGATCGGCGACGGCAAGGTCTGGATCTCGCCGGTCGATTCGGTGGTGCGAATCCGCACCGGCGAACGCGGTCACGACGCCCTCTAGTTCCGTTTTCGACAGGGATCTGGGTCGCTCCAACCGTTCGCGGGCGACTGATGACAAAAAGTTGATAATCATCGACTCAGGTTTTATGATATTCCTCGCTCTCGCGACGTGGAATCTGCGCCAACAGCCGACACACTGTGGGAGATCGAGCGTGCGAGACCCCCCTCCGCACCGATGCAACACAGGAGATCAACATGGCCAAGGCTGTCGGTATCGACCTCGGTACCACTAACTCCGTTGTCGCCGTATTAGAAGGTGGCGAACCAACGGTCATCGCGAACGCCGAGGGCGATCGCACCACCCCATCTGTCGTGGGTTTCACCAAGAGCGGCGAAGTTCTTGTCGGCGAGGTCGCCAAGCGCCAGGCGGTCACCAACCCGGCTCGCACTCTTGGCTCGGTCAAGCGTCATGTTGGTAGCGACTGGACCGTCGACATCGACGGCAAGGCCTACACCCCCCAAGAGATCTCGGCCCGAGTGCTGCAGAAGCTCAAGCGCGACGCTGAGGCGTATCTCGGCGACACGGTCACCCAGGCAGTCATCACGGTCCCGGCGTACTTCGACGATGCCCAGCGCACCGCGACCAAAGAAGCTGGTCAGATCGCTGGCCTCGAGGTCCTGCGAATCATCAACGAGCCCACTGCTGCGGCTTTGGCCTATGGCCTCGACAAGGAAAACGACGATCAGACGATCCTCGTGTTCGACCTTGGCGGCGGCACGTTCGACGTTTCAGTGCTCGAAATCGGCGACGGCGTGTTCGAGGTCAAGAGCACCTCGGGCGACACCCTCCTCGGCGGCGACGACTGGGACGATGCGGTGATCAACTGGATGGTCACCAAGTTCAAGGGCGACCACGGTGTCGACCTGTCGGCTGATCCAATGGCCAAGCAGCGCTTGAAGGAAGCCGGCGAGCAGGCCAAAAAGGAGCTCTCCTCAAAGCAGAGCACCCAGATCAACCTGCCGTTCATCACCGCCACCGACTCGGGCCCGCTGCACCTCGACTACGAGCTGACGAGGGCCAAGTTCCAAGAGATGACCTCTGACCTGGTCGATCGTTGCAAGAAGCCGTTCTTGGCCGCGATCAAAGACGCCGGCCTTCAGAAGTCTGACATCGACCACGTGATCATGGTGGGCGGGTCAACTCGTATGCCAGCGGTCCAAGAACTGGTGCGCGAGCTGGCCGGCAAGGACCCACATCAGGGTGTGAACCCCGACGAAGTTGTTGCTGTTGGCGCCGCGGTTCAGGCCGGTGTGCTCAAGGGCGAAGTTAAGGACGTCCTGCTCCTTGACGTCACCCCGCTCAGCTTGGGTATTGAGACCAAGGGTGGTGTCATGACCAAGCTCATCGAGCGCAACACCACGATTCCGACTAAGCGGTCCGAGACGTTCACCACGGCCGAAGACATGCAGCCTTCGGTCGAGATTCATGTGCTCCAAGGCGAGCGCGAGATCTCTTCGGGCAACAAGACGCTGGGCAAGTTCCAGCTGGTCGACTTGCCTCCGGCGCCTCGTGGTGTTCCTCAGATCGAGGTCACCTTCGATATTGATGCCAACGGCATCGTCCACGTGTCGGCCAAGGATCGCGGTACGGGCAAGGAGCAGTCGATCACCATTACTGGCCAGTCGACGCTGTCGAAGGACGACATCGAAAAGATGGTGTCCGACGCCGAGGCTCACGCCGAAGACGACCGCAAGCGTCGCGAGGCCGCTGAGATTCGCAATAACGCCGACAGCTTGGTGTACTCCACCGAAAAGGCGATGCGCGAACACGGCGACAATCTTCCCGAGGCCGACAAGCAGCCGGTTGAGGCTGGTTTGCTTGAGCTCAAGGCTGCGCTCGAAGGCGACGATCTCGACGCCATCAAGCAAAAGACCGAGGCCCTCGGTCAGTCCAGCCAGGCGTTCTTCGCCAAGGTGTACGAGCAGGCATCGGCTCAGGCCGACGGCGGCGCGTCGTCTTCGTCAGATGATGACGACGTGGTCGACGCCGAAATCGTGGACGACGAGCAGTGAGCGACGCCAATGTCTCGGCGGATGGGTTCGATCCGTCCGCCGAGGCGGCCAGCGCGACCACTGAGGAGTCCGGTGTGGCAGCGCCCCAGGACGGTGCCAACGAGCCGCCGCTCACGGTCGAAGACATCATTGTTGCCCTCGAGCAGACCACGGCCCAGCGAGACGAATACCTCGCCACCGCCCAACGGCTGCAGGCCGACTTCGACAATTTCCGCAAGCGGTCAGCCGCCGATGCCATTGTGCGCCTCGAGTCCGGTTTGGGACGTCTTGCTGATGCCCTGTTGCCAGTGCTCGATGCCTGCGACGCGGCCGTGGCTCATGGCGACGAATCAGTCGTCGCCATCCGGGGTCAGTTGATGTCGGTGCTCGAACGCGAGGGCCTCGAACGCATTGAGGCCAGCGGAGCGCTGTTCGATCCGAACCTTCACGACGCAGTGATGCACGAAGCCGGCGACGGGGGAGAGCCCACCGTTGCTGAGGAGCTCCGCAGCGGATACGCCTGGAAGGGCAAGGTCCTGCGAGCCGCAATGGTCAAGGTGAAGGGCTAAACCGACGTTCGGGTCTGCATTCTGGGTCCGCCCGTACCCGTATTGACGCAAGTTTGAGATGACGTAAGGAGGTGTTCGATGGCTATGCAGCGTGAATGGTTCGACAAGGACTACTACGCCACGCTCGGGGTGAAACCTGACGCCACAGCGAAGGACATCACCAAGGCGTACCGCAAGCTGGCTCGGATCCACCACCCCGACACCACCGGCGGCGACGACGCCAAATTCAAAGACATCTCGGCCGCCTACAGCGTGCTTGGTGACGAAAAAACTCGAACCGAGTACGACGAAGCACGGCGTATCGGGCCCGCAGCCGCTGGTTATGGGGGCAATCCTTTTTCTGGATCGCCGGGAGGTTTCGACGGTCGCGTCGACGACCTTGGTGGGTTCGGAGACATCTTTGGTGGCTTGTTCGGACGCCGTGGTGGTGCCGGCGAACGGCCGATGGGTATCCGTGGTGTCGATCAAGAGGCCCGGCTCCATCTCGGATTTGATGAGGCCGTTCACGGCGTCACGACGACGGTTCACTTGACGTCGGACGTTCCGACGGCAAATGGCGTCGAACGCCGAACCCGGGAGGTCAAGGTCCGGATCCCGCCCGGTGTCGACGATGGTCAGCGCATCCGGCTCCGGGGCAAGGGTGGTCCGGGTCGTGGCGGAGGCCCGCCAGGCGACCTATTTGTTGTGGTTGATGTCCAGCCTCACGAAATGTTTGGCCGCAAGGGCCGAGACCTCACCATCTCAATCCCCGTCACCTTTCCGGAGGCCGCGCTCGGGGCAACCATCAAGGTCCCGACGCTCGACGCGACGACGGTGTCGCTGAAGATGCCGCCGGGTACCCGGCCAGGTAAGACGTTCCGGGTTCGAGGTCGCGGTATCGAAACGCCCAAGGGCACCGGCGACCTGTTGGTCACCATTGATTTGGTCGTGCCTCAACAGTTGTCCAAACGCGAGCGCGAAGCCATCGAGGCACTGGCCGAAGTCACCGACTGGTCGCCACGCGAGGTCCATGACACCGGCCATGACACCGGTCACGACACCGGTCGGAAGAGCTAGAGGGGAGCCGCACATGAGCCGTAGCGATCAAACCCGAGCGGTCTACGTCATCTCTGTCGCAGCCGAACTCGCAGGGGTGCACGCCCAAACGCTGCGAATCTATGAGCGCAAGGGCCTCGTTGCCCCTGCTCGCACGCCAGGTGGGAGCCGTCGTTATAGCGATCGCGACATCACCTTGTTGCAACGGATCCAAGACTTGACCAACGATGGCCTCAACCTCGAAGGTGTCAAACGGATCCTGTCCCTCGAGGCCGAAAACGAACGACTTCGAGCTGAGTTGGCTGAAGTTCGACGCCAGGCCGCAGTTGCCGTTGATGCCGCCAGACGCGAGCACCGACGCGATCTCGTCCCGCTCCAGCAGGCCATCGTTGTGTGGGAATCATCGGAAAGCGACCGAAGCTGACATGGATCTGTTTGGTCTGGCCCTCGGCGTGTTGGCCGTCGCCATCCTTGGCTTCGGCGCCGCGCTGCTGATTGCTCGACGGGTGATGAAGCGACGCATAGCGAGCATTGTTGGCCCGTACCTCGTGCGCATTGGGCCCGCGAAGGGTCGGGGCCGCGAGGGAACCGACCTCGAGCACGAGTTCGACACTCTCGCGGACGCGCAAGCAGCGGCCCGATCTGCTCTGCTGACGTGGCCCGACGACGACGTGTGCGCGTTCGTGCTGGGATGTCGAGCCGATGACGACTGGGACGTTGTCGATCGAGTTGATGTGCTGACCCCGTCGTAGTGGCTGCCGCCCGCCGCTGCCGGTGCGCTCACAAAAGTTGATTCCCCCGTTGTCAACTTTTGATCTAACGCTGTTATCATCTTCTCATGGCACTTGACCCATCTCGTTGGACATTGAAGACCCAAGCAGCCATGGCTGCTTCACTCGAGGCGGCTCGCGCGGCTTCACACCCTGAGGTCACGCCCGACCATTTGCTGGTGGCGTTGCTGGGCCAACAAGAAGGCATCGTCCTGCCGTTGGTAACAGGCCTTGGTGTTGCCCCATTGTCCTTGCGGAATCAGGCCGTTGCTGCCCTTGATCGGCTCCCGCATAGCTACGGCGGTGCCGAGCCGCGACTCGGCCGTGAGATGACGACCCTGATCGAATCAGCAGACGAGATCCGCGTCGCCCTCGATGACGAGTACCTGAGCACCGAGCACCTCATTGCCGCCATGGCCAAGGGAGCGGCCGCAGGAGTCATGCCCCGCCTCGAGGTCGACCGAGCCGATGTGGTGGCAGCCCTACGACAGCTACGCGGGTCCCATCGGGTCACGTCGCCGGATCCTGAGTCGACGTTCCAGTCGCTCGACAAGTACGGCACCGATCTCACCGCTGCTGCTCGCAGCGGCAAGCTCGACCCGGTGATTGGTCGCGATGATGAGATCCGGCGCACCATCCAGGTGTTGTCACGGCGCACCAAGAACAATCCGGTGCTCATCGGCGAACCTGGTGTCGGCAAGACCGCCATTGTCGAGGGATTGGCCAGGCGTATTGCCGAAGGCGATGTGCCGGAGAGCCTGAAGAACAAGCGGGTCATCGCTCTCGATCTCACCGCGATGGTTGCTGGGGCGAAATATCGAGGCGAGTTTGAAGAACGACTCCAGGCGGTTCTGGCCGAGATCAAAGGCTCCGAGGGTCAGGTCATCACCTTCATCGACGAGCTGCACACCATCGTGGGTGCGGGCGCTGGTGGTGGCTCTGCGATGGATGCGGGCAACATCTTGAAGCCCATGCTGGCCAGGGGCGAGTTGCGAATGATTGGCGCAACCACACTCGACGAGTATCGGGTCCACATCGAGAAGGATCCCGCGCTCGAGCGCCGTTTCCAGCCCGTCTTGGTGTCCGAGCCGTCAGTGTCGGACACCGTCGCGATCTTGCGCGGTCTCAAGGAGCGCTACGAAGTCCACCACGGTGTGCGAATTCAAGACGCTGCGCTGTTGAGCGCTGCGGTGCTGTCGGATCGCTACGTGGCCGACCGCTTCTTGCCCGACAAGGCCATCGATCTCATCGATGAGGCGGCCAGTCGACTGCGTATCGAGATCGACTCGGTGCCTCTGGAGATCGATGTTGTCGATCGCCGGTTGCGCATGCTCGAAATCGAACAGGTCGCTCTCGGCAAGGAAACCGATCCTGTCAGCATCTCGCGCCTCGCCGAAGTCGAAGCTCGTATTGCCGACGATCGCGAACAACTGGCCGGGCTGAAGTCTCGTTGGCAGCTCGAAAAGGACGCCATCGACACGATTTCGGCCTTGAAGGCCCATGCCGAGGAACTCGGCGCCGAACTCGAACGCGAAACCAATCTTGAACGAGCTGCCGAAATCCGTTTCGGAACCCTTCCTGACGTCCAGCGCCAGATCGACGCGGCGGCCTCAACCCTGGCCGGGCTCCAAGGCGATACCAAGATGCTCAAACAAGAAGTCGAGCCTGACGACATCGCTGAGGTGGTCTCGCGCTGGACCAAGGTTCCCGTCACCCGCCTGCTTGAGTCCGAAGTCGACAAGCTGCTCACGCTCGAGACGGCCCTCCATCAGCGAGTTGTTGGCCAGGACGAGGCGGTAGTTGCTGTGGCCAACGCGGTCCGGCGCAGCCGGGCCGGCCTCGCCGACCCCGACCGCCCTGTTGGCACCTTCTTGTTCCTTGGTCCCACCGGCGTGGGCAAGACCGAACTCGCCCGAGCCCTCGCCGAAGCGTTGTTTGACGACGATCGCGCCATGATTCGCATCGACATGTCCGAGTACCTCGAACAGCACTCGGTCAGTCGGCTGATCGGTGCCCCGCCTGGCTACATCGGTCATGACGACGGCGGCCAACTCACCGAAGCCGTGCGGCGCCGCCCGTATTCGGTGATCCTGCTCGACGAGGTCGAAAAGGCCCATGCCGACGTCTTCAACGTCCTGCTGCAAGTGTTCGACGACGGTCGCCTCACCGATGGGCATGGACGCACTGTTGACTTCACCAACACCGTCATCATCATGACGTCCAACCTGCCAGGCGACCCAAGCCTGTTCTTCCGGCCCGAGTTCATCAACCGCATCGATGACATCGTCCGATTTGGCGAGCTCAACCGAACTCACCTCGAACCCATTGTCGAGCTGCAACTGGCCTTGGTCGCCGATCGACTCAAGGCTCGGGGCCTCGGCCTGGAGGTCACCCACGAGGCGGTCGTCCGCCTTGCCGATCTTGGATACGACCCTGCGTTCGGAGCGAGGCCACTGAAGCGCACCATCCAGCGTGAGATCGTCGATCGCCTGGCTATGGAATTGCTTCGAGCACCCGTTGCTGACGGTTCGACCGCCCTCGTCGATGTCGACAGCGACGGCGGCCTGACGATCGACGTTGTTGCCGAGCAACTCGTACCTGCCTAGCCGAGTTGGTCCGAGAGTTCAGCGAGCTCTCGGACCATATTGGCCCGAGCCCGCTCACCCCAGAGTTGTCGAGCTTTGGGTGTGATGAAGCAGCTGTCAGCATCGATCCACGACCGCAAGAACGCGGCGCGTCCCGCTCTGAAGTCGGCGTCTGACAAGTGGACGTACTCGCGCCGGATGTCGGCCCGGTACTGGTCATATCGGGTCGGTTCGGCGCCCAAGATCGCCATGTCGGCATCGATCACGAGGGCGTCGAGCGAATCAGCGGGTGCCGTGTGGTTTGCTGTGGCCAGAACGATCCGTTCGACGTCGTCGATGACCCTGCGACTGAGCCCAGTGTTCACGCGCTCCAGTACCGACCGCGCCAAGTTGGCGCTGCGCTGCTCGTTGTCGGATCGCGCCGATGTGAGCACTGCGTCGTGAAACCAGGTTGCCAGTACGGCAACCAATTCTGCTTCAACGCCGGGTGCCTGAGGCCCGCCAGCCTCAACCCCCAGTGAGTCAATGTGGCCCAGCATCTCGTCGAGATGGACCAGGGAGTGGTAGTGGCGCCCAGGCTCGCTCCATCGCGGCATCAGTTCTTCTGCAACGGCGGAAAGCCCATGAGACGCAAGCCAGGTTTGGGAACGATTCAGCCAGTACATGCACCGGCGATCGTAGGTCCGACCTTGCTCTCGGAGGCCGTCGTTGCCCAATCTTGGTTCTTGGGCCAAATCACGGCCTGTGTGACCCCGAGTGAAGATAGAGTCGCTCAACGTCGTACCGATCGACGTTTGGAGCATTCTGTGCCTGCAACTATTGCAGTTGGCACCCAGTGGGGCGATGAAGGCAAAGGCCGTGTGGTCGATGTCATTGCCAAAGAAGCCACGATGGTTGTCCGTTACCAGGGCGGCCACAATGCCGGCCACACCCTTGTTGTTGATGGCGAGACGTTTGCGCTGCAGCTGATCCCGAGCGGGATCCTGTACGACTTCGTCACTCCGGTCATCGCGAACGGTGTGGTGGTCGATCCACAGGTCATGCTGGACGAGATAGCGAAGCTCGAAGGTAAGGGCGTCGACTGCAGCAAGCTCAAGGTGTCGTCGCACTGTCACCTGGTGATGCCGTATCACCAGGCCCTCGATGAACTCAGCGAAGCTCGGCTCGGCGACGCGAAGCTGGGCACGACCAAACGTGGCATCGGCCCGGCGTATGCCGACAAGGCGTCTCGTCTTGGAGTCCGCATGGAACACCTCGCTGCCCCCGACACCTTCCGGTCGATGGTGAGGGCCGCCCTGCTCGACAAGAACCCGATCCTTCGCGACGTTCATGGCCACCCGGGCTTCGATCCTGATGAGGTTGCTGACCATTTCCTCAACGTGATCGCCCCCCAGGTGCTGCCATATGTGGCCGATACCGTGGGCCTCGTCCACGATGCCCTCGACCGGGGCGAACGATTGCTGTTCGAAGGGGCCCAGGCCACCTTCCTCGACGTCGATCACGGCACCTATCCATTCGTGACGTCGTCGAACCCGACGGCCGGTTTTGCAAGCACTGGTGCTGGCGTGGGTCCGGGGGCTTTCGATCAGATCATTGGCATCATCAAGGCCTATATCACCCGCGTCGGTGGCGGGCCATTCGTCACCGAGCTACTTGATGACACCGGTGACAAGCTGGTGGACATCGGTCGCGAATATGGGGTCAACACCGGTCGGCGACGTCGACCGGGTTGGTTCGACGCAGTGATGGGACGACAAGCCGTCCGGCTGAATGGTTGCACCGAGCTCGCACTGACGAAGCTCGACATCTTGGACACCTTTGAGACGATCAAGGTCTGTGTGGCCAACGAGATCGATGGTGTCGAGCATCGCCATATGCCCGACCGCTTTGCCGACCTTGAACGAGCACGCCCGGTGTACGTCGAACTGCCGGGCTGGCTCGAAAGCTTGTCCGATATCCGCGAAGCATCGCAGCTGCCTCAGCGAGCGGTTGAGTACATCAAGTTTCTTGAAACCCAGGTCGGAGCCCCAATCAAGATCGTCTGCGTTGGCCCTGGGCGCGAGCAGTACGTGGTTCGCCAACCATGACCTCTGATCGGGTGACCATCCCCAACGTGCTGGCCGATCGTTACGCCAGCTCTGAGATGGTCACCTTGTGGTCGCCCGCTCACAAAATTGTGCTGGAGCGTCGGTTTTGGGTTGCTGTGCTGGAAGCTCAGCGTCTCGCTGGCGTCGAGCTCGACCAACAAGTGATCGATGACTATCGGTCAGTAATCGATGTGATCGACCTCGACTCAATTCGTCGTCGTGAAGAACTCACTCGTCACGACGTCAAGGCACGAATTGAGGAGTTCTGCGCACTCGCAGGGCATGAGCACATCCACAAGGGCCTCACCAGTCGCGATCTCACCGAAAACGTCGAACAACTTCAGGTGCGCCACGCTCTGGACTTGGTGCGGTCGCGCGTCATCGCGGTGCTGGCCCGTCTCGGGCGCAGAGCAGCTGAATTTGATTCGCTCGTGGTCACGGGACGCACCCACAACGTTCCGGCCCAGGCGACCACGCTCGGAAAACGATTTGCCACCATTGCCGAGGAGCTGCTGATCGGTCTCGATCGGCTCGACGATCTGCGCCAGCGCTACCCGTTGCGAGGGATCAAGGGTCCGGTTGGTACCCAGCTCGATCAGGTCGAGCTGTTGGGGTCTGCTGAGGCGGCAACGATGGTCGAGTCGACTGTCGCCGCCGAGCTTGGTTTCGAGCAGGTGTTTGACAGCGTTGGGCAGGTGTACCCGCGGTCGTTGGACTTCGATGTGGTCTCCGCCCTCGTTCAGATCTGTTCTTCGCTGGCCAACCTGGCGCTGATGGTTCGCCTCATGGCCGGCTTGGAAGAGGTGACGGAAGGTTTCAAACCAGGCCAGGTCGGTTCCTCAGCAATGCCGCACAAGATGAACACCCGCTCCACGGAGCGCATCAGCGGCTTCATGACCATCATGCGTGGTCACCTAGCCATGGCCGCGTCATTGGCCGGCGATCAGTGGAACGAAGGCGACGTCAGCTGTTCGGTCGTGCGCCGCGTGGTATTGCCCGATGCGTTCTTCGCTCTCGACGGTGCCCTCGTCACGGCGATGACGGTGCTCGACGAGTTCGGCGCCTACCCCGCCGTTATTGGGCGCGAGTTTGAACGCTATTTGCCCTTCCTCGCGAGCACGAAGCTGCTCGTTGCTGGTGTCCAGCGTGGCGCCGGACGCGAAGTGATCCACGAGGTCATCAAGGAACATGCGGTGGCGGTTGCGCTCGGTATGAGGACCGATAGCGCACCAGACAACGAGCTTTTTGATCGCCTTGCACGCGACGACCGTTTCCCGCTGAGCCGCAGTGACATCGACGCACTTCTCGGGCAACCGCTCGAATTTGTGGGCATGGCGGGCAGCCAGGTTGCCTCTGTCGTGGAGCGGATCGCTGACCACGTAGCCACCGACCTGTCGGCGGCAACGTTTGTGCCAGCAGCCCTGCTGTAGACGGCTATTCCTGCTGCAGGTTGTGGCAAAAGATAGATCGGCCGGCACCCGAAGGTGCCGGCCGGTTCATCCACCCAGTGTTGTGTGAACGTGGGTTACTCGCCCCGTCCAATGCCCGCGGCCTTGAGCACCGGGGCGGTGACGCCGAACTCGCGCCACGTTGCGTACTCGATGCCTTTTCGCTGACCATAGGCACGAGCAACGGCAACAAACTCGGCTTCAAGGGCAGTCAAATCGACGCCGACTTCGAGGTTTTCGAGCTCAGCTTGCAGATCGCGTCGTGTCTGCAAAAGGTCAAGGCGCGAAACACCTGACGCTGACTCAAGCTCGACGGCAATCTCGGCGAGCTTCTTCTTGATCGAATCAGGGGTTCGCTTTCGGCCCCGCTTGGGGCGGTGCGTCTCGAGCGCTTCGAGATATGCGCGCACTGCGGCGCCTTGAGTGCGTCCCTCGGCGAGGGCTGCTTTGTGTTCATCGGACATTGGTGCATTTGGTGGTGGAACCATGGGCCCCATTATGACGGTTAGGTGTCAGCTTGGTGCATTCGACGACAGCCGCGGTGACGTCGATCACCAAAAGTGGTTGATTGGTCACCCTGTGCTTGATGACTCTGGTACTCATAGCGTTCGTTCGAACACAGTGAGGGACGAGTGCGACTCCTCGACGATTGGCGAGTGCTAGTGATTCTCGTGGCGGCTGCGGTTGCCATCGTGCTCACGGGTGTTGGCCGTCCGGCGACAGCAGACTCATCGGCATCGGCGATTGTCCGCGTCAATGATCCGGTAGATGGCTGGCTCGACCAGGTGGGGTCATCGGCGCCCCTCGCCGCGGGTCCTGCTCGGGTGGATGGAGATCTTGTCTTGGCTACCGCGGTGGCCGGCGCAGTAGAGGTTGAAGCCTTCGACGGGGGCTTGAGATTCATCGCTGAAGGCAGTGACGCCCGTGACGCCCAGCTGAACCTTGCAACGGCGCTGGCGGCTTACGAAGCAGCACGAGTCGAGT
>CAYGMW010000028.1:15780-18252 GCA_964350975.1 uncultured Acidimicrobiales bacterium | reverse complement strand
AGCGACTGTTCGCCGACCTGCATGACGCAGCCCATGATGACGTCATCGATGATGGCTGGGTCGATGCCCGTTCGTTCTTCGAGGGCCTTGAGCACGTGGGCTGCAAGCTCGGCGGGGTGCCAATCTTGCAACATGCCGTTGCGACGGCCACCCGGCGTGCGGACGGCGTCGACGATGACTGCTTCTCTCATGTGGTTTGTCTCCCGTTTGTCGTTCTCATGTGTTGTGGCTGAGATTGGTGTGCTGCTTGCGCTGGGCACTAGCCGGGCTCGATGGCCAGCAGGTTGCGTTGCAGGCGGACCAGCAAGCTGGCGAGCATCTGGCGCTCGTGTCGATCAATGCCGAGCCTCAGCGCCCGGCGGATCTTGATGTCGATGTCGGCGACTTGCCCAGCGAGTTCCTTGCCATCGTCGGTTGGCGCGATGAGCCACACGCGACGGTCGTCGCGGTCGGCGAGGCGCTCGACCAGTCCTCGCCGTTCCAGCCGATCGACTGCGCTACCCGCCGCGGCCCGCCCGACCCCGAGTCGCTCAGCGAGCGCCGTCTGGGTGGTTGCTCCATGCTCGACGACATAGGCCAACAAGCTCGCAGTGGTGAGGTTGAGGTCAAGACCGGCGAGTCCGGTGTCGTAGGCCTCGCGCATGAGCCTGGCGGTCGACATGAGCGTGCTCTCGACCCGCAACCATGGCGGAGTGTCGAGTTCGTGGCCAGGTTGACCGATTTCGGCGCGGATGATTTCGCTCATGACTGTTTGGCAGCATACAGTCTGCCTACGTAGTGATCGCAAGCCGGGTCGAGCCAGTCGGTTTGGCCCCGAGTCGGGAGTAGCCGTGTCTTCAACGGATCAAGCCAATATCGATCAGGCCGTTCTTACCGAAGCCGAAGCCGAGGCGTTTCGGGCCAAGGTTCGAGACTTCCTGTCGGGAAACACGTTCGCGAACTCGACCTATGACGACAACAAGGCCTACTTCCAGAAGCTGGCTGAGGCTGGTCTCGGTGGTCTGGTGTATGCCACCGAGTACGGCGGAGCGGGCCTCACCAGGGCCCACGACAAGATCTTCCGTGAAGAAGCGTCGCGGTTCCCGTCCATGAGCAACGACTTCATCATCAGTCATGGCATGTGTTTGCCCGTCCTCAACGACTTCGGCACCGAAGAACAAAAGCGCACCTTTATGCCTGACAACATCGCGGGCCGCACCCTGTGGTGCCAGATGTTCTCCGAACCAGGCGCCGGCTCAGACGTGGCGAGCCTGCAGACCAAGGCCGAACGCGACGGCGACGAGTGGGTCATCAATGGCCAGAAGGTCTGGACCACCCTGGCCCACATCAGCGACTACGCCGTGCTCATCGCCCGCACCGATCCTGAAGCCGTCAAACACGCCGGTATCTCGATGTTCATCCTGCCGATGGATGCCCCAGGCGTTGAGGTTCGACCGATCCACCAGATCGACGGCGGTAGTCACTTCAATGAGGTCTTCTTCACCGACGCCCGCATTCCGGCCGATTACCTGCTGGGCGAACTGAACAATGGATGGAACCAGGCCACCGCGATGCTGATGTACGAACGCGTTGCCATCGGCACCGCGGGCGGCGGCAAGATCAGCCAGCCGAACTTCAAGCTCCTCAAGGCCGCGGCTGAGGCTGGCAACTGCCTCGACGATCCCAACGTGCGACAGAACCTGATGAAGATCTACTCGATGGAGACCACCAAGTCGCTGGTCGCGTTGCGCACGCGTGCTGAGATGAAGGCTGGCCGGGCACCCGGCCCTGGTGGTTCGCTCGGCAAGCTCTTCGGGTCCGTGATTGCTTGGCGCATGCGAGAGATGGTCCAGAACATGGCCGGGCCGGGCTCCGTTGCGTGGGAGACCAGCAACCCGAATGGGTACGACCTGTCTCGCTACGTGTTGAACTCGTTCCAATCTTCCATCGCCGGTGGCACCGATGAGATCCAGCGCAACATCATTGGCGACCGTGTGCTTGGATTGCCGCGCGATATCTCCGTCGACACTCGTGTTCCGTTCAAGGAACTGAAAGTAGGAACCCAGCGATGACGGCCCCTCTGACCCCCGGTGTCGCGGTCGATGTACCTGACATCGCCAATCCGATTCTCGGAACCTTTTGGGCCCGGCCCCAGAGCGAGATCGAGGCCGACCTCGCCGCCCTGCGAGCCAAGCCACTGACCAAGTTCGCCGAACTGCCGGCCGACGCCGATGCGAGCTTGTTCAGCATGATCGCCGGTGACGGTGCCTATGTGGCTACTCGGCACGCAGACATCTTGCACATGTCGCGTCGAGCCGATGTGTGGTCGTCGGCGTCGGGCATCACGGTGTCGAATACCCCGCCTGAGTTCAATGAGTTCTTTGGCTCGATGATCTCGATGGACGATCCACGCCATGCCCGCTTGCGTCGCCTGATTTCGGCTGGGTTCACCCCGCGTATGTTGGCCAAGCTCGACGGGGGAGTCACCGACCA
>CAYGMW010000028.1:8553-15680 GCA_964350975.1 uncultured Acidimicrobiales bacterium | reverse complement strand
AGCCCGGTGACCTATATGCGTCGTACCGCGCTCCAAGACACCGAGCTGGGCGGGGTGCCGATCGCTGCGGGCGAAAAGGTGCTGATGAACTACCTGTCAGCCAACCGCGACGAGGACGTGTTCGTCGACCCCTATCGCTTCGACGTGTTGCGTGACCCGAACCCACACATTGGATTTGGCGGGCCAGGGCCTCACTTCTGTCTGGGCGCTCACTTGGCCCGTCGCGAAATCACCGTGATGTTCCGCGAGCTGTTCCGGCGCCTTCCAGACATCCACGCCACGAGTGCACCCGACGTGCTTGAGGCGTCGTTCATTCACGGGGTCAAACACCTCGACGCCGAGTTCACCCCCGTAGCGGCCGGGTAGCCGCTGGCGGTTCGCTCCTCGCAGGCCTGGGTCTGGATCGCTGATCCTCAGATCTCTGCGGACTCAGCCGATGGGGACAGGTGAGTCGACGTGGCGCGGTCAAGGTGGGCGAGATCGCAGTGCGTCGCGTCCCGCTTGATGGAGCCGACCCCTGCTCGGTGGTCGATGCCGAGTTTCGAGCTCATCAAGAGTTCGCGTCCGTCCTGGTGGCGATGGGCGACGATGTCGTGCTTATCGGTCGAGACGAGTTCTACCAAACCATGGCTGGCCGACTCGGGTTCGGGTGGGCGCTGCATTCCCATCGCCCGGTCGGGAGCATCTTCGACTCTCCCGCGCCGATCTGGAATCACGACGCCGACGTCCTAGAAATTGGTCTCGCCTTGATTGAGGGAGGCGTCGACCACAGCAGCCGTGAACTTGTGGTCCGAGGCGACGATGGTTTGTTGCTCACGGCCTCGGTGGTCGATGTTTTGCGCGCGGTCGGGCGAGCGGTTGGTGCCCAAGCGAGCCAGCTGCAGGCCAACGAGCGGCGGATGAGAGCCCTGATCCAAGCCAACGCCGACCCCATCCTGCTGATGGACACCAGCGGCTACCTCCAGATGGTTAGCCCAGCGTACGCGTCCCTCATTGGCGAACCGATCGATGGTGTAGAGGCGCTGGCCGGCCGCCGTTTTGCCGACATGGTGGCCGAATCCGACGTCAAGCTGTGGGACGACGCCGTCGACCGGGCCATGAGCGCCAAGGGCCAACAACAAAAGGTCGAGATTCGTGTTGTTCGGCCAACGGGTGAGGCTCGCTGGGTAAATGTGGCGTTGCGCTCGATGGTGGCGGATCCATCGGTCGGCGGTCTCGTGCTCAATGTGCGCGATATCACCGAAGCGCGTCAGCTGCGCGAGGGATTGCAGCACCAGGCCGAGCGCGATGCTTTGACGGGGTTGATGAACCGGCGCACCTTTATCCGGCACCTTGAGGCAGCTCTCGGCAATGTAGGCCTCGCACCTGGATCATCTGAGCGCCTGATCGGCGTGGTGTATCTCGACCTCGACGGGTTCAAGGGAGTCAACGACACCTTGGGCCATCTTGCTGGCGACGAACTGCTCATCCAGATCGGGGGCCGGCTCGAAGACGCACTGCGTGCTGGCGACGTGATCGCTCGATTGGGCGGCGATGAGTTTGCAGCCCTGATCAGCGCAGACGATGCAGCCTCAGTCGAAGCTGCAGCGAATCGAATGCGCGAAGCGGTGAGGCTTCCCGTCCAGGTCGGGCAAGACCTCGTGACCATCCGAGCCAGCGTTGGTATCGCGACAGCCGAAGTGGCTAGCCACACCGCTGAGGAATTGATGCGGCGCGCTGATATCAGCATGTACTCGGCCAAGCGCAGCGGTCGCGACGCCGCCCAGGTGTGGACGCCTGAGGTCGATGCCACTCACGGGCTTGCTCTGAGAACCGCCGATGATCTGGCATCGGCGCTCGACCGCGACGAGTTCTGGTTGGCATTCCAGCCTCAGGTCGACATGAAGTCCGGCCAGATTTGTGGCCTCGAAGCGCTGCTGCGTTGGGAACACCCGAAACTCGGCAACATCACCCCTGCCGATCTCATCCCGTTGGCTGAACAACGGGGGTTGATCTTCGATATCGGCCAGTGGGTGTTGCGTACGACGTGCCGCTCAGCGGCTCGCTGGATCAGCGCGGCAATCCTGGCTCCCGATGCCGTCGTCGGCGTGAACGCGTCGGCTCGGGAGTTGGGGGACGAGCGTTACGTCGGGTGCATTACCCAAATCCTGGCCGACACGGGTTTGGCGGCCACGAATCTGACGATCGAGATCACCGAAACCGATGTGGTGGCCGACGTTGCAGTGGCCGCGAACACGCTGAGGTCGTTGCGTGAGATGGGCGTGAAGGTAGCGATCGACGACTTCGGAACCGGCTACGCGTCGCTGACGTATCTGCGCGAGTTTGCCGTTGACTCGCTCAAGATCGATCGTTCCTTCGTGCGCGATCTTGGCCGGGCTGAGCGAAGCGACCTCATTATCGACGGCATCGTGATGCTCGCCGACGCCCTCGGCATTGGCATTCTGGCCGAGGGCGTCGAACAAGACAGCCAGGTCCAATATCTGCTTCGACTCGGGGTCACCAAGGCCCAGGGCTACCTTTTCGGGCGGCCAATGCCCGCAGCCCAATTCGAGGATCGTCTCCGGGCCGGTATCGTCGCACCGTGCGTCGATACCTCCCCCTCATTGTCCTAGCTGCATGGAGCGTGTTGGTGTGGTCATCACGGATTCGCAATGTGCTCGCTGACGACGGCCTGACCAATCTTGGAACCGCGTGGCGCGTGGGCGCGGCAATTGCGTTCATTGTTGGTGGTATCGCCGTGGCTGTGGGCATGCTCACCCGCTCGACTTGGCTGAGGCCGGTCACGCTCGCCCTCGTGGTCTGGACCGTGGGGTGGTGGCTGATCCGCGGGATCGGGATCTTGCTCGACTCGAACCATGACGCGGGCTTCAAGGCCATCCACACCGTCCTGATGGTGACCTCGCTGGCCATCGCCGGATGGGCCTTTTCGTGGCACCGTCGCGCTATGTTCGGCTGATGCCCTCCGTCGAACCCTCCCGCCTGCATTCGTTTGTCCGGGAGGTGATGGCGTGCCTTGGCTCGAACGATCGCGAACAGACCCTCGTCGCCGATCAGCTGGTGGGCGCCAATCTCGCCGGCCATGACTCCCACGGAGTCGGGATGCTCCCGACCTATGTCGATCGAGCTGTTCGGGGACTAGTAGCGATCAATGGGGCGACGAGCGTGCGAAGTGACGGGGGAGCAGTCGTGGTCCTCGACGGAAATCGGGCCTTCGGGCAGGTGGCTGGTTTTGAAGCAATGGCGGTCGCGATTGAACGGGCCCGGTTGCATGGTGTGGCCCTTGTTGGGCTGAGCGACAGTTTCCACATTGGTCGCATTGGGCACTGGGGCGAACAGGTCGCGCGTGCTGGGCTGATCTCGCTGCATTTCGTGAACGTCGCTGGTCACGACCCGCTGGTCGCTCCATTCGGCGGACGCCAGGCCCGCTTCGGAACCAATCCTTTCTGTGCAGCGATCCCCGGTGGCGATGGCGAACCGATGTTCTTGCTCGATTTCGCCACGAGCAGGATCGCCCTTGGTAAGGCTCGCGTGGCCAACAACTCCGGAACCTTGGTGCCCGACGGATCAATCATTGGCCTCGATGGCCAGCTGACCAACGATCCCTCGACCATGTTTGGCGCCGAGCGTGCTGCGTTGGTCGCGATGGGCGATCACAAGGGCAGTGGCCTCGCCATGTTGTGCGAGCTGTTGGGGGCTGCGTTGTTGGGCGGTACCGCCACCACTGCGTCGATGAACGCTGACGGCAGCGTCCTCAACTCGATGACCACGATCGCGATCGACCCGGCATCGTGCGGCGATCCCACCGGCATGCGGGCGATTGCGAATGAGTTTCTGGATTGGGTGCGAGCGAGCCAGCCGGCCCACGGATCGGCCGGCGTGGTGATTCCTGGCGAGCCTGAGCATGACGCTCGCGTGACGCGAGCCACCAGCATCGCGATCGACGACACGACCTTCGCGGAGCTACATGGCAGTGCGGCGATGGTGGGCGCGGCCCCGTTGTCGTAAGCGTTCTCGACACCAGATCGCGCCCTAACACCGATTCGCGGTGAGGGCCAAATCGGCTCTGACCTGCCACTTTTGCTAGATGACAACCATGTTGAGGTTTCCGGAAACAACGCCGTTGGTGTTTGACCCCCCACCTCTGGGACCATAGAGTTCGCAGACCTGTTGTGACTCCAGTCACTCCAAGCGGCCCAGGGGTATGGGCCAATCCACTCGACCAAGGGGGCTTACGTTGGCGGCCACTGCTGCAATCACGAACGACACGCTCGGCTCCGAGCCGCTGTTGGTCGTCGACGATCTCAAGACGCATTTCCACACCCCTCGTGGAGTGGTGCGTGCAGTGGATGGCGTGAGCTTCACTCTTGACCGGGGCCGAACCGTCGGCGTGGTGGGTGAGTCCGGATCGGGCAAGACTGTTCTGGCCCGGACGATCATGAAACTCAATCTGGGATCGAGTGTTGAGACCACCGGGTCGGTGCGCTACCAGGGTCGTGAGATGGTCGGCCTGTCGAACAAGGAGATGAGGCAGTACTGGGGCAAGGAGATCGCCATGGTCTTCCAAGACCCGATGACGTCTCTGAACCCGGTGGTGAAGATTGGCCGCCAGGTCACCGAGCACCTTCGCCACCACCTCGATATGGACAAAGACACCGCAAATGAGACCGCTTTGCAGCTCCTCAAGCAGGTGCGCATTCCCGAGGCTCAGAAGCGGCTCGAGGCATACCCTCACGAGCTGTCGGGCGGGATGCGTCAGCGAGTGTCGATTGCCATCGCGATGGCCTGTGGCCCGAAGCTGCTGTTTGCCGATGAGCCCACGACCGCGCTCGATGTCACCGTGCAGCACTCGATCATGAACCTGCTGGCCCGCGAGCAACAAGACCGCGACATGGCGATGGTGCTCGTGACCCACGACCTTGGTGTTGTGGCCGGTCGCACCGACGAGATTGCTGTCATGTACGCGGGACGGATTGTCGAAAAGGCCCCGACGACCACCCTGTTCAGCAATGTCAAGATGCCCTACACCGAGGCATTGCTGAGGTCGATTCCGCGCACCTCCCAGCGCAACCACACCCGATTGGCGTCCATCCCTGGCCGCCCACCCGACCTCATCAACCCGCCGACGGGGTGCGCGTTCAGCCCCCGTTGTGCCTACGCCCAGGATCAGTGTTTCACCGAGCTTCCGCCACTGGTCGAGGCTGGTCCGGGTCATCTGTACCGCTGTCACTTCCCGGTCGGCACCGCAGCCAACGCCGAGGCCTTTGCCAAGAACGTGGCCAAGGGTCTGCCCCAGGCGGTGTCCATCAAGGTTCATGACGACTCTGTTGCTGCACAGGAAGGTGTTGCCTGATGGCCGGTACTGGCAAGGCCCATTTGCGTGACCCCAACGAGGTGATGTTGAGGGTCGAAGACCTCGTCGTCGAGTTTCCTGTTGGGCGGGGCAACACGGTCAAGGCCGTCTCAGGGATTAGCTTCGACATCAAGCCCGGCGAGACCCTCGGTCTCGTGGGCGAGTCGGGTTGTGGCAAGTCGACCACCGGAAAGGCCGTCATCCAGCTCCCCAAGCCCACCTCGGGAACGGTTGTGCTCGGTGGAGACGATCTGACGGGCTTGACCGGTGAGGCGTTGCGACGCAAGCGCACCGAGATCCAGATGATCTTCCAAGATCCGATCTCGTCGCTCAACCCTCGCCGCAAGGTCGGCAAGGTCGTGTCGGAACCCCTCGATGTGTGGGGTCTTGGCAGCCACGATGAGCGCTCCGATGCCGAGGTCGAAGAAAAGCGACAGGCCACCATGCGCAATGTTGGCTACGCCGCCGTTGCTCTTGGTGCGCTGGTGGCCTTCCTGACGGTGTCGAAATCGATGGCGATCATCGTCGGCGTGGTGATCGCAACCGTTTACGTTGCTATCAAGAAGGCCTACCTCAAGGCCAATGCCGACCGCATCGCAGCGATGACCAAGGGGTCTCCTCGGGTCAACTCTCTGCTGGAGCAAGTCGGCATCGATCCATCGGTCGCGATCGACAAGCACGCCCACGAGTTCTCGGGTGGCCAATGCCAGCGCATCTCGATCGCCAGGGCGTTGTCGACCGACCCGAAGCTGCTCATCTGCGACGAACCGGTTTCGGCGCTCGATGTGTCGGTGCAGGCCCAGATCCTGAACCTGCTCGAAGACCTCAAGGCCGAGTTTGGTCTGACCTTGGTCTTCATTGCCCACGACCTCGCGGTGGTCAAGAACATCAGCGACCGCGTAGCGGTGATGTATCTCGGCAAGATCTGCGAGATCTCCGAGGCCAACGACCTGTACGCCCGTCCGGCTCACCCATATACCGCGCTGCTGCTCGACTCGGTCCCCGAGCCCGACCCCACCATCGAACTCGATACCGACATGGTCGAGGAGGGCGATCTGCCCTCGCCTATCAATCCGCCATCGGGCTGCCGGTTCCGTACCCGCTGCCCGTATGCAACCGATCTCTGCGCAGCCGAAGAGCCGCAGATCCGAGCCGTGGGGGACGACCACTTTGTGGCCTGCCACCACCCATTGATCGATCCCGTGGAGGTCTGACTGGCACTGACTGCGACGGCACCGAACCCCGGTGCAAGAAGTAATCGGAACCAATGACATTCCCGGGCTCGTAACCAGAGCTCATTTGGAGGGAGAACCTATATGAGAGCAAAATGGCTCAAACTGCTGGCACTGATGCTGGCATTCGGAATGATTGCCGCTGCATGCGGTGGCGATAGCGATGGGGACGACGGTGCTACTGAAACCAGCACCGCCGAAACCACAGCAACCACTGCTGAGGCACCTACGACGACTGAGACTCAGTTAGAAACAACCTTGCCTCCGGTCGCGGTGAACTATGGCGGAGAGCTCATCATGGGCCTCGAAGCCGAGGCCACTGGTCTTCGCCCGTGGGAAGACAGCTGCGCATCACCTTGCTACAACATCATGATCACGATCTATGACAAGTTGTTTGAGGTCGACTCGAACTTCCAGCCAACCCCTTGGTTGGCGGCAAGCTCATCGGCAAACGCTGACTTCACCGAGTTCGTGGTGACCCTGCGCGAAGGTGTGACATTCCACAATGGCGTTGAGCTCACCGCTCAGACCATTGCTGACATGTT
>CAYGMW010000028.1:0-8453 GCA_964350975.1 uncultured Acidimicrobiales bacterium | reverse complement strand
CTTCCGTACCTCGACAGCGTTCAGTTCCGTCCGATCGGCGACGAAGGCACCCGCTTGTCGTCGTTGATCTCCGGCACGACCAACGCCATGCAGACCCTGCGTCAGGGCACCATCCGTGACGCTCGCGATGCCGGCGGCCTGGTGATGTATGAGTTCCAGGGCAACAACGCCGGTGGTGGCATGTTCAACGTGGCCGTTGCGCCATTCGATGACCTCCGGGTCCGCAAGGGCCTGACGCACCTGAACAACCAGACTGCGGTCATTGACGCACTCGGCGGCACCGGTATTTCGCTGCCGGGCAGCCAGTGGTTCAGCCCTGACAGCCCATGGTGGAGCCAGGCTGCAGCCGATGCGTACCCAGAGTTCGACATCGAAGGCGGCACCGCGTTGGTGCAGGAATACGTCAACGATCCGGCTCGCTCGGACGGCAAGGCTGTTGGCGAACCGATCTTTGTTGAGCTGAGCTGCCCGCCAGACCCAACCCTGATCGCTGCCATGCAGGTGCTGCAGACGGTGTGGGAATCGACCGGTCTTGTGACCACCGAACTCACCTCGTTCGACCAGCCCACGCATATCAACAACGCCCTCGGTAACCCCGACAATGGCTTTGTTGGTACCCACCAGGCCCACTGCTGGCGCTGGAGCTCCGACGAGGACCCGTCCCTGTCGCTGAACTCAGCCTTCGGTGCGCCAACAGCGGAGATTGCTGCTGAATCCGGTGCGCCATTCTCGGCCACCAACTTCCCGAACTTCTTCGATCTGGATATGTACAACAACCTTGTTGCTGCCATCCAGACCGACGATTTCCAGACTCGTTATGACCTCTATGAGCAGGTGAACATCACCCTCAATGAGCAGAACCCCATCTGGTACTCGGGCCACACAGCAACTGCAATTGCAACCGCTGAGGGCATCACCGGCTTCAACGGTTGGACCACCCCTGACGGCGTTCTCGGTGCTGGTTTCCCAGCTGCTGAGGGTCGCTACACCTTCATCCGCTTCGAGGGCTAAGGCTTTCCTAGCGTCATGAATCGATGAGTTCGGGGTGGGGCCGTCGTGGCCCCACCCCCTCATCACCCGTTCGTTCTACCTCTCACCACACCACCTGAGGTCACTGATGCTGAAACTGATCCTGTCGCGGCTGGTTCGTATGGCTGCGACCCTGCTCGCCGTCTCAGCGCTCACCTTCTTCATGGTGCAGCTCCTTCCGGGCGACCCGATCGATCTGCTGATCCCGCCGGAAGCTCGCACCGACCTCGAATTCGTCGAACAAAAGCGCGAAGAACTGGGCCTCAACGACCCCCAGGTCGTCCAGTACGTTCGCTGGCTGGGCGATGTGGTGACCCTTGACTTTGGCACCTCGCTACGCAATGGCGAAGAGGTGGCTTCGGTCATGAGTGCCCGGCTTCCCATCACCCTGCAGCTCGCTGGCGTCGCTGTCGTCATGGCCCTGATCTTGGCCGTACCGATTGGTGCAGTCAGCGCCTACCGGGAAGGTCGGGCCCTCGACAAGGGGCTGTCAGCGTTCTTGCAACTCGGGCTGTCGATCCCGAACTTTGTACTCGGTGTGTTCCTCATCTGGTTCTTCGCCGAGCGCCTCGGCTGGTTTCCCGCCACCGGATGGACTCGCATCAGCGACTCGATCACCGGCAACATCAAGGGCGTGATTCTGCCCGCCACGGCGCTGGCCTTCGTTGACTTGGCAGTGTTTTCGCGCCTCGTTCGAGCCGACATGATCACAACGCTCCAAGAGAACTATGTGTTGTCGGCCAAAGCGAAGGGCATGTCCGATCGATATATCTTGTTCCGCCACGCTCTTCGCCCGTCCTCGCTGTCGCTGATTACGGTGGTGGCCCTCAACCTGGGCGCCCTCCTCGGTGGCACCGTGGTGATCGAGCAGCTCTTCGCCATGGGCGGCATTGGTCGCCTCCTGATCGACGGCATTAACAACCGCGACTACATCGTCATCCAGGGCGTGGTCGTCTTTATCGCCTTCGTCTATGTGTTGCTGAACACCATGGTCGACTTCATCTATATGGCAATTGATCCACGCATCCGCGGAGGAAAGCACTGACCATGTCTGACACCCTTGCTTCTGCAGACGGTTCGTCGGCCTCAGGTGATATTCGCCTGGGCGCCCTCATTGGGGAGGACCTCCCCGGCGCGATCAAAAAGCCCACCCTTCGAGACACCATCAAGTCCATGCCATGGACGGCTCGCCTTGGTGCTGTTTGGTTGATCACCATCTTGTTTCTCGCGGTGACGGCCGACTACCTGCCCTTCATCAAGGACCCGAACTTCAACAACTTCATCTTCGGAGGCGAGGCCAGCAACCAAGGGCCATCGGGCAAGTTCTGGCTCGGCAACGACAACCTTGCCCGAGACATTTTCGCTCGCTTGATCTATGGGGCTCGCGTGTCGCTCACCGTGTCGGCAACCGCTGTCGGTTTCGGCATGCTGATCGGTGGCTTCCTTGGCTCTCTCGTCGGTTTCGTTCGGGGCCGTACCGAGACCGTGATCATGGCTGCAGTCGACGTCATCTTGGCCTTCCCGGGCCTGGTGCTCTTGCTCGTGATGGTGTCCATCACCAGCACCCGCAGCCTGTTTGCCATCTCATTCGTGATTGGCCTGCTGTCGATTGCCCCGTATACACGGGTGGCACGGGCCAACGCGCTGGCCATCAGTAATCGCGAGTTCGTGATGGCGGCCCGCTCGATCGGCACCAAGCCGCTACGAATCCTGATGCGAGAGATCATCCCGAACGTGATGCCGAGCATCATGGCGTACGCCTTCGTTGCGGCGGCCGCCATCATGGTTCTCGAGGGCTCGTTGGCCTTCCTGGGCTTGAGCGTCCAGCCTCCGGACCCCACATGGGGTCAGATGATCTTCCAAGCCCGCGCCGATATGCGTCAGAACGTGTGGCCCGTGATCTATCCATCGGCGGCCTTGGTGTTCACCGTGTTGTCGCTCAACACGGTTGGCGACTGGATGCGGACCCGCAGCTCGGCTCGCAGCGCGGCGTTGGGCTAGACATCGGCTCGAGCTACGACATCCGCTTTTGGATGTTCGACCATTCGTCACGCAGACCGACGGTCCGATGGAACACCATGTGGGCCGTCGTGTCGCGTGCGAAGTAGCCCAGGCGCTCGAACTGAACGACCTCCCCGTGGCTGGCATCAGCCAAGGCAGGCTCCAGCATGCAGCCGGTGAGGCGTTCGAGGGAGGCCGGGTGGAGATCGTCGAAGACGTCGCCAGTCGCCTCGCCTGGGGCCTCGGCGCTGAACAGGCGGTCGTACAAGCACACATCGGCGCTCACAGCGTGCTGTGCACTCACCCAGTGGATGGTGGCCTTGACCTTGCGCCCGTCGGGTGCGTTGCCACCGGCCGTCTGCGGGTCATAGGTGCAGTAGACCTCGGTGACATTGCCCTCAGCATCGGTGTCGTACCCGGTGCAGGTCACGAAGTAACCAGCGCGCAGGCGGACCTCGCGGCCGACGGTCAACCGGAAGTACTTCGGCGGCGGGTCGGCCATGAAGTCGTCGTGTTCGATGTACAAGGTGCCGCTGAAGGGAACTTGGCGCACCCCTGCCGTGGGGTCCTCTGGGTTGTTGACTGCCTCGCGATACTCGACGACAGGGCTGCCATCGGCGTCAGTGGGCCAGTTGGTGATGGTGAGTTTCAGGGGCCGCAGCACCGCCATTCGGCGCAAGGCGCTGGTGTTGAGCTCGGTTCGGACGAATGATTCGAGGAGCTCAATGGCATGGCGGCTGTTGGTTCGGGCCACACCAATGAAGGTGCAGAACTCCCGAATGGCCGATGCCGGGTAACCGCGACGGCGCAGGGCCCGCAACGTCGGCAGACGAGGGTCGTCCCACCCGTCGACGACGCCGTCTTCGACGAGCTGCTTGAGCTTGCGCTTCGACGTGATGGTGTGCGAGAGCTCCAAGCGGGCAAATTCGGTCTGGTACGGCGCGGTCGTGTCGAGTGGAAGCTGGGCCAAGCACCAGTTGTACAACGCGTTGTGGTCGCGAAACTCCAAAGTGCACAACGAATGGGTGACCCGCTCGATGGCGTCGCTTTGGCCGTGGGCCCAGTCATAGGTCGGGTAGATAACCCAAGTCTCGCCGGTGCGATGGTGGGGCTCGTGGCGGATCCGGTACAAGATCGGGTCGCGCAGCTGCATGTTTTCGGCCTGCATATCGATCTTGGCTCGAAGCACTCGCGTGCCGTCGGCGAACTCGCCAGCACGCATACGCCGAAACAGGTCGAGGTTCTCAGCCACTGGTCGGTCGCGGTACGGGCTGTCGATGCCGGGCTTGCCAAAGCCACCCCGGCCCGCCGAGATGGCCTCGGCGTCTTGGTCATCGACGTAGGCGACACCGTTGGTGATGAGGACCTCAGCCCAGTCGTAGAGCTGCTCGAAGTAGTCGCTCGCGTGCACCACCCGATCGGGCTCAAAGCCCAGCCAGCGCACATCGTCGATGATGGCGTCGACGAAGTCCTCGTCCTCAGTGACCGGGTTGGTGTCATCAAAGCGCAGGTTGCACTGACCGCCAAACTCAGCCGCGATGCCAAAGTCGAGGCAGATCGCCTTGGCGTGGCCAATGTGGAGGTATCCGTTGGGCTCAGGCGGGAACCGGGTCTGCACCTGACCCCCAAAACGGCCTGATTCGATGTCGGCGCGCACCAGGTCGCGCACGAAGTCGGTAGTCGAGTTTGGGGTGGGGGAGCTCATTGTGCGGGTTCTCCATGGGCCGGTGGGCCGCGGTTGCCTGTACGGGAACGGTACCCGGTTGTACCCTCGCCGCTGGCCCTGTTTGGCGGGCCGGCTGGCTCTGTGGAGTAGTGATGAGCGCGTTCGACAATGTGATCGAGACCCAAGCCGACCTTCGGGCTCTCTACCGTGAGCCCTCCGCACTGGTGAAAGCCAAAGCGATCTCCCAGCTTGACGAACCAACAACCCGGTTCGTCGGCCGGTCGACGTTCGTGCTGGTGGCCACGACGAGCGCGACGGACGGTACCGCCGATGTGTCGCCCCGAGGTGGGCCCCCGGGGTTTGTGAAGGTAGTCGATTCGCACCGCTTGGTGATCCCGGACCTGAACGGCAACAACCGCCTCGACACCCTGGCCAACATCATTGATTCGCCTCAGGTGGGCCTGTTGTTCCTGATTCCGGGCAACGGCGAGACGGTGCGGGTCAATGGTCGGGCAGTGGTGACCACCGACGATGCCATCTTGGACCTGTTCACCGAAGAGTTCCGGCGTCCAACGACCGCCATTGGTGTCGAGGTCGAAGAAGTCTTCCTACACTGCGCGAAGTCGATCCGCAGGGCCGGGCTGTGGGCCCCTGAGACTTGGCAACACGGCGCGGTCTCGGCTGGCGAGATCCTCGTGTCGGCGTTGGGTCCTGAGGTCGGGTTCTCGTCGGCCGACATCGACCGTGGGCTCGAAGCCAGCTATGTGGCTGACCTCGACGCGGATCGTCCCGACCAATGAGCGCCGCCACAACCAGCCGGATCATTGGCCTCACCCGTTATCCGGTGAAGTCGATGGGAGGCGAACGGCTCGAGAGGGCGTCGGTCACGAGCGCGGGCATCGAGGGCGATCGTCGTTGGGGTGTGCTGAACGTTATGACCGCACGGTTGTTGACGGCCCGCAAAGAACCCCGCCTGCTGTTCGCCTCGGCCCGAGTGGTCGATGGTGGGGTTGAGCTGAAGCTGCCAGAGGGTGCGCCCGCCAAAGCCTCCGACAGCGACCCCCACGGTGCCGACGCGGCCCTGTCGGCCTGGCTTGGCTATGAGGTTCAGCTGCTCGACTCGGCCCAACGGCCCGGACGTCAAACCATGGAAATCGCCAGCGACTTCGAGGACGAAGCGGGCAGCGAATGGGTGTCGTGGCAAGGTCCTGACTGGTCGTTCCATGACTCATCTCGCACGGCCGTCTCGATCCTGTCGAGCGGTTCGATTGGTGTGTGGGACGAGCGTCGATTCCGGGCCAACATCGTGATCGAGCGCGACACCGAACGCGATCTGGTCGGCCGCTCGCTCACTGCTGGGTCGGCCGTGCTCGACGCTGGCAAGCACATTGATCGGTGCGTGATGGTGACCCGCCCTCAGCCCGGCCGGGCCGACGCTGTCTCACTCGAGCGCGACCTCGACGTTTTGCGAACGATCAATGCTCGTCACAGCGGCGAACTCGGGGTTGGTTGCCTGGTGACAACACCAGGCGAGGTGCACCTCGGCGACGACCTCGCGGTCATCGGGTAAGGGTTCGACCGAGCCAGACGTCCCCGTAGGGGTGATGGTTGTAGCGCTCGATATCGGTGTAGCCAAGGGACCGGTACATCGCAATCGCATTGCCAAGGGCCCGGTTGGAGTCAAGCCAGGTCTCTGTCATGCCGAACTTGAGAGCATAGGTTTCGAGCTCGGCGACCAGAGCCCGGCCGATGCCGCGACCGCGACAGATGTCGCGCAGGTACATCCGCTTGATCTCGCCGATGCCAGGCCGCTCGGTTCGCAACGCACCAATACCCGCTGGCTGACTGTTGACCATAACGACGAGGAACACCCCGCGAGGAGGTGTTGTTTCGTCGACGTCTGCTTGCGGGGTCAAATGGGCATCGAAACCGAACTCGAACCGACGATCGAGCTCGTGGTAGTACTCGCCCAGCATCTCGATCACCGCTGGATCATCAGCGGGGGTGGGAACGAAGCGAGCTGTCTCAGCCACGGTGCCGACGATCTCGCTAGTCCCGAACGGCGGCCGCCCGAGCGGCATTCGAGGCAATCGCGACGAGGATTTCGGGCCAACGAGTTCTGGGCAGATCGTGGCCCATGTCCGGGAACATGACGAGGCGCGAACCGGGTATGGCCGCGCACGTCGCAGTTCCGCCATCGGGTTTCACCAGCAGGTCCTCGAGCCCGTGAATGACCACGGTGGGCTGGGTGATCGACCCGAGTGCCTCGGTGCGATCGGGGCTGGCGTTGATGGCCGCGACCTGTCGTTCGGTCCCAGCAGGTCGCCAGGAGCGCTCGATCGACTTGGTGGTCATCTCGAAGTGCTCAGCGTGGTTCCAACTCGACCCGGCCCACAGCGCGTACATGTCCGTGGTGACCTGGGCTGCGGTCTCGCGGGTCGGAGGCTTGGCCCTGGCGATGGCGAGCAGGACGCGGCGGGCCGGCAAGCCGTGCTTGTTGTCGCCGGTGGTGGACATGATCGACGCCAACGAACGCACGCGAGTGGGGTGATTGATCGTGAGCGCCTGAGCGATCATTCCGCCCATTGACATGCCGACGACGTGAGCCGATTCGATGCCGAGCGCATCGAGCAAACCCGCTGCATCGTCGGCCATGTCATTGATGGTGTAGCCAGCGCGCGTGGGCCGACGAAACAGGAACGACATCGCGACCTTCCACCGCGACGGTGGCGTCCAGTCGAACTCAGTGCTCAGACCAATGTCGCGATTGTCGAAGGTGATCACTCGGAAGCGTTCGGCCAACAAATCGATCAGACCCTCTGGCCAGTCGGTGAGTTGGCCACCAAGGCCCATGATCATCAGCAGTGGATCGCCGGCTCCGCGCTCTTCATATTCGATCGTGATGCCGTTGCTGTTGGCTGAGGGCACAGCACACTCCTGGGTCGATCTGCCTGGGGTTGGCCCGCAAACACTAGCGACCCCGGGTCCATTTGGCGGGTTTGTGGTCCGTGACCCTCATTGGGGTTGACCGACGCGCCGATGGAACCTGATGTCTGACCCGGTGCTCGACCCCCGCGTTGCCCACGCGGTGCAGCGCGCCCGGTTCCACATGATGGTTCTGATCGACGTCAACTTCTCCGTGGTGTGGTTCAACACCGCGGCCCAGGAGTTCATGGGCCCGGCTCTCCACGCCGGGGCTCAGATCCTCAAACGAATCCATCCAGAAGATGTCGAGATCTCCCTCGCAGGTCTGGTGAATGCGGTCAACGATGTCAACGGCACCTCGGGCATCAGCCGCCGCCCGACTCGCGTCCTCCTTCGGATCGCGGACGCTCACGCTACGTGGCGGACGGTTCAGGTCTCGATCGAGAACCATGCGACGGACGACCTCGTTGGCGGGATCATGATCTCGATGCAGCAGGCCTCAGACCAGACCCATCTCGAAGGCGCGATCGAGGCGTTGGCCAACGGTGCCGACGTTCGCGACACCCTGGGTCACGCCATCCAGTACCTGTCTGACGAACTCAACGCGGTGACCGCCTCCGTCGTCACCAGATTCGGCAATGAGTCGATGGTGGTGCCGGCTGCAAACGGGTGCGAGGTCCTGTTGGCGGCCAACTCAGGCTGGGGCCCGGTGGCGGCGTCGAAGCTGAACGAAGCAACCATCACCAAGACGCGCGAGCTTGACCCCGAACTGGCCGTTGCGGCTCACCGAGCCCGTGCGAGCCATGCGCTGTCGCTGCCCATCTTCGACGAG
>CAYGMW010000027.1:0-18464 GCA_964350975.1 uncultured Acidimicrobiales bacterium | reverse complement strand
GTTCGGCGGCGTTATTGGTGATCGTCAACGCGGCCTGCCTGAGCAGGGTGTAGTCGGCATCAACGACCACCGGCGTGGCGACTTGTGCCGAAACACTCACGTGGTCACGCCGAACCGAAGCGGCGAGTTCTTCGACGAGGAAGTCCAAACGCAGCGGAGCCACACGCGGCAGCGCCTGACCCGCTTCGAGGCGGGCGAATTCGAGGAGCTCATTCACCCCCGACGACGCCCTGTCGGCGGCGCCGGCGATCTCGACGAGGGCATTTCGATAGTCCGAAGCCTCGCGTTCGCGTGCCAACGACTGCGACGCCGACGCCTGGATCACTGCGAGCGGGGTCCGCAGCTCGTGGGCCGCGTCGGCGATGAAGTCGCGTTGTTGGGCTAGCACGGCACGGGTCGGACGCAACGAACGGCCGGCGATTACCCAACCAATCGTTGCGACCGCGAGCACCGCGCCGACGCCGGCTACGGCAATACGCAGCCTCAGCCCTGACGCATCGTCGTCGAACCCGGTGAGGTCCGTAAAGGCCACCACGGCCACATCTGGACCCGTCTCGAGCACCGCACCCATATACCGGGTCTCGTTCTCGGAGTGAATCGAGAAGGGTTCGCCATTCCACAGGCCGTCACGGGTGATGTTCTGCAACGGTGGCTCGATCCAGGTGTCGCCATAGGAGCTCTCGCCGCCGTCGTCGCTGATGTCGACCCACCACGCGTTACCTCCCTCGCTCTTCTGAAAGACCTCCTGGGCGTACGAATAGGCCTCACGTTCGGCGCTCGAGTAGATGCTGTCCTGCCCAGCGCGGTCTGCGAACAACGCCAGACCACCGATCGCGACCGCTGACAACAGGCCATACACCAGGGTGAGCCGGATTCGGATGGTTCTGAGGTTCATATCGTCTCGAGACTCATAGCGCCCACCAGTTCAACCGTTCAGCCGATATCCGACACCGCGGACGGTTTCGATCACTCCGTCGGCGCCTGGAAGCTCCAGCTTGCGTCGCAGGTTGGCCACATGCACATCAACAACATTGGACAATCCGTCATAGTTCATGTCCCACACATGGTCGAGCAGGGTGGTGCGGGTCACGACATGGCCCCGGTGCACCATCAAATAGTGCAGCAGAGCGAACTCCTTGGGTGTCAACGGAACTGCGGCTGGGCCACGCCACACCGCATGGGCGGCAGGGTCGAGACGGATGTGGCCAATCTCGAGCACGACCGGAGCGGCGACATCGCTGCGGCGTAGCAGGGCCCTTACCCGGGCCGACAGTTCGGGAAACTGGAACGGCTTGGTGAGATAGTCATCAGCTCCGGCGTCGAGGCCGCCAACCTTGTCGCTGAGTGCGTCGCGCGCAGTCAGCATCAGCACCTTGGTGTGGTTGCCGTCTGCACGCATCTGGCGGCAGAACTCAGCGCCATCTCCATCTGGGAGCCCCAAATCGAGCAGCACCAGGTCGTAGGCCTCAACGTGCACCACCTCATCGGCCGCCGCCAACGTGGTGACCAGATCGACGGCGTGACCATCTTCGACGAGGCCCCGCCGCACGACCTCACCGAGGGCGCGATCATCCTCGACCACCAGCAATCTCATGAGCGCTCCGATGTTTGCATCCCTATATCGTGACACCTGGCCCATGAAGCGACGATGAAGGCGCCCGAGCGCCACCCGCTGCAGTCTTCGGGCTTGTCGACCCCTGACCCTCAAGGTAGTGAAGCGCCGAGCCGACAGGAACCTGTGCGCTCGATCAGCAAACCCAGCGGCTGGCCCCGATATCTGACGCTTCTGGCCGCGCTCGTCGTCGCCGGAGTGTTTGGCGTATCCACGGTGCTGCGCGACCACGGGCTGCAATCCGCAGCCCAGGGCGCCGAGGTACCGGCCAGCGTTGCCCCGCCCACCAACAACGTGCCAATGACCGACTCGTCCGCAACCAGCGATGCAGCCGCGACGCCTCCCATTGCGCTGCCACAGAAGCCTGCAGGACAAGCAGCGAACCCACGAGTCCCAGAGCAGGCTGGCAGCGATCAGACAGCTAGTGATGCGGCGCCGTTGCCGGAGCCAGATGAGCCAACCGTGCCGCCCGCGGCCGTGGTCGCTACCACACCTGAGGCCCCAGAAGCAGTCGTGACCGCTCCTCGCCCGCCGAGCACCCGCTTCGTCAGCGGTGATGTCGCGACCTTGTTCGAATCGTCGTGGGCCGATGACCCCACCGGCACCGCCCTCGAGATCCTCCGCCGGTCCGGGCCCTTGGCGGCCCAGCTTTCCCAGGAACCATTGGTCGCCGAGCGCCTTGAGACCGCGCTGTCAGGAACCGCCCCGTTTGGCACACGCGATTACGCCGACCGAATCGTGCTTGCCATGAACAGCGCGCTGGATGCGTTGGCTGGCGATCTCGCCGACGCTGGCACCGGGTTGTGTTTGATTGTTGGCCCTGGCACCACCGACCAGACCTATAGCTGTGTGCAGGTCGCTGACCTCAATCACACCTTCAGCGCGCTGCCCCACCGCAGCCGCGTCGATGCCATGATCGCCGACTTTGGCGCGGGCCCATCGGCGGTCCAGATGACCCGCTTGGCCGACCTTCACTTCACCGGCAACGCGTGGTCGCTGCTACGAGAAGCCCATTCGATGGCCCTCGCCGCCGAGCTGCGCAACGCCTGGATCAATGCCGGCGTCGCGCTCGAACCAGCCACATCGGAGCTGGCTGCCAGCTTGGTGTTCCTCAATGCCTATCTGGGCGCCGCCCAACAGGAACGCCCCGACACGTGGGCCCAACTGGAAGCCGACGAGTTCGGAACAGCCGTCGCGACCACCTGGAACCAGATCGTGGCCGCGTGGGTCACCACCGACGCCGGCTACTGGAATATTGCGTTCTTGCCTGACGCGACCCCGGTGACGAGCATCACTCAGGGCCGCGCCGGCTCGAACCGCCCGCCTGCGTAGACCGCAGACGGGGCGTGACTAGCTGATTGCGCCACCCGACGTTGACGTGATGTCGGCCTTGCCCTGGGTAATCCACGGCATCATGGCGCGAAGTTCCTTGCCAACAGCTTCGATCGGGTGGGCCATACCCTCGTCGCGCATGCGCAGATAGTTCGGCCGCCCATTGCGGTTCTCGTCGATCCATTCCTTAGCAAAGGTGCCGTCCTGGATCTCGGTGAGGATCTTCTTCATCTCGGCGCGGGTCTCGTCGGTGATGATGCGAGGGCCACGAGACAAGTCGCCGTACTCGGCGGTGTCCGAAATCGAGAATCGCATGCCCGCGATGCCTGCTTCGTAGATGAAGTCGACAATGAGCTTCACCTCGTGCAGGGTCTCGAAATACGCCGATTCGGGCTGGTAACCAGCGTCGACCAGGGTGTCGTAGCCAGCACGGATCAGCTCGGTGAGGCCACCGCACAACACCACCTGCTCGCCGAACAAGTCGGTTTCGGTCTCTTCGGCAAACGTGGTTTCGAGCACGCCACCGCGGGTGCCGCCGATGCCCTTGGCATAGGCCAGACCAAGCGCGTGGGCGTCGCCCGTGGCGTCTTGGTGCACAGCAATAAGCGAAGGAACGCCACCACCTTCGACATAGGTGCGCCGCACGTTATGTCCGGGACCCTTGGGGGCAATCATGATCACGTTGACGTCTGAGGGCGGATCGATCTGGCCGAAGTGGATGTTGAAGCCATGCGAGAACGCCAGGGTCATGCCCGGGGTCAAGTTGTCGGCGATCGACTCGGTGTAGATGCGGCCCTGCTCGGTGTCGGGCAGCGCCATCATGATGAGATCGGCGGCCTTGGTTGCATCGGCGACCGACATCACGGTGAGGCCTTCGGCCTCGGCCTTGGCCTTGGACGACGAGCCGTCGCGCAAGCCAATGATGACCTTCACGCCGCTGTCGCGCAGGTTCAACGCGTGGGCGTGGCCCTGCGAGCCGTACCCCAAAATGGCGATGGTCTTGTCAGCCAACAGGCCAAGGTCTGCATCGTCGTCGTAATAGATAGTTGCCACTGGTGTTCCTTTTCCCCGGAGAGTTGAGATCTGGTGAGGACTTGCTGGTTAGGACTGGGACGGTTGGGACTGAACTGCCAATCGCGGCAAGGCAATGCGTCCAGTTCGTTGGATGCGGTTAATACCGCGTTCGGTCAGCTCGCGCTCGATGGCGTCGAGGCGGCTCGGAGCGCCACCAAAGCTGAACGTGATGTGGTCGGCGTCGAAGTCGAGGGCGTAGCCACCGTTGCGGTTCGCGATGTCGAGCACGACGTGAGGCTCGGTGCCCTTTTCGACGGTGACCAGCATGAGCTCTCGTTCGACGGCGTCCGCGGGTCGAAGCTCCTCGATCCGCACAACATGGATCAACTTGTCGAGCTGCTTGGTGATCTGCTCAAGCGGTGCGCTCTCGAGATCGACCACGATCGTGATGCGGCTGAATCGCTCTTCGTTGGTTGGAGCAACAGCGAGTGAGTGGATGTTGAAGCCGCGCCGGGCGAACAAGCTCGCGACGCGGGCCAGCACACCTGACTTGTTCTCGACGAGCACCGAGAGAATGTGGAGTTGCTGAAACGAGTGAGCGTTCATGATGGTGCCGCGCCCTTTCCGAGTTCGGCGTCGCCCTCGGGACCGAGGATGACCACGTCGTTGCTGCCACCGGATGGGACCATCGGGTAGACCTTTTCGAATTCGTCGACCCGGAAGTCAACCACGACTGGTCGATCGGTGATGGCATTGGCCTGCTCGATGACCGCGGCGACCTCTTCGGCTCGATCGGCACGCAAGCCAACACAGCCCATGGCCTCGGCGAGCATCACATAGTCGGGCAGGTTGGGCGACAGGTACACCTCGGAATAACGCTCCTTGTAGAACAGCTCCTGCCATTGGCGAACCATGCCGAGGTAGGAGTTGTTCAGGATCGCGATCTTGACCGGGATGCCCTCGGCGGCCGCGGTGATGAGCTCCTGGGAGGTCATCTGGAAACAGCCGTCGCCGTCGACAGCCCACACGGTGGCGTCGGGGTTGCCGACCTGGGCCCCAATAGCGCCCGGAACTGCATACCCCATCGTGCCGAGGCCACCAGAGTTGATCCAGGTGTATGGGTGGTTGAAATGCCAGAACTGGCTGGCCCACATCTGATGCTGCCCCACGCCGGCGACCACGATGGTGTCCGGCGGCGACAGGTCGCGAAGCTGCTCGAGTACGTACTGAGGCTTGAGCGGGAAACCAGAATCGCTCTGCTCGTACTTGAGCGGGAACGCCTCTTGCCATCCCGACACCGTTGAACGCCATGCAGTGCGGTCTACGGTGCCGACCCCGTCGGCAGCCAGTTGCACGTTGATGGCCTCAATGGCTTCGCGGGCGTCGCCGACAATTGGCACCTCGGCGACACGAATCTTGCCGTGTTCGGCCGGATCGACATCGATGTGCACCACCTTGGCAAACGGGGCAAACGCGTCGACCTTGCCGGTGACTCGGTCGTCGAAACGCGACCCGAACGCCAGCAGGAGGTCGCACTGTTGGATGGCGGTGATCGCGGTGTAGTTGCCGTGCATGCCCGGCATCCCGAGACACAGCTCATGGTCGTCGGGGAAGACACCGCGAGCCATCAGCGTGGTGACGACCGGGATCTGGGTCATGTCGACGAACTCGGCCAGGGCCTCGACCGCGCGAGCTCGCAGCAGACCGCCGCCGGCATAGACCACTGGGCGTTCGGCGGTGCGGATCAATTCGACCGCCGCGGCAACGGCGCTGGCATCGATCTCGTGGTGCGGCCGGTAGCCAGGAAGGTCGAGATTTTCGCCCCAAGTGGCCTCGATCGATTCGTCCCACTCCATGGTCATATTGGCCACGTCTTTAGGCAGATCGAGCAGCACTGGTCCGGGTCGGCCAGAGGTCGCGATGTAGAAGGCCTCTTGCACCAGGCGCGGAATGTCGTCAGCAGAGGTGATGAGCTCGTTGTGTTTCGTCACCGACCGGGTGATGCCAACCGTGTCGCATTCTTGAAACGCGTCGGAGCCAATGCTTGACAGGGCGACCTGGCCCGTCACGGCAACGATCGGGATGGAGTCGATGTAGGCATCACACAGCGGCGTGACGATGTTGGTCGCCGCGGGACCACTGGTGACGATGATCACGCCAGGCTTGCCGGTCACATGGGCATAACCAGATGCCATATGGCCAGCGCCTTGCTCGTGGCGCACGAGCACATGACGGATCGGCGAATCGAGCAGAGGGTCATAGAGGGGCAAAATGGCACCGCCAGGAAGCCCGAATACGACGTCGACACCGCTCAGCTCGAGGCTCTTGAGCATGGCTTGGGCGCCGGTGAGTCGCATGTTCTTGATCGCTTTCTCGTGAAGGTGGATGACTGAACGTCGGACAACAAAAAGCCTCCCCGGAGGGAGGCCGAAATGCGCACACGGAGTTCCGCGTGCGTCAGTGGAGTACGACGATGAGGGAGAGGCCGATACCGGCCGTCAGAGCAGTCATCGCCGACCATTGTTACCGATGACGATGCCCGCCGCAACCTCGTTGCCGAAATCGTCGTAGCCTTCGACGGTGTCGCTCCACCGTCGCTGCCCGAGGGCGCTACAAATTCGGCCCAGACGGACGTCGCTTGCCGGGGTCGCGATGTTTGCACTGCTGGCGGCATGCTCGCCCGAACCACGCACGCTGGCCGAGCCCGCCGCGGTCGGCGAGGTCGAAACCGCGCTCAACCACGACTGCGCTACGGGCGGCGACGACATCAATCTCCTCGGGCAGTTCGCTCCGCTCGTCGTCGGCCCGGCCGAGGTTGGCAGCTTCCTGCCACCCGACGAGGCCGTGACCTCCCTCGACGCGTCCGACGACGGGCACCTGGCGATCGGCACCCGATCGGGCCTGATCTACAGGTGGGACGGTTCGCAGCTCACCCAGATTGCCGATCTGAGGGGCGACACCTCCACAGTCGCCGACCAGGGACTGCTTGATCTTGCCTGGTACGACACTGCTTGGTCCAACACTGCTTGGTCCAACACTGCTTGGTCCAACACTGCTTGGTCCAATACTGCCCAGCTGCTCGTGCTGCGAACCAACAGCGTCGGGGCCACCGTGCTCACCGTCGTGTCGTCCGACCCCTCAGCACCGGGCGTTGGAACCGTCACCGAAGCATTGAGTGTCGACCAACCCGACGAACGACACAACGGCGGCGGGCTCGCCGTCGACCCCACTACCGGCGAGATCTTTGTTGGCATCGGCGATGGCGGCGAACAAGGCGACCCGTCGGGTATGGCTGGCGATCCGAGCCAGGCCCTCGGTTCGATCCTGCGTGGAGTCCTCGATCCGGTCAGCCTGACCCTGCAGCCAAGCCCCAACCGTGCTGGCCTGATCTGGGCCACGGGTGTGCGCAACCCCCATCGGCTCTGGTTCGCCCACGGCTCCTTGTGGGTGGCCGACGTTGGCGAGAACTGCCGAGAAGAGGTCAACCGCCTCGACGTTGGAGCAGCCGCGTACGACCTCGGGTGGAACGCGTGGGAAGGCGACATCGAGTTCGTTGCTGACCGTTCACGCCGAGCCACGGCCCCTGTTGGGGTCTACAGCCATCACGACCAGCGGTGCGCGGTGATCGGCGGCGCGGCGCTTCCCGCCGCGTTCGACATCGAACGTTCGGTAGTGGTTGCCGACTTGTGTAGCGGCGAACTCATCGTCATCAACGACGGCGGCGTGGTCGGAAAACTGCCGGCACACATCAGCCAGCCCATCGATGTATCCACCAACACCGACGGTTCGCTTCTCATCGCCACGATGGACGGCTCGGTGCTATCGCTGACGCGATAGAAACTCCCGATGCACTCTCAGACCGCTGCCGCATGAGATCACCGCTGCGACGCACGATCCACGACCGGGACATCTTTCGGCTGGCGATTCCGAGCCTCGGTGCCCTCATCGCCCAACCGCTCTACATCATCACCGATACCGCCATCGTCGGACATCTGGGCACCGAGCAGCTCGCCGGCCTGGCATTGGCGTCGACGGTGGTGCTCGGGATCAGCAGCATCTTGATCTTCCTCGCCTACGGCACCACCGGCCAGGTGGGCCGCGCCATTGGCGCTGGAGACGGCACGCGGGCCGCATCGCTTGGGGCCCAAGCCATGTGGCTGGGTTCGATCGTCGGCGTGGTCATGATGGTGGCGATCTGGCTCGCGGGCCACACCGTGATTGGCTGGTTCGGGGCCGAACCCGCCGTTGAGGGTTATGCATGGACCTACCTACGCATCAGCGCAGTGGGCCTGCCATTCATCTTGATCACCATGGCCGGCACCGGGTACCTGCGTGGCGAACAAGATGCCCGCACGCCGCTGTATGTCGCAGTCGGCACCGCGATTGGCAATCTCGTCGTCGAGTTGTGGTTTGTGTACGGCCTCGACATGGGGATCGCCGGGTCGGCATGGTCGACCGTGATGGCTGAAGCTGCCGGGGGGATCATCTACGCCGTCCTGGTGGCCCGAGCCGTCATCGCCCGTGGAGCGTCGACCAGGCCAGACTTTGGTGTTATTGCCACCTCAGCACGCATGGGAGTGCATCTGGTCGTCCGCACGTTGGCGTTGCGGGGCGCGTTCGTGTTGGCCGTGGTCATTGCCGCAACGATGGGAACCACCGAGCTGGCTGCTCATGAGATCGCGACCCAGATCTGGTTCTTGCTGGCACTTGCCCTCGATGCCATTGCGATCGCGGGTCAGGCGTTGGTGGCGCGCCATCTGGGCGCCGGCGACACCGTCACCGCCCGAGATGCGTCCCGGCGAATGGTGGAATTGTCGGTGCTGTTCGGGGTGGCCGTTGCCGTGGTGCTGATCGCGGTTGCCCGACCTCTGTCCGGCGTGTTCTCAAACGACACCGAGGTCGTCGAGTTGGCTGCGTTCTTGATGCTCTTTGTGGCCGCTGTGCAGCCGATCGGTGGCCATGTCTTTGCCCTCGACGGAATCTTGATCGGCGCCGGCGACTTGGCCTACCTGGGTCGAGCCATGTGGGTGTCGTTCCTCGTGTTCGCGGCCCTGGGTGGACTCGTGCTCGCCACCGGCGTCGGCGTCGGCTGGCTGTGGGCGGCACTGTTGGTCTTCACCTGCGTCCGCGCCGTGACCCTGCAGCATCGATTCCGCAGCGATGTGTGGCTGGTGACCGGCGCCTGATGAGCATCCGCGGGTGGCTTTGTGGTTGGCTAACACCAGACAGTGCTCGCTGACCAAACATTGGAGTAATCCATGACCGCCATCTCATGCATCGAAGGCATCGGAGAAAAGTACGCAGAGAAGCTCGCCGCCCAAGGGGTGCGGTCCTGCGAAAAGCTCCTTGAAGCAGGGGCCACCCGCAAGGGCCGCAAGGCGCTGGCCGATGCGTGCGACATCTCCGACGCCTTGATCCTCGAGTGGGTCAACCGGGCCGATCTGATGCGCGTGAGCGGTGTGTCGACCCAATACAGCGATCTGCTCGAAGCCGCTGGCGTCGACACCGTCAAGGAGCTTCGCAACCGTCGGGCCGACAACTTGACCAAGGCCATGGCCGAAGCCAACAACAAGGGCAAGAACAAGCTGGTACGTCAGCTGCCGGTTGAGTCACAGGTTCAACGCTGGATCGACGCCGCCAAACAACTCGAACCGGTTGTTCGGCACTAGCGCCGATCGTTCAACGCGTATCGCGACGGGCCCGAAGGAGCGCCGACACTGCCTTGCCGTCGGCTTGACCCTGCGTTGCCTTCATGACATGACCAACAAAGGCACCCTGCACCCGGTCTTCGCCGGCGCAGAATTTCTCCCACGCATCGGGTTCGGCCGCAATAGCAGCGTCGACCAAGGCCTCGAGCTCGTTGGTCTCCATGGCCTCGAAACCGAGGTCGGCTGCGATGGCGGCCGGGTCTGCCCCACCTTCGACCAGCTCGGCTAGGACAGTTTTGGCCTGGGTTGATGTCAAGGCCCCGTCGACTTCCATCTGGGTGAGGGCCGCGAATGACGACGCTGACAGTGCTCCGGCGCCGTCGGCGAGATTGTTCACGACGTGATTGATGACGCGGGCGGCATCGCCACCGTTGCCGATGGCGTCAATGGCCAACTGGTCGAGTCCTCGGCCCACGACCATGGCCGCGTGTTCGGGAGTGCATCCGGCTGCGGCCGCCACGTTATGACGCCGGGCCGCGGGCATTGGCGGAAGCTCGGCTCGCAGCCGTTCGATCCACGCCGGGTCAGGGATGACCGGCACGAGGTCGGGTTCGGTGAAGTAGCGGTAGTCGTTGGCTTCTTCTTTGGAGCGCATCGAGTGGGTGCGGCCGTCTTCTTCTGACCAGTGCCGGGTTTCTTGTTTGGGTTCGGTTCCTGATTCCCACAACGACACGTGGCGACGGGCCTCGTACTCGATGGCGCGGGTCAGCGACCGGAACGAGTTCAGGTTCTTGATCTCACATCGGGTTCGCAACTCGGTCGAACCAACAGGCCGCACCGACACGTTGGCGTCGACGCGCATCGACCCTTCTTCGAGACGGGCGTCGGATGCGCCGGTCACGAGCAGGATTTCGCGCAGTTCTTCGGCGTAGGCCCTGGCGTCTTCGGCCGATCGCAGGTCGGGTCGGCTGACGATCTCCAGCAACGGCACACCGGCGCGGTTGTAGTCGATGAGCGAATAGTCGGCTCCGGCCAGGCGGCCACCCCCGCCTCCGATGTGGGTCGACTTTCCGGCGTCTTCTTCGAGGTGGGCGCGTTCGATGCCGATCACGGTGCCGTTCGGAAGTTCGAGTCGGCCATCGACACAGATTGGCTGGTCGTACTGGCTGATCTGGAAGTCCTTGGTCATGTCCGGGTAGAAGTAGTTCTTCCGGGCAAACACCGACGGCCGAATCTCGCACTCAAGCGCGAGACCAAGACGCACCGCCAACTCGACGGCACGTTCGTTGAGCACCGGCAAGGTGCCGGGCAGGCCCACACACACCGGGGTGACGTTGGTGTTGGGTTCATCGCCGAAACGGTTGGGGGCCGACGAAAACAGCTTCGTTGCGGTGGCCAGCTCAACGTGGACTTCGAGCCCGATGACGGTTTCCCACTCGGTCATGATGCTGCCCTTTCAATCGCGGCCGCGACCCGGAACATGACACCCTCGCCGTTGGCTGGGGCCAAGACCTGAACTCCGACCGGCATGCCGTGGTCGCCGGTGCCGAACGGCACCGACATTGCGGGATCGCCGCTCAAGTTGCTGGGGATGGTGCAGACATCGCACTTGTACATCGACAAGGGGTCGGACTTGTCGCCGAAGGCGAACGCCACCGACGGCGAGGTCGCCGACACCAACACATCAGCGTGCTCATAGGCCGCATCGAAGTCGCGGCGCACCATGGTGCGCAACCGTTGTGCCTTGCCATAAAACGCGTCGTAGTAGCCAGCCGACAGGGCAAAGGTGCCCAGCATGATGCGGGCCTTCACCTCATCGCCGAAGCCGGCGGTGCGTGAGTTGATCATCATCTCTTGCACGTCGGCGCCGCCGACACGCAAACCGAACCGAACCCCGTCGAAGCGGGCCAGGTTTGACGACGCTTCGGCCGGAGCGATCAGGTAGTAGGCGCTCAGCCCGTAGGTGACGGCTGGCACCGACACCTCAACAATGGTGGCTCCCGCTGATTCGAGCGCAACGAGTGCTGCAGTGATGCGGGCCGCGACATCGGGCTCGGCCGCGTCGGCGAGTTCCTTCACGACGCCAATGCGCAAGCCCTCGACGCCGCGGTCGAGTTCGGGTAGCAGCAACGGCGCCGCGGCCGGGATCGAGGTCGAGTCGCGCGGGTCGTGGCCAGCGATGACCTCAAGGGCAACCGCGGCATCGGCCACATTGGCAGCGAACGGACCGATCTGGTCGAGCGAGGATGCAAAGGCGATCAGCCCATAGCGAGACACGGCGCCATAGGTGGGCTTGACTCCCACCACGCCGCACAGGGCGGCCGGTTGACGAATTGAGCCACCCGTGTCGGACCCGAACGAAACGGCCGCCATGCCGGCCGCGACCGCCGCGGCGCTTCCACCAGACGATCCGCCGGGCACCCGGCTCAGGTCATGGGGGTTGCGGGTAGGGCCAAACGCCGAGTTCTCGGTGGATGAGCCCATGGCGAACTCATCGAGATTGGTTTTGCCGACCAACACCGCGCCCGCCGCCCGCAACCGCTCGACCACCGTGGCGTCATAGGGCGGTTCCCAGCCCTCGAGGATCTTCGACGAGCACGTCGTCGCGATCGACGTGGTGCACATGTTGTCCTTGAGGGCAATCGGTACCCCAGCCAGCGGACCGACCGGGCGGCCCGCAGCGACTGCTTCGTCGATAGCCGCGGCCTGCTCCCGGGCCACGGCAGTGGTCACCAGGTTGAAGGCGTTGATGTCGCCGTCTTTGGCGGCGATGGTCGCCAGGTAGGCGTCGACCACATCGACGGCCGAACGTTCGCCCGCCGCGACCGCTGCGGCAATTTCAACAGCAGACATCAGGCGTCTCCGAGGATTGGTGGGACGCGGAAGCGTTCGCCGTCGTGGTCAGGGGCTTGCGATAACAGGTCGGCCCGGTCGATTTGGTCGCCAATAATGTCGGGCCGCAGCACGTTGCGAAGCTGCATTGGGTGCGTCATTGGTTCGACGTCGGACAGGTCAAGAGCCTCGATTTCGGCGGCATAGTCGAGCACCGAAGACAGGTGCTCGGTGAAATGGTCGACCGCCGCATCGTCGAGCCGCAACCGGGCCAAGGCCGCGACCTGCGACACGTCGTCGCGTGTGAGGTCGCTCATTGGGTCACCTCGGCAATGAACGTCAGCGTCGAGGAGATGATCAGGCCCTGGTCGTAGTCCTGGGTCGCCACATGGAAGCTTCGGTCGAGACTCACCCGGGTCACTGGGCCCGATACAACCTCGGCCAGGTAGTCAGAATCGGTGGGTGTGACGACGTGGTCTTGGGGGCTAGTCAGCAACAGCAGCGGCACCTCGATGGATGCAAGCTGGTCGTGGAACGACCGAAGTCCGTCTTGAAGCGACAACAAGGGTCCGACCGGGGTGCTGTCGTAGGCAACCTCGACGACACCTTCCATGGCGATATCGCTGCCGATTGCCGGCAGCACCGTCATGCCGCTCGCCAGGATCTCGGTCAGCTGGGTTACCGTGGCCTCGCCTTGGGGCACCACCGCCGGGTTCACGCACACGATCCCCGCGAGGTCAGGGTTCTTGGTGGCCAGCCACAGGGTCAAGCTGCCGCCCATGGACAAGCCGAGCACCACCACATGGTCGACTCGTGCTGACAGTTCGTCCAGCGCCGACTGGGCTGCGGCTGACCAATCGTCCCATCCGGTAGCGATCATGTCGTCGACGGTTGTGCCGTGGCCAGGAAGCAGCGGAAGCTCGACGGTGTGTCCGGCTGCGGCCAACGCCGCGGCGACATCGCGCATCGAGCCCGGGGTTCCGGTAAAGCCGTGGACAACCAGCACGCCCACGTTTCCGCCAGCCCACGACTGTGGTTCTGCTCCATCAAGTACGTCTGACACCTTGACTCCGATCGATCGGTTCGGCACCGCTGCGGCACCGAGTGCGCTGCGAGCGCCGACCCATTGAGCCTAGATGTAGGGATCGAGTGCGCTGAGCGGTTCTTCCCACCAATCCTCTGGCGAGGGGTCCCATCCGGTGGCCGGAAGCTCATAGATGCAGTCGACCGGGCACGGATCGATGCACTTGTTACAACCCGAACACAGCTCCGGGAGGATGATCACGTCGATGCCGTGGTTGAAGATGGCTCCGAACGATGGCGGGCAATAACGAATGCACGTGTCGCAGTTGATGCATTCGTCCATGTCGATGTACAGCGGAGGGCTCTTCCACTTCGGATTGCGCTCGCGGGCCTCGACTCGACCCACACGCGCTGCACCCCCTCGCGATGACGAACTGCTTGTTCCCCCGGCCATTGCTGCGATGATATCTCCCATACCCCGAGGACATCGAAGTGAGCACCACATGGCCTATGAGTTCTTGTCAGACGAATGGATCGCCGCAGTCCTTGACCTGCAGGCCGAGTTTCGCGACCAGGTGACACCCCCGTCACAATCGCTCGTGATGAACGTTGTCGTTCGCGACGCCCCGTTCGCCGACGATGACCTCAAGATGTTCGTCGACACCCGTAGCGGCCTGGCCGAGATCGGCTCGGGGCACAGCGATGACGCCGAGGTGACGGTCACGACCGATCACGCCACGGCCAAAGCCCTGTTCGTCGATCAGGACCAGCAGGCCATCATGCAAGCGTTCCTTGCTGGCAAGGTCATGATCCAAGGCGATATGGCCAAGCTCATGGTGATGCAGGCCAACGCCACCATGCCCAGTGACGAGGTTCAGGCGTCGGTGGCTGCACGCCTCAAAGAACTCACTGCCCGCTAGAAACCGGCCCAGCGACAGCTGGCCGATCAGACGACGGGCCGGCGCGCATCGCCGCGGCAGCGAAGATTCCGACGGCGGCCACTGCTGCGCCGATGAGGTATGCCAGCGCGTAGCTGTCGCCCACCCCGCTGCTTTGCGACGACGTCTGGGCCGTCTGCATGATCTGGATACCGAACACCACGCCGATTTGGGCAGTCATCTGCTGGGCCGCACCAGCGATGCCGAAGTCGGACTCATCGACGGAGTTGGCGACCGCCGCCGACAGGGCCGGCGACGCGGCTCCGAGCCCAAAGCCCGATAGCGCCAAGCCGACCAGGATCCACGACGAGGTCAGCTGGTGCGCCCCGATGGCGAGCATCCCCATTGAGACCACCACACCCACCGATCCAAGGGTGGCGTTGAAGCGTTCGCCCAACTTGATCGCGACATAGCCCATCAACGGGCCTGCGATGGCAAAGGTCGCGGGCCGAACAATCGTGTACAGACCCGCCTTGGTTGCCGAGAAGTCGAACGCCGTCTCGTCCTGGAGCAGCAGCGGCGTGATGATGAACCCGCCCATGTACGCAAAGTTCAAGAAGAACTGTGCTGCGACCGGCATCGCTACGTTTCGTTGTCGCACGTAGTGCAGGGGCAACAGTGGTGTCGCAACCCGTTGTTCGACACGAATGAACGCGCTCATCGCAACCACGAACAGGCCAAGGGCCAGCCACACCGCAGGATGGCCAACGCCCCAGACCGGGATCCGATTCACCCCAAAGAGCAGGCCGCCGAGGCTGGCACCGAGCAAGATCGCGCCCCGAGTGTCAAACCTGAGGTTCGCCTCCCGTTTGGTCTCGGGCAGAATCAACGCGGCCATCACCACGGCCAGCAGCGTCACCGGGACCTGGAACACAAAGATCCACCGCCAGCTGTAGTTGTCGATGATCGGGCCACCGGCTACGACGCCGAGTACCGGCGCTCCCGCTCCGACCATTGACCAATAGCCCATCGCTTGGACTCGGTTATCTCGGTCGAAGACCCGATTGATCATCGCCATCGCCGACGGGCCGGTCGCGGCGCCGCCCGCTGCGCCCAGAATGCGGAACGCAATCAACGAACCCGCGTCCCACGACAAGGCAATCAGGCCTGCGAACACCGCCGACAAGGTGAGCGACACGAGATAGACCCGCCGATGACCGAGCACGTCACCGGCGCGCCCAAGGGCAGGGCCGACGAGCGCGAACGTCAGGATTGGTCCGGTGATAACCCACGACACGGTGGCCTCGGACGACCCGAGTTCGGCCGCGATGTCTTTGATCGCAACGCCCAGAATCGTGATGCTGAACCCCACCGAGAACATTCCAGCCAGCGCGACCGCGAGGACGTACCAGCCAAAACGATCCGACCTCTCGATACGGCCCGCGACTCGACGGCGCAACAACAAAGGCCATGGTGCCGATGTGATGGGTGTCGAGCCGAGTCCACCAACCCGAAAATCAACGGATCGGCGGTCGTGGTCACTGCCCTGGCTCACAAAGGCGCCCACAATTCGACCGAATCACCGGGCCGGAGCAACTCACCGGCTCGTGGACTCGACGATTCGACAACATCGCCACCACCGGCGACGCCTGAACGGACCAGCCCAGCAGCTTCCAGCGCCTCGGTTGCTTCGGCGATCGTGAGACCGGCGACATCGGGTACCTCGCGCAGGTCAGGACCCTTCGAGAGCACCAGTCCGACCTGCGACCCTCGGGCGACCAGGGCACCAGGGTTCACCGTTTGCTCGATGACCAGCCCCACCGGCACGGTGTCGGAGAACTCGGGTTCGAGTTCGGCCACCGTCACACCGATCGACGAGGCGAGGGCGGTTGCGTCGTCGATGGTCAGGTCAACAAACGCCGGCACCGTCCGAGGAACAGGGCTATCGGAAACAACAAGCTCAAAGGCAGTGCCCGGCTCGGTCAAGCGTCCGACTTGGATGGCAGTGCCATCGATCGATGCGTCCATCACGACACCAGCGGGCACGACCTCATCGAAACGAGGTTCGCGAGCAACCACCACGAATTGACGAGATTCCAGCCGCTCGACGGCCGCCTGCTCGGTGAGCCCTATCACCCACGGAACCATGGTTCGTCGGGGCCCGGTTACGACATCGACGACAACAGCGGCACCGCGGGCGAGCTGCGACTCAGGGGTTGGCGACTGTCTCACGATGGTGCCGCGCTCGACACCATCGCTGCGCACCTGCACCTCGTCGAGCAACCACCCGTTCTCATCAGCCAGGGCGCGTACCTCGGCAATGGTTGAGAACCGAAGATCGCCGAGTTCGACGACCGGAACCGCGGTTGGCTCGGTTGTGCTGACGAATCTCGACGAGATACCAATCGCCGCCGCAATGACGAGGGCTGCGACAACCAGCCACCAAGCCCGCCGCGACGATGGTCCGACCTCGTCGTAGCGCGGCCGGGTGGTCGATTCACCGGGGGTCGCGGCGCTGGCCAGCAGTTCGGTAGCTGGAGCCGCAACCTCGGTCTCATCGCTCGGTGCCAACTCGCGACGCATCGCCCCCACCAGTGGCAGGGCGGCGGGAGGGCCGAAGTGCTCGGTTGCTGCCACCAGATCCCTCATGAGGGCCTCGGCGGTGGGCCGCAACGCGGGGTCCGCAGCGCCAGCTCGGGCTAGGGGCTCCGCGGCGGCACCAAGACCTTCGGGAACCTGCAAGTCCTGGGTGGCCCGCATCGACAACAACTCAACCGGGTCAGCAATCTCATGACCAGGTGCCTGCCCGGTGAACGCCTCGATGAGCGCGGCCGCCAGGCTGTACACGTCAGTTCGCCCGTCAACCGGGCCTGGAACAGCCCGCTCGGGGGCCGCGTAGCGCCAGGTGCCAAGCACCAGACCGGCCGGGTCGGTCAGCGACGCCGCGTCGAGCGCCTGTACAAGCCCAAAGTCGCCAATGCGCAGACGGCCGCCGTCGTCGAACATGAGGTTCGCGGGCTTGACATCACGGTGAACCATCCCACGTCGGTGGGCTGCGGCCAGGCCGCTTGCGGCTTCGAGGCCGACCTTGATCACTTGGGCTGCACTGAGGCGATAGCCGGCGGCGAGCATGGCGTGCAGACTGCCTCCGCCAAGGAACTCGGTGACCAGGTACGGGCCTTCGGGGGTGTCGCCCCAGTCGTAGACGGCAAGCACGTGGGGGTGGCTGAGCGCTGCAGCCGACTGGGCTTCGTGTTCGAAGCGGGCCAAGAACCCAGGATCCGACACCAGCGCCGGGTGCAGGAACTTGATCGCCACCTGGCGTCGCAGCTTCAGATCGTCGGCCAACAAGACGTGTGCGGTCGCGCCGGAGCCGATCTCGGCCCGCAATCGGTACCGGTCATCGAGCACTCGAACGGTGCCGTTGCCAAACGATGTCGCCGTCATCGTTGTCTGACAGTACCGCTCTGTGCCGTACAGACCAGATCAGTCGCGTTGATGCTGGCGCAACGAGTTGTCAGAAACTGCCTGACGAAGCGGTGTGCAACGGGTCTGGTGCCGCCATGATGGGCCGGTGCGATCTCGACGCAAACTCGACCGCGAACCACGCAAGCAACACCCCAGGTTCACCCCAGAGCCCGGGTTTCGTTCGCGCTGGCTGCCGCGCATCATCATTGGCACCGGTCTGGCGATCGTGGCCGCGGTGATGGTGGTTGCCGCAGGACTGGGCAACCCAGGCGACGGCCAAGCGCTCGATCAGTCACTTGACGGCATCTTGCCGCTTCAAGGTGCCTTGGAGCCTCGCCAAACCCCGATCAGTATCGATCTGGCTGAGGGCTGGGTCTTGGAGCAGCTTGTCATCGAGGGCGTGCCGATCAACACCGAGTTCATCGATGCTGGTGGTGCCCCGCTCGGTATCTATAGCTTCCAACCTGGCCCAGGCAAGCCGTTCGAATCCTTCGAGGTCGGCCAGGTGCGCATCTTGGCCATTGTGCAAAACCTGCTGAACGACCGCGATCAGCGCACCATCACCTGGTCGTTCACCGCCAGCTGAGCTCCTCCGTTCCTCCGGTCAGGTGAACGCGGCTCTGCATCGCACGCTTCGCTGCGAGATGGGGCCCCAAC
>CAYGMW010000026.1:0-18687 GCA_964350975.1 uncultured Acidimicrobiales bacterium | reverse complement strand
TCATCGACCAATGGTCCAACCCACCACCCCGACAGAAACCCAAGCAGCAACGCCCGAGCGGGCACCAAGCACCCACTGGCGGCAGCGGCCCGGAGCCGCCCGGTCAGCAGCCGGAGCAGCTCTTCGCGACATGAACCCGGCTATTCGACGGCGATGACCCCTGCCAGCTCGAGAATCCGAGTTGGCGGCAAGTGCTGCTCGCGAATCTTCACGCCCAGGGGACCAAGCGCGTCCTCGATGGCGTTGGTGAGCGTGGGCGGCGACCCGATCATGCCGCCCTCACCAACCCCACGAAAGTTGGCAGTGATCGTGTTCGGCGTTTCGATATGGATGATGTCGATGTCGGGAATCTCCATCGACGTCGGGATCAGGTAATCCATAAACGTGCCCGCCTGGAAGTTGGCATCGGCGTCATAAGTCGCACGCTCGTACAACACGGCCCCGACACCTTGGGCGACGCCACCTCGAACCTGGCCCTCAACGACCGCAGGGTTGATGACAGCACCGCAGTCCTCGGCCACGAGGTACTGGAGGATCTTCACAAAACCGGTATCGAGATCGACCTCGACCTTGGCGACATGGGTGGCCTGAACCCAGCCAACATCGCCCCCGTCGTAGTCGACGGTTCCGACCAAGGGCGCCGCGCCGGGCGTCGATGCCACCGAAGCTGCAACGTCAGCCAAGCTCAACCCCCGAGCTGGCACCCCCGCGACATGGACGTTGCCGTCGACAATGGCCAAGTCGTCGACGTTGGCTTCGAGCATCTTCGACGCCTCGTCGAGGATCTGACGGCGAAGATCGCGCGACGCATATGTCGTGGCCCCACCACCCATCGGCCCGCCTCGGCTGCCACCCGTACCAAGCAGACTGAACGGCGTCTGGCTGGTGTCGCCGAACACGACCCGGATCTGTTCCATCGGCACACCCAGCTCATCGGCCGCAACCTGGGCATAGGTGGTCTCGTGGCTTTGGCCGTGAGGCATCTGCGACGTGTACACGTTCACCATGCCATCGGCATCGACGGTGGTCCGAATGGTCTCCTTGAGCGCCGGGCTGCTGCCCGCTTGGACCGCATCGGCAAAGTCCGATGGACCAGGCGCAGCCTCGTGATAGGTCGCAAAACCAATCCCGAGGTAACGACCCTGAGCCAGCGCCTCTGCTTGTTCGACCCTGAAGGCGTCGATGTCGACGGCTTCCAAGGCCCGCTCCAGGGTGGTCCGGGCCGTCATCAACGGGTCGAGCGTCGGGCCGCTGATCATCTTGGCTGGAAGATCAGCTGGCCCATGCAGGTTCTTCAGACGCAGCGCTTCAGGTGTCATACCCAGCTTGCGAGCCACCACATCGAGCATGCGCTCACGCACCCACGTCTCGTTGGCCCACGGACCCCGATAGGCAACGACTTGACACTTGTTCGACGCTGTGATGCGAACGTCGAGCTCATACGCGTCCCACTTGTAGGCGCCGGGCAACATGACCTTGATGATGTTGCTGAACGTCGGGGCCGAAAACGGCATCGCCGGATAGGCGCCGTTGTCCATCAGCAGCGACGCCTTGAGGCCCCGGATCGTGCCATCGTCGTCGACTGCGACCGAGATGCGGTACTCCTCTTCGCGGGAATGCCCCGACACCATCAGATGTTCGTTGCGGTCCTCGATCCACTTGATCGACCGACCGAGCTGAAGCGCAGCGGCGAGAACGGCGGCGTCTTCGCGGCCCGGGTGACCCTTGACCCCGAAGGCTCCACCAATGTCGTCGGCCACGACCCTCGGTACCGACGACAGATCCTGAGCCAACAGGTTGGCCGTGATGCGGTTCAGATGACGCAGGATCGAAGGGTCCTTGCGCACCAGGTACGGCATTCCCGAACTGTCAGACTTCGACAGCTCGTCCTTGTTGGCGGTCACGAACGCCTTGGCCCCGGCGCCTAACGCCTTGAGCTTGTCGGACTGGGCCCGCAACCCTCGCAACGAGGTCAGCCCGCGCTCGCGGCTGGTGACCGCAGCGAGCATCCAGCGCAACATATGGCTCGACTGGGTGTTGGCGTGGAACACAACCTCGTCGCCACTGACGTCAGCCACACAACCACGTGTTTCCATGGGCTGATTCGATTGGCGATGGGCCGTAAAGGTCTCCGAAAAGACGTTGTCGGCCGCTGAGAAGACGTCGTCGACGTCGCCAAAGGTGTGGGTCTGGTGCATGAGCACATTGCTCTTGGCCTTGGGCCAGATGGGAGCGATCGATGCATCGAGGGCTTCGTGGAGCGTCGCCACCGTCGGCAACGGTTCGTAGTCGACCTCGATGAGGCCAATAGCGTCTTCGGCAATGGCGCGGGAGTCGGCCACGACGATCGCGATGGGGTCGCCGACGAGCCTGACCCGTTCGATCGCCAGGGGCCAGTAGTACGGCGTGTACAGGTTGGCCATCATGAACGGCGACACAAACGGGTTGGTGTAGGCCTGCATCTCGGCGCCAGTGATGACTGCGTGCACGCCCGGGTGGCGGCGGGCGGCCTCGACCCTCAGACCCGTGACCAGCGCGTGCGGCATCGTCGAGCGAACAAACGCGGCGTGCAACATGTCGTCGACCACGACATCGTCGACATATCGACCCTCGCCGATCAGGAGCCGTTTGTCCTCGACCCTTGTGACCGTCGAGCCCACGTACTTGCCAGCAATGGACTCACGCATGGGAATCGGTCTCCTGTGATGGGGCGGCGCCCGACCCGGCGGCGCGGCCGGTGGTGATCTGAACCGCATGTTCGACCGAATCAATGATCGACCGGTAGCCGGTGCATCGGCACAGGTTGCCCGACAGCGCTTCGGTGATCTCGGCCCTCGTTGGTTCGGGATTCGATTCGAGCAAGGCCCAGGTCGTCATCAAAAATCCAGGAGCGCAGAAGGCACACTGGAAACCGAGCTTGTCCGAAAAGGCCCGCTGAATCGGGTGCATCTCGCCCGGAGCGGGAGCGAGGCCCTCGATCGTCAGCACCTGGGTGCCGTGGGCCTGAACACCGAGCATCAGGCACGACCGGACCGGTGCTCCATCAACAATGACGGTGCACGCACCGCACACGCCGTGTTCGCACCCCAAGTGGGTGCCGGTCAGCCCAAGGCTGGTGCGCAACACCTCGGCCAGGGTTGAGCGCGGCTCGACATCGATCGAACAGCGCTGGCCGTTCACGGTCATCTCGATGGCCGCAGTCTGGCCCGGTTCGACGGGCTCGAACCCTGAGCTCGGGGTGTTCGGGCTCATCGTGGGCCTCCTTCAGAGACAGCGAGTTGGAGGCACTGAGCCAAACCTCGGCGGGTCAGCACTCCTGCCCCGTGACGGCGGTACGCGGCGCTGGCGTGGTTGTCGCCACCAGGATCGAGTTCCGACATCACCAACGTCGCAGCGCGGTCGAAGGCCTCCGCGGTCGGGGTCGCCCCAACCAAGGAGTGTTCGGCGTCGACGCAGCGGTCGGGGGTGCCCCCGGTGCCAAAGAACACCAGCCTGGCCGCAGCCACGTGGCCGTCAGCGTCGAGCGACAGGGTGCACGCCAAACCGACCATCGCGTAATCGCCATGGCGGCGGCTCAGTTCGACCACGGTTGCGCCGGTTCTTGGCGGTGTTGCCCCAAAACGCACTGACGTCAGCAACTCGCCCGGTTCAAGTGCCGTGTCGAGGTAACCACGGAAGAAGTCCGAGGCGGCGATGGTGCGAGCTCCGGCCGTCGACACCGCCGTGAATTCAGCATCCAGGGCCACTGCAACGGCGGGCATCTCGGCGGCTGGATCGCCATGAGCCAGGCTTCCGCATACCGTGCCGAGCGAACGGATCGCCCGGTGGCCAATGTGCGGCAGAGCGGCTGCCACCAGGGGAGCATGCGTCGCGACGACAGCAGAGTCCTCAGCGGCCCCATGACGCACCATGGCCCCGATCGTGACCTGACCGGCGTCGTCGACGGTGATGTCGCCGAGCCCGCTGATGCGACCGATATCAATCAGGTCGCTCGGTGGACCAAGTCGCAGGGCCATCACCGGGAGCAGGCTTTGGCCGCCGGCAAGCACCTTGGCATCAGCACCGCTGGCGTTGAGACCGGCGAGCAGCTCGACCGCCTCGCCCACGCTCGCCGGCTGGTGATAGGTGAATGACGGCATCTTCATGGGCGTGCTCCATATAGTCCTGCGTGAGCCTAACCGCCGCTGTCGGTGCCCAACAGGGCCCTCGGAGGTGGTTTAGCTGCGAATTCGCCCTGTCTCGGTGCCAAGTTGCTTCACTTCGGGGTCGCTTCGGCCGACGGAGAAACAATGTCGAGGGAGAAACCATGACCATCACGACCGATGCCGCCATCTCGCCCGAGCGGCTTACCCACCTCAAGCAGCTCGAGGCCGAATCGATCTACATCATGCGAGAGGTCGTCGCCCAGTTTGAGAACCCGGTGATGATGTACAGCATCGGCAAGGACTCCTCGGTGATGTTGCACCTGGCGCGCAAGGCGTTCTTCCCTGGTGTGCTGCCGTTCCCGCTCCTCCACATCAACACCACGTGGAAGTTCCGGGAGATGATCGAGTTCCGCGACCGGATCACGACCGAGATGGGCCTCAAGCTCATCAGCCACACGAACCAAGAGGGCCTCGACGCGGGAATCAACCCGTTCGACCATGGCTCGAAGAACTACACCGACGTCATGAAGACCCAAGCGCTGAAGCAGGCGCTGACCGCGGGCGGCTATGACGCCGGCTTCGGTGGGGCCCGACGCGACGAAGAAAAGAGCCGGGCCAAAGAGCGCGTGTTCAGCTTCCGCGACAAGTTCCACCGCTGGGACCCCAAGAGCCAGCGTCCTGAGCTGTGGAACCAGTACAACGGCCGAGTCGCCAAGGGCGAATCCATCCGGGTGTTCCCGCTGAGCAACTGGACCGAACTCGACATCTGGCAGTACATCTTGTTAGAAGACATCGAGATCGTGCCCCTGTACTTTTCGGCCATGCGACCAACCGTGGTGCGCAACGGCGTGTTGATCATGGTCGACGACGACCGGTTCCAGTTCGAGCCAGGCGAAGAGCCCGTCGAGCGTTCGATCCGGTTCCGCACCCTTGGCTGCTACCCACTGTCGGGTGCTGTTGAGTCCGAAGCAACCACCCTGACCGACATCATCCAAGAGATGCTGTTGGCTACCCGTTCAGAACGTGAAGGCCGAGTCATCGACTACGACGAGTCCGGTTCGATGGAAGAAAAGAAGCGTGAGGGTTACTTCTAATGAGCCACCAGAGCGATCTCATCGCGACCGACATCGATGCCTACCTCGCCGAACACGAGCGCAAGGACCTGCTTCGGTTCTTGACGTGTGGTTCGGTCGACGACGGTAAATCAACGCTCATCGGTCGTCTCCTGCACGACTCGCACATGGTCTATGAGGACCAGCTCGCGGCACTGCACAAGGACAACGACTCGGTCGGGAACGCGGGCGAACACCTCGACCTGGCGCTGCTCACCGATGGTCTCAAGGCCGAGCGTGAGCAGGGCATCACCATCGATGTCGCCTACCGCTACTTTTCGACAGCTCGACGCAAGTTCATCATCGCCGACACCCCCGGCCATGAGCAGTACACCCGCAATATGGTCACTGGCGCATCGACGTGCGACCTGGCCATCATCTTGATCGATGCCCGCTATGGCGTGTTGGCCCAGACCAAGCGTCACAGCTATATCGCGGCCCTCCTCGGCATCAAGCATGTCGTTGTGGCCGTCAACAAGATGGACTTGGCCGACTACAGCCAGGATCGCTTCAACGAGATCGTCAGCGACTACACCGCCATGTCGGCTTCGCTCGGTATCGCGAACCCGGTGTTCATGCCCATGTCGGCCCTGCTGGGCGACAATGTTGTCGACAAGGGCACCAACCTCGACTGGTACGAGGGCCCCACGATGATGGAGCACCTCGAATCAGTCGACGTCACCGAAGGCCTCGATTATGAACACCTGCGCCTGCCCATCCAGTTGGTGAGCCGCCCGAACCTGGACTTCCGCGGTTTCGCCGGAACGATTGCGTCGGGTCTGATTCGCCCCGGCGACGAGATCAAGGTGCAGCCCTCAGGCATCATCACCACCGTCGAGCGCGTTGTCACCTTCGATGGCGACCTCGAACTGGCTGGTCCTGGCCAGGCCGTCACCGTCACCACAACCCAAGAGGTCGACATCTCGCGCGGCGACGTCCTGGTGTCCCCAGGCCACCAACTCCAGCGCTCCCACGAGGTCGACACCATGCTGGTGTGGATGTCCGAGCAGGCGCTCAGCCGTACCAAGGACTATGTGATCCAGCAGGGAAACCGCCGGGTCAACGGCCGCATCACGGCTATCCACGAACGCGTCGACATCAACACCCTTGAGACCTCACCCGCTGACGGTCTCGAGCTCAACGACATAGCCAGGGTCACCTTGTCGGCTGACGCCGAGCTGCTCTTTGACCCCTACACCGTCAACCGCCAGACCGGATCGTTCATCGTGATCGATCGGCTGACCAATGCCACCGTTGGTGCGGGCATGATCCGCTCGGCGGCCGGGAGCTGGGACGCCAAGACCGACGAACGTGTCGTGCGCGAGGTCTCTGAAGTCTCCGACATCGAGCGTTCGATTCGTTATGGCCAACGGCCGGTAACAATCTTCCTGACTGGCCTCACCAACGCTGGCAAGTCGACCATCGGCAAGGCCCTCGAACGCACCATGTTCGACCGTGGTCGAGCCATCGTGCGTCTCGACGGTTCGAACATGCGTCTCGGCATTTCCCGCGACCTGGGCTTTTCGTCCCAGGAACGCTCCGAGAATGTCCGCCGTACCGCAGAGATCGCCCGCCTGGTGAACAATCAGGGTCTGATCGCCATTGCGTCGCTGGTTGCTCCGAACGCCGAAGTGCGGGCCCGGGCTAAGGAACTGATCGGTGAGGACCGCTTCGTCGAGGTCTTCGTGGCCACGCCGATCGAGGTGTGCCGCGAGCGTGACACCTCGGGTCTGTATGCCGCGGCCGACCGCGGAGACATCCCGATGTTCCCGGGTGTCAGCGCAACCTATGACCGACCAGCAGACGCCGATCTGGTGGTCGACACCAGCACCGAGTCGATCGAGTCGATCGTGAAGCGCATTTTCGCCATCCTCGATGAGCGCAACCTGCTGTCGTCATCGCCCCTGATCGCCGCTGGCGATGAGTGACCCAACGCCACAGCCGGCTCCCGTCTCCAAGAACATCGTCCGTGCCGAAGGGTCGCTGTCCGCGACCGCTCGGCCGGACCTGTTGGGCCATTCGTCGCTGACAGTTTGGTTTACCGGGTTGTCAGGTTCGGGCAAGTCGACGTTGGCCTTTGCTGTTGAGTCCAAGCTGGTGAACCAGGGGATCTTGGCCTATGTGCTCGACGGCGACAATGTCCGGTTCGGCCTGAACCGCGACCTGGGCTTCTCACCGGCTGACCGCGAGGAGAACATCCGCCGTATTGGCGAGGTGTGCCGCCTCATGACCGATGCCGGCGTGGTGGTGCTGAGTTCGTTCATCTCGCCGTACCGCTCCGACCGCGACGGGGTGAGGGCACTGCACCCCGAAGGAGCATTCTTCGAGGTCTTCGTCGACACACCCATCGAGGTGTGCGAAGCCCGCGACGTCAAGGGCCTCTATAAGAAGGCTCGAGCTGGCGAGATTCCCGAGTTCTCCGGCATTTCGGCGCCCTATGAGGCCCCAGTTACTCCCGAGCTTCGGATCGACACCACCACCGGCACCATCGACGAGTGCGCCGACCTGGTCGTAGCTGCGGTCGTGGGCCTGATCGGCTCGGGTCCTCAGTAGCTCTTGGGTAGTCCGAGGACGTTCTGGGCAATGTAGTTGAGCGTCATTTCCTGGCTGACAGGGGCGATGCGCTGCAGGCGCGCCTCACGCCAGTAGCGCTCCACGTGGTATTCGGTCGCGTAACCGAGCCCTCCGTGGGTCTGCAGGGCGTGGTCGGCGGCCTTCCAGCACGCTTCGGCTGCCAGGTATTTGGCCGTGTTGGCGTGTTCGCCGCACTCGGCTCCCGAGTCGTAACGTTCGGCGGCGAGGCGCCACATGGTGCCGGCCGCCTGCAGATGCATATGGGCGTCGGCCAGGGGATGGGCGATGGCCTGGTTGGCGCCAATGGCTCGGCCGAACACCTCGCGTTCGTTGGCATAGGCGACAGCTCGACGCAACGCAGCTTCGCCGATGCCACACGACATCGCAGCTAACAAGATGCGCTCCGGGTTGAGGCCATGGAGGATGTGACGAAAACCCTTCCCCCGCTCACCGACCAAACGAGACGCATGAACCGGCAACCCGTCGTAGGCCACCTCACACGACGCCACCGCGTTGCGGCCCATCTTCGCGATGGGACGGATATCGCAGTACTCGGGGTCGAGGTCGACGAGGAACAGGCTGAGCCCATCGAGCTGGCCCGGTTCGCCGTCGGTGCGGGCAAGGAGCAGGCAGACCTCGGCTTCGAGGGCTTTGGTGGTCCAGATCTTTCGGCCCGTCACGACATACCCGCCGTGACCATCGTCGACGGCGCGCGTCGAGATGCGGGCGGTGTCGGTGCCAGCATCGGGTTCGGTGACACCGAACGCCACGTGCAGGTCGCCACGTGCGGCCCGCGGCAAGAACGCGGCTTTGAGCTCGTCGGAGCCGAACTTCACGACCGGATTCAGCCCAAACATCGTCAGGTGCAGCGCCGATGATCCATTCATCGCGGCGCCGGAGGCGGCGACCCGATTGAGCACGAGCGCGGCGTGGGCGATGCCCTGGCCACCGCCGCCATAGGCCTCCGGGATCGCGATACCGACCCAGCCGCCCTCGGCCATGGCCCGATAGAACTCCCACGGAAACTCGTGGGCCTCGTCGCGCTCAGACCAGTATGTGTCGTCGAACTGGGCGCACACCCGGTCGACCGCGCTCGTGATGTCGCCTGCCAACCCAGAGTCGTCTGCTGGACCGCTCGTGAGCGTGCTCACGCGCCGAGTGCTTTCAAGAGATTGGTCGGGGTGTCCTTGGGACTGATCTTGGGCCAGTGATGCGAGACCACGCCGTCGGCCCCGATCAACACCGCCGAGCGGATGATGCCCTCGTACTCGCGGCCATACAGCTTCTTTGGGCCCCATGCCCCATAGGTCGCCGCAACCTCATGGTCAGGGTCCGACGCGAGCGTGAACCCGAGTGAGTACTTGGTGTCGAACTTGGCCAGCTTGGCAACCGGGTCTGGGCTGATCCCGATCACGACCGTGCTGCCTGTCGATCCTTCAGCGATGACGTCGCGAAGACCGCAAGCCTGGGTGGTGCAACCAGGCGTGTCGGCCTTTGGGTAGAAGTAGATCAGTACCGGCGTCCCCTGAAGCTCGCTGAGCACCACGGGTTCGCCGTGTTGGTCGACGAGTGAGAAATCTGGGGCCGCGTTGCCGACGGCGAACGTTGCTGGTGCGGTGCTCATGGTCGCCAGCGTAGCCATCCGCACATGGCCTCTCCGAGCTGTGGCAGGCTGCCGTGATGACACCATCACCAGTTGGGGCGTCGGCATCTCGTCGAGGAGCGACCGCGCGCACCTTTGTAGCTCCCGGCGCTGGGCGATGGGATCTCGACCTCACCCATTTCGACGGTGGAACCACGCCGATTGTTCAACAGCTGATGGAGCAAGGCCCCGATCGTGCCTTTGCTCAACAGTTCGTCGAAATTGGTGTGCCGGCAACGACGGTGTCGATGCGTTTCGTCCACGGTTTTGCCTACTCGCGGCTGGTGCCGTTGGTGGGTGCCGAGTCGCGCTCCACGCGGACCCCGCCCGCGTTTGCGATCAAGCTGGTGTCACGGATCCATCCTGAGTTCCGGCGCCGCACCAAGGCCGCCCGGCAATCGTTGGCCCACCCGCCATGGAAACCAGTGGTCGATCATTGGTTTGCGACCAGGGAAGCAGAGCTGGCGGCCACCAACTCGGGCTTGCAATCTGTTGAGCTCGAAGCGCTGGCGCCGGCCGAACTGGTCGCCCACGCACAAGAGATGCTCGACCATTGTGCCGAGACCTATGTCGAACACTTCCGTCTTCACGGCGCTGACTTGGGCGCCATTGGACAGCTGGCCCATGCCTGCCGCGGTTGGCAGATCAGCGCCGCCGAGATCGTCGGTGCGCTGAGCGGAGCCTCGCCCCACACCTCTGAACCGGCACTCTTGCTCGAGGTCATCAGGGCCGAGCTGGCCTCACATCGAGCCGCGAACAAAACCATGACGGCCCCACAGACGCTCGACGAACTTCGCTCGACCTCACCCAAGCTGGCCGAACTGGTCGACGCCTACCTGGCCCGCCAAGGCTGGGTCATCTATTCGCGTTATGACCTCGACGGTTTGACCTTGGCTGAGACACCCGACCTCTTGCTCACGACCATCGTCGGGGGCTCGGTCCGCGCTCGTACTGTTGATCACTCCGAAGTCATCACGACGCTGCGGCAGCGGGTGCCCGCCCCTGATCAGGAGCGTTTCGACCACCTGGTTGCCGAGGCTCGTATGGCGATGGGAATGCGCGACTCGCAGGGCCCGCTGACGATCGAGTGGCCCACGGGGCTGCTGCGTCGAGTCATGCTCGAAGTCGGACGTCGGGCCCATCGCGACGGATACCTCGACGCCGACGTGCATGTTTTCGAATGCACCAGCACTGAGCTCATCGCCATGGCCGAGGGCGGCCCTGGACCTGGTGCGGCAGCGATGGCCGATCGGGCGGCGCGGCGCCAGGCCGACAAGCTGGCCGACCCTCCCCGCCACCTTGGGCCCGATGTCGCGCCTGCGCCGTTGAACGCACTGCCTCCAGAGTTGGCTGAGCTCACATCGATTGTGTCGAGTGTGATGGAGGACCTCGGTCTGACCGGTGAGCCACCATCGTCGGCCAGACCACATGAGCTGACCGGCACCGGTATCGGTACGGCCAGTTTCACGGGTGTGGCCCGGGTCGCGACATCGCCAGAAGTTGCGCTGGCCGAGCTGGTTCCCGGCGAGGTACTCGTGACCCTCACCACGACCCCGGCGTACAACCTCGTGCTGTCGATGGTGGGAGGCCTCATCACCGCCGAAGGTGGACCTGTGTGCCACGCGGCCGTGCTGTCACGCGAACTCGGGATTCCGGCAGTCATCGGCGTGAGCGGGGCCTTGACCTCAATCACCACTGGTGATGTGGTCGAGATCGATCCAGTGATCGGCCAAGTCCGCATCGTCGGGTGACGGTGCCAACGCAGGTCCGGGGGGACCAATGAGTCAGCACACGAGCGACACAGCATCACCTGGTTGGGTGCCAGAGGCGGGGGGCCAGCGAGCCGATGTCGGGGCCGCCCGCGAGATGGTCCGCACCCGTTGCACTGAAGCTGATGAGTCCATTGCCCTGAGCTGGTTCGACGCGATCTTTGCCGAGTCTGCTGACAACGCTGGGGATGCTGAACATCTGGCGTCGGCTGCTCTTGGTTCGTTCCGGCTCGGGCGGCGACGTAGTGGCCATGACGCATCGATCAATGTGTACAACCCGACCCGAATCGCCGACGGGTGGGACGCAGACCGAACACTGATTGACGTCGTGTCGGCCGATCAGCCGTTCATCATCGACTCACTGCTCGCGGCCCTCGAAGCCATGGGGGTCAGGGTGCATGTCGTCACCTACGCCGTGGTCGACGTGCCCCGCACCGATGGAGCGATCTGTGGGCCCATCACGACTGCTACGGGCCCGTCAGCGGAGTCGATTGTTCATATCGAGATCGAACGGATCGACTCCACGGTTGGCTTGAGTGAGCTTCGTCGCGAACTGGTCGACACCATGGCCGACGTCGCCATTGCCGTGGCCGACTGGCTTCCGATGCGCAGCCGCAGCTTGGAGCTCGCGACCGAACTCGACGCGCTCGCCTCGTCGGGTCGCCCCGATGGGGCCGAGATTGCCGAGTATGCCGCCTTGTTGAGGTGGATGGAGGCGGGAGGGTTCACCTTTATTGGCTATCGCGAATACGACGTGAGGGTGACGAGCGAGCCAAGCGAGATTGCTCTCGTGCCGCGGCCCGGAACTGCTCTTGGAGTGATGCGCAACAACGGCGACGCCCCTCGTCGGCTGCCTCCACCGGCCGCGGCGCTGGCGTTGCATCCGAACCCCGTGATCCTCACGAAGGCATCGTCGCGCTCGACGGTTCATCGAGGAGTACCCCTCGACTACGTCGCGGTCAAAGACATCAACGCCGACGGTGTCGTGGTGGGGGAGCGGCGCTTCATCGGGCTCTTTACCTCGATGGTGTACTCGAGCCGGGTCGACGAGGTGCCGGTCGTGCGAGCCAAGGCCGCCGCGATCCTCGACAGCGCAGGCGCCGGCCCCAGCCACGACCGGAGCCGACTGCTCCATGTCCTGCAGTCGTACCCCCGAGACGAGCTGTTGTATGCGTCGGTCGACGAGCTTGCCGAGACCGTCGCCCAGATCGCGGCGGTGCGCGACCGGCATCGGGTGAAGCTCCACGCTCGGCAAGGTCGTTTCGGGCGCACCGTGAGCTGCCTGATGTATGTGCCGAGAGACCGGTTCGACACCAACGTCCGGCTTGCGATCCAACGGCTGGTCGTCGACGCATACGGTGCCACCGACGTCCGGTTCTCGACGGAGATTTCCGAAGCACCGCTCGCTCGCCTGCACCTGGTCTTGACGATCGCCCGCGGCGGCGAAGCCGCGGCGGTAGCCCACCAGCCCGATGTCGCCGAACTCGAACGATCGATCGAGTCGCTCATCCGCACCTGGGACGACCGGGTCAGGGCCCTCATCGCCCAGAGTCACCCCGAGTGGTCACTGTCTCAGCTGAGCAGTCTTGTGGCGTCGTTCCCTGCTTCGTATCGGGCCTCGGTGTCGCCGGAAGGAGCCGTGCGCGACATTGACTTGCTCTCAGGCCTTGGCGGCCGCGAGCGCGATCTGAGGTTTGACCGCAGCGATGGACGCCTCGTGCACTGCACGATTGCCAAGCGGGGCGACGATATGACCCTGTCAAGCCTGCTGCCCCAGTTCCATGATCTGGGTGCAGTGGTGCTCGATCAGCGGCCGTACACCCTCGACGCTGAGCAGGGCGCGTCGGGAGCGGGGTCGGCCGATCATCTGCACCTCTACAACCTTGGTCTGGAGCTGCCGACCGAGCTCGACACCGATGGTCTGTCCCGCGTTCGCGACGCCATGCTTGCCACCTGGGCTGGGATGACCGAGTCCGACACCCTGTCCGCGTTGTTGGTGTCGGCGGGATTCAACTGGTGGGAAGTGGCCGTCGTGCGGGCCTATTGCCGCTGCCTGGTCCAGCTCGACCGCCGATTTGCTCTGCAGCACGTGATGGACATCGTCGTGGCCGAACCGGCACTGGCGCGCACCCTGGTCGGGTGGTTCGAAGCCCGGTTGGGGCCTCACGGCGGCGGCCCGGACGCCAGTGATGGCGATGCGGAAAACACGTTGGCGGCGCAGGTCGACGCGGGTATCGAAGCCCTGGCCAGTCTGGACGCCGACCGGATTTTCAGTGTTCTGCGCGACCTCGTTGGCGCCACCTTGCGCACCACCGCGTGGCGAGTCGGCGCGATCGGCAGCGACCCGGACCTTGAGGCCGCGGTCGCGCCCATGGCCTTCAAGTTCGACATGGCGAGGGTAGCCATTGCGCCCGCTCCGGTTCCGCACGCCGAGATCTTTGTGACCTCACCGACGGTCGAAGGGGTCCACCTGAGGTTCGGACCCGTTGCTCGCGGTGGGCTTCGGGCCTCGGATCGGCCCCTCGATTTTCGTACCGAGGTGCTGGGGCTGGTGAAGGCCCAAGCGGTCAAGAACGCGGTGATTGTCCCCGTTGGTGCCAAGGGTGGCTTCATCACCCGAATGATGCCCACGAGCGCAGACCGCGCTGAGGTTGGGGCCGCGATTGAATCGGCCTACCGCCAGTTCATCGGGGCCCTGCTCGACATCACCGACAATCGGGTAGGTGACGAGGTGGTGCACCCCCACCTCGTGCGCTGTCTCGACGGTGACGACCCGTATCTGGTGGTGGCCGCCGACAAGGGCACCGCCACCTTTTCCGACATCGCCAACGGCATCGCCGCCGAGCGCAACTTCTGGTTAGGCGACGCCTTTGCCTCTGGCGGATCGGCTGGGTACGACCACAAGGCCCTTGCCATCACGGCCCGCGGCGCGTGGGTGTCCGTGGCCCACCACTTCGCCCAGATCGGCGTCGATGTGCAGACTGACCGGATCACCGCCGTCGGTGTGGGCGATATGTCCGGCGATGTTTTTGGCAACGGGATGTTGTCGAGCCCGACCATTGCGCTCATCGCGGCGTTCGACCATCGCCATATCTTCATCGATCCGAACCCTGACCTCGCAGCGAGCCTGGCCCAGCGTCAACGTCTGTTTGAATTGCCTCGCAGCAGCTGGGCGGACTACGACACCGACACGCTGTCGCTCGGCGGTGGCATCTACCCTCGCAGCGCGAAACGAATCGAGTTGTCTGCTGAAGCGTGTGCTGCGCTCGGCGTCGATACCGCCCAGTCGAGTCTGACGCCCGACGAGGTCATGTCAGCCATCCTGGCGGCTCCCGTCGACCTGTTGTGGAACGGTGGTATTGGCACCTACGTCAAGGCGACCTCGCAGGACCATGCCAGCGCGGGCGATCGGGCGAACGATTCGCTGCGCATCAATGGTGCGGACCTCAGGTGCACCGTCGTGGGCGAGGGCGGCAATCTGGGCTTCACCCAGCTCGGTCGAATCGAGGCGGCGCTCGCTGGTGTGCGCTTGAACACCGACGCCATTGACAACTCCGGCGGTGTCGACTGTTCGGACCGCGAGGTGAACCTGAAGATCCTCCTCGCCCTGCTCGAAAGCGACGGGTCCTTGACCCGTGACGAACGCGACCGCTGGCTCGAGGCCGACGCCGACGCCGTGTGTGAGCTGGTGCTCGACACCAACCGCGAGCACAACGAGTTACTCACCCTCGCCGAAGCCAACGCCCGTGGCATGGTCGATGTGCATGCCCGCCTGCTCGACTGGTTGGGCACTGCAGCGGGCCTCGATCGTCATCTCGAAGCACTCCCGTCGAACGCCGATCTGGCCGAGCGGGCCCACGGGGGTCGGGGTCTCACGAGGCCCGAACTTGCCGTGGTGCTCGCTTATGTGAAAAACCTCCTGGCGGTCGAGCTGAGTGCGCCAGCCCCCGAGGGCAATCCTTTGTCGTCTGACCGGGTCACGCTTGCCACCCTGGAGGCCTATGTGCCCCCGGGGATCGCGGCCCACACCGGCACGTTGATCGAACGCCATCCGCTGCGCGAGCCGCTCCTTGCGACCATGGTGGCCAATGTGGTCGTGAACCGTGGTGGCATCTCCATGGTTCGGCGTCTGGTGGAGGAGACGTCGGCCTCGGTGCACGATGTGGCCAAGGCCCATCTCGCGGCGTGGTCGATCTTCGACCTCGAAACCCGTCGCGACGCTATCGACGCGCTCGATGGCATCGTCGAACCCGAGGTTCAGCTGCGCATGAGGGGAGAGGTCAAACGCCTCGCCGAGCGGGCCACTCGCTGGCTGCTTCGCCACGAGCGCCAGCCCATCGAGGTCGGCCACATCATTGAGCGGTACCGCGAACCGATCGGGGACCTGTACTCGATGATCGCCGATGCTCGCCAAGCTGCCCGAGCGTCGGTGGCGTTCCAGCTGGCAACCGTCGGCGATGACGGAGCCGGGGGCCTCGACGACGATATTGCTGAGTACGACCGTGCCTTTGGGTTCTTGGACCTCGTCGACGTCGCCGAACGAACGGGAGCGTCGCTGGCTGCGGTGGCAGCCATGTCGACTGCGGTCGAGTTCGAGCTTGGGCTCAACCATCTGCGCCAGCGCGTGGTCGAGTTGCCTCGGGGCGATCACTGGGAAACGCTGGCCCGGGGTGCCCTGCGCGACGAGTTCTACCGCGAACACGCCGAGATCACCGCGGCTGCGCTCACGTCGGCTGCTCTGGTGGCATCAGGCCGGTCCGGTTCGCCCGAGCACAGCGGCCTCGAACCGTGGCGCCGCGACCACCAAGCGGCGATCGCCCGGTTCACAGCAACACTGGCGGAAATCGACAGCGCGGGCAGGTGGGATCTCGCCGGAGCGAGCGTGGCCATGAGGGCCATGGCCGTCCTGGGCCGCTCCGCGGCCCGACACATCACCCCGGTTCGACCTGCTCCCAGTACGGATCGCGCAGCAGGCGCTTCTTGAGCTTTCCGTGGGCTTCGCGTGGAAGCGCGTCGACCACGTCGAAGCTGGCCGGAATCTTGTACGACGCCAATCGTTCTCGGAGCCATTGTTCGACCTCGGCGACATCGACCTCGATGACCTTGCCGTCGGCCCCGGTGGGGGCTTCGATGACCGCCTTGATCTGCTGACCGAGTTCAGGATCAGGGATACCGAACACGGCCACATCGGCCACCATTGGATGCTGGCTGAGCACCCCCTCGATCTCGGCCGGGTAGACGTTGCTGCCACCGATGAGCATGAGGTCGACACGGCGATCGGCCAAGAACAAGAAGCCGTCTTCGTCGAGCCAACCCACGTCACCGACGGTGAAGCGGCCGTCGGGAAGCTGGCTGGCCTGCGTCTTTTCGGGTGCCCCTTCATAACTTGGGGGGCCTGAGGCGCGTTTGGCGTACACCGTTCCGATCTCGCCAGGCCCGAGGTCGCGGCCGTCGTCGTCAACGATCGAGAGCTCGAGCGCAGCGCTGGCCTTACCCACAGTGCCTGGGCGTTCGAGCCACTGCTGCGAGGTGGCAATCACTGGTCCGGTGCCTTCGGAAGAGCCGTACAACTCGACAATGGTGGGTCCGAACCACTCGATCATGGCCTGTTTGGCCCAGCGAGGGCACGGCGCCGCGGTGTGGAGCACCCAGCGAATCGATGACACGTCATAGCTGTCCCGCTCGGTTTGGTCGAGTTTCAGCAGCCTCACGAACTGGGTGGGGACCATGGCGGTGGTGGTGACGCGATGTTCGGCAATGGCGGCCAGCGTCGAATGGGGGTCGAATCGGGGGAGCAGCACGGTTTCGTGATGTCGAGCCAGCGCCGAGGCCAGCACTGCTTGCCCCATGGCGTGATACAGCGGCGTGCTCACCATCGCCACGCCCTCCTCAGGCATGCCGGTAAGCGTTCCCCACATGCTCGGCGTGACCGCCCATTGCGACGCGGCTCGGTGCTGGTCGGAGCGGTTCACACCCTTGGAGCGCCCGGTGGTGCCGCCGGTGTAGAGCAACGGATTGCCGGCGGCTCGTTCGGTCGGTGCCGAGGTGTGCGACGCCGCGAGCAGGGCCTCGTACTCGTCGCCGAAGGTCACGATGGTGGCAACCTCGGTTCCGGCTGCCGCAGCCGTTCCGGCATCGAGCAGATCGGGTTCGACGAGGAGCAGCGTCGAGCCGCTGTCGACCAAGAGCTCGTGGAGCTCAGACGGGGTGAGGTGCCAGTTCAACAGCACGACGCGCGATCCGGTTCGGCCATTGGCCACGAGGGCCTCGGCCCACTCGACCCGGTTACGGGCCAAGATCGCCCACCGACCGTCGATACCGATGCCGTGGTCGATCAATACGTTGGCGAGTCTCAGGGCCCGCTGCTCGACCTCGGCGAAGGTGAGCGAGGCGTCCCCACAGCGAACAGCGACGCGGTCCGGCGTTGTTGCTGTCGCCGGGAGCACGCTCTGAGCCTGGAGGCCAGCGAACCCGGTGTTGTGGTCGGTGTCAGTCATCGGTGTCCTCTTATCCTGCTTATCCTGCGTCGGCTTCGTGCCCTGCGGGCATCAAGCCCAAATATGCCTCTTCGGGTCCAATGTCTCCAGCGAGAACCCGGTGGATGGCCTCACACACTGGCAACGAGATCTGATGCTCAGCTGCGAGCGCCGACACGGTGGCTGCGGTTTTCACGCCTTCGGCCACCATGTGCATCTCATCGAGGATGTCCTGGAGCGACTTGCCCCGCCCGAGCTGTTCGCCCACATGGCGGTTACGGCTATGGGGGCTAACGCAGGTTGCAACGAGATCGCCCATTCCGGCGAGGCCTGCGAAGGTCGCAGGCTCGCCGCCGAGAGCCGTGCCCAGCCGGGTCAGTTCGGCCAGTCCGCGGGTCATCACCATGGCCTTGGTGTTGTCGCCAACACCGAGCCCGTCGGCCATTCCCGTTGCGATCGCGACCACGTTCTTGAGGGCCCCACCGAGTTCGCAACCAGCGACGTCATGATTTCGATAGACGCGAAAAAACGGGGTCGAGAGCATGTCTTGCAACCGCGACGCAACCGAGATGTCGTCGGTCGCGACCACCGCCGCTGCGGCCTGTTTACCCATGATCTCGCGAGCCAGGTTTGGACCGGTGAGGGCAACAGCCGGGTGACCAGCCAGAACGTCGGTGATGACCTGGGTCATGCGGAAGTTGCTGCCGCGTTCGAGCCCCTTGGTCAGGCTGACCACCGGAATCCACGGCCGGATGTGGGCTGCAGCGTCGGTCAATACGGAGCGAAACGATGCCGATGGAATGCCGACGATGAGCACATCGGCCACCGAGACAGCATGGGCCAAGTCGTCGGTGGCGCTCAGGCGACGGGGCAACCGGAACCCGTCGAGGTAGCGGCTGTTGACCCGGTCGGAGTTGATCTCGTCGGCAACAGATGGGTCGCGGGCCCACAACATGGTCGGGTTCGACC
>CAYGMW010000025.1:0-18911 GCA_964350975.1 uncultured Acidimicrobiales bacterium | reverse complement strand
CGACAATGGTTCGGGTCGGTACCGCGCTCTTCGGGCCCCGCCCGCCCCGAGGCTGATTTTGCCCTGGCAGTGATTGCTCCTCTATCTCCGGTACCCTCACCTGTTACTACCGAGGAGGTGCACGGTGCCGTCGTTTTTCCAAAAGACCATGCTGTATCTCGGGCTCGCGCCTGAAGAAGAGTACGACGACCTCGAGCATGTCGATCCGTACACCGACCCACAGCCAGGCGCATCGGAACGGCGACCACAGCCTCCGCAGCGCCAGCAGGAATATGCGCCCCAGGCCGTTTCCCATCAGCCAAAGCACCAGACGGCGCCTCCTCCATCTCACTCTGAGGCCGAACCCGGCGCAGTGCGCACGATCTCTCGCGAGCAGGCCGTCGCCGCCGGAGCAAAGGTCAGCCCGATCGCGGCAACACCTCCGCCATCGCCGTCGGCATCGGTTCGCACCTTTGCGATGTCGTCAGTGAAACCACACGTTGTTGCTCCTCGGCAATTCAACGAGGCCCAAACCATCGCCGACCATTTCAAGTCCGACCAGCCGGTCATCTTGAACCTCCAAGAGGTCGACCGCGACCTTCGTCGTCGCCTGATCGACTTTGCGAGTGGGTTGTCGTACGGGCTCGGTGGCCGAATGGATCGCGTCGCCGACGGCGTGTACCTCCTGACCCCTGAAAATGTCGAAGTCAGCGACGAAGAACGCCGTCGTTTGCAAGAGCGCGGGCTGCACCACTGACCCATGACCTCCTTGTTGTACAACCTGGTTGTTCTGTACATCCTGGTGATCGTTGCCCGGATGATCCTGTCGTGGTTGCCGATCGATCGCGATTCGCCGGTCGCTGCAGTGGCGAGCTTCGTCTACCGCATCACCGAACCGGTTATGGGTCCGTTGCGGCGAGCCATCCCTCCAGTTCGGATCGGCAACGCAATGCTCGATCTGTCTCCGCTGATCTTGCTGTTTGTGCTCCAGTTCGTGGTGCTCGGAATTCTGAGCTGAACCGATAACAGCTGTTGTCTTGATCGGTGACTGGCACGAATTAGCATCGGATCTGCATCATTGCCTTTCATTGGGGCATGAGTCGTTGCTACTGTGAGCGTTTATGGAACTCACGCCGCAACTGCTCGAGACTCAGCAGTTCCCCGAGAAATGGCGCGGTTACGACCAAGACGCCGTCGACGAATTCCTCGAGCGAGTCGGTGTAGCCGTCGCTGAGCTGCAGGATCGACTCAGGGCAAGCACGGAACGTATTCGTGTGCTTGAGGCAGCAGCGGGTTCTGCGCCAGTTGTTGTTGCTCCTGTCGAAGCGGTGGCACCAGTACCCGTGGCGGTGCCAGAGCCAGCGCCGGCCCCCGCTGCGACCTTGAGCGACGAAGCTCAGGTTGGACGAGTTCTGGTGATGGCCCAGCAGGCTGCTGACGCTGCTCTTGCCCAGGCAAACAACGAGGCTGCCCAGATCACCGCTGCGGCCACCGCCGAAGCAGCAGCGATCGCTGAATCAGCCCGCGTGAAGGCCCGCTCGGTCGAAGACACGGCCCTACAGAACGCTGATCGCCTCACCGCCGAAGCCGAGCGTCGCCATCGCGAAGCCACTCGCAAGCTCGACGAGGCCGACGCTCATGTCGCCCGCCTCACCGCCGAAGCATTGGCCTCCGCGAGTGCCGAGGCCGAGTCACTGCTCGCGAGCGCTCGCGTCGAAGCCGAAATTGCCCGCCGCGAGGTCGTGGCCGCTGCCGCGGCCGAGGCCGAGGCTCTCCGTTCTGCTGCCGCTCTTGAGGTGTCAACCCTCGAGACGACAGCAGCCGAGCGCCGCGTCGAGGTCGAAACCTTGAGCTCTGAGATCGATCGCCGTCAGCAGGCGCTGGCGAGCGTCGTGGGCGACCTTGAGTCGCTCCTTGGTCGTGTCGGCGCCCTTGGCGGTCTGACGCCGTCGGTTGCTCCTGCAGCCGTCGCGCCGGCGGTCGCAGCACCAGCCCCGCTCGTCGCTGCCGAAACTGTCGTCACCGAAACTGTCGCTACAGAAACCGTCGTCGCCGAGTTTGTTGTTGACGACATGATCGAGGTCGTCGAGACCGAAGACGTCACGATCGAGACCGAAGTCGTCGAGACCGAAGACGTCACGATCGAGACCGAAGCTGAGATCGTCGAAGACGAACTGGTTGAGGCTGAACTTGTTGAAGCTGGGACCGAGACTGCTGAGGCTGTTGAGGTCATCGAAGCCGTCGACGAGATCGAACCAGCCGAAGCTGAAGTCGTCGAGGAAGTCGAGACCGAAATGGTCGAGACCGAAACCGTCGAAACCGTCGATGAAGTCATCGATCTCACTGACGCTCACCAGGCCGAACAGGCCGAGCTCGAAGACCTGTGGTCCAACGTGTCCGTGGCGGCCAAGGTTGGCGCCACCGACGGCGTCATCGACGATCCGTTCCTCGCGGCACTCCGTGGACCACAGCGGGTCGAATTCGACGACGATGGCGACATCGACGACGACCGCAGCGGTTTTCGCCGCAAGCGTCGCACCCGCCGCCTGTGAGCAGCCACTGAATATGCTCTGCGGCACTATTCGCTAGAGACACCCGTTGGGCCCGCCGGATTGATCCGGCGGGCCTTCGACGTTGGTGCGACCTCCGACCCACGAAAGCGTCGCGTCAGCGACGGTTTTCGGCGCCGGTAGGTTCGACGGGGCTGGGGTCGAGGGGCGCTAGGCGGGAGTGATGCCGAAGTTCACGGTCAGGCCGGGCAACTTGGCTTCGGCGGTGTGTGGTGCCGTCACCTCGTCGACGAGCCCGACCGACACGGCGAGGGTCGCGGCAGCGATGTCGTCGCTGTGGGCCGCTAGGACCGCTTCGGCGCCCCCTGCGGCAACCTGGATCATGATGCGATCGGTGACCGCGAGGTCGGTGTCTTTGCGCAGTTGCTGCACATGGCGGATGAGGTCGCGGGCCAAACCCTCGGTCTCAAGCTCGGGGGTGATGTCGGTGTCGAGGACCACGACCGCGTCGTTCGACCGCAAGCTGGCCGCAGCCTGCCCCTCGTTGGCGACGAGACCGAGGTCGAACTCGCCCTCAGTGAGCACGAACTCGCCGATCTGGATCGATCCGTCGTCGAGCCTGCTCCACTCGCCCCGCTTTGCCAGCCCGAACACCTCTTGAACCGACTTGCCCAGACGAGGCCCAAGGACCTTGCCGTCTGGTTTGAGGACGAAGGTCGCGAGGTCGCCGATCTCGTCGGTGAGTTCGACATGTTTCACGTTGAGTTCGTCGACCAACAGGTCGGTGAGCGGCGCCAGCAGCGATGCTCCGGCTCCGGCGACGGTGACCCGTGGCAGCGGAAGCCGAACCCGGCGACCGGCGTCTTCGCGCAGCCTCAGGCCGGTCGATGCGACCTCGCGGAGACGGTCCATGGACGCGACCAGCTCGGGGTCGGCCGGCAGGCTGTCGACGTCTGGCCAGTCCGACAGGTGAACACTCTGGCCGCCTGTGAGGCCACCAAAGATCTCCTCGGTCACCATCGGTAGCAGGGGAGCCGCGACCTGGCACAGAACCCTCAACGTCGAGTAGAGGGTGTCGTAGGCATCGGCCTTGTCGCGGCTCAGAGCGTCGTCAGCTGTGCCGGTGGGAGCCCAAAAACGGTCGCGGCTGCGTCGGATGTACCAGTTGTTGAGGGCGTCGATGAAGCCCTGGATGTCGTCGGCGGCACCAGGAAGGTCGTAGGCGTCCATCTTGGTGGTGACGCTTGCCACCAGCTCCCGGGTTTTGGCCAGGAGGTAACGGTCGAGCAGGTGGGTGCTGTTTGTTCGGGCCGAGGCGGTGTAGCCGTCGACGTTTGCGTACAGCGTGAAGAACGAATAGGCGTTCCAGATGGGGATGAGCACCTGGCGGACGACATCGTCGATGGCCTGATCGCTGATGCGCGTGTCGCCGCCGCGGACGATGTTGGTTGACATGAAGTACCAACGCAGTGCGTCAGAACCCTGCTTGTCGAAGATGTCGGTCGGCTCGGTGTAGTTACGGAGCCGCTTGGACAGCTTGTTGCCGTCCTCGGCGAGCAAGATGCCGTGACAGATGACGTTTTGGAACGCGGGCTTGTCGAACAGGGCACCGGCCAGAACGTGCAGCGTGTAGAACCAGCCGCGAGTCTGGTTGATGTATTCGACAATGAAGTCGGCCGGGAAGTGCTCTTCGAACCAGTCCTTGTTTTCGAACGGGTAGTGCACCTGGGCAAAGGGCATCGAGCCGGACTCAAACCAGCAGTCGAGAACTTCAGGCACTCGGCGCATCATGGATTGCCCGGACGGGTCGTCAGGGTTGGGGCGAACGAGTTCGTCGACGGTAGGGCGATGCAGATCGTCGAGGCGCACCCCGAAGTCGGCTTCGATCTGGTCGAGTGAGCCGTAGACATCGATGCGCGGGAACTCGGGGTTGTCGCTTTCCCAGATCGGGATGGGCGAACCCCAGAATCGGTTTCGGCTGATCGACCAGTCGCGGGCTCCGGCGAGCCACATGCCGAATCGCCCGTTGCGAACATTGTCCGGAACCCAGTTGATCTGTTGGTTCAGCTCGATGAGGCGGTCGCGGATCTCGGTGACCTTGACGTACCACGACGAGATGGCTTTGTAGATGATTGGTGTGTCGGTACGCCAGCAGTGTGGGTAGTTGTGTTCGTAGCTGTCGTGGCGAACGATTCGGCCGAGCTCTTTGAGGTGGCGGATGATGTCAGGGTTGGCGTCGAAGACGTTCTGCCCCGCCCACTCGGGAACATCGTCGGTGTAGCGGCCCTGGTCGTCGACCGGGACGGCACGACCGATCTCGATGCCATTGGCCTCGCAGACGTTCTGGTCGTCTTCGCCGAATCCCGGGGCCATGTGGACCACACCGGTGCCTTCGGAGGTGTCGACGAAGTCGGCTGACAACACCCGGAACGCGTCGGTGCGGTCGGCGAAGTAGGGCAGCAACGGCGTGTAGGTGCGGCCGACGAGGTCGGCGCCGGTCATGGTGGCGACCACCACTGGTTCGTCGCCGAGCTGGGCTGCGTAGTTCGACATGGCGTCGGAGCCAATGACGTAGAACGACCCCGGTTGAGCGCCGTCGGTGGCGTTGGCAGGCACCTCAACTACCGAGTACGACACCTCTGGGCCGACCGCGAGCGCCAGGTTCGATGGCAGCGTCCACGGTGTGGTGGTCCAAGCCAGGATCCGCAGTGGGCCGGGGTCGCCGCTGGCTGGTGTGAGGTCGAACGCAACGGTGACGGCAGGGTCTTGCCGGGGTCGGGTGGCATCGTCGAGGCGGATCTCGAAGTTCGACAGCGGGGTTTCGGCACCCCAGCTATAGGGCATAACCCGGTAAGCCCGATAGATCAGGCCCTTGTTGTAGAGCTCGTTGAAGGCCCACATGACCGACTCCATGTAGGGCAGGTCCATGGTCTTGTAGTCGTTGTCGAAGTCGACCCAGCGGGCTTGACGAGTGACGGTCTGTTCCCACTCTTCGGTGTACTTCATCACTGACGCTCGACACGCCTCGTTGAAGTTGGCGATGCCGTACTGGGTGATGGCCGCCCGACCTGAGACACCGAGTTCTTTTTCGGTTTCCATCTCGGCGGGCAGGCCGTGGCAGTCCCAACCGAAACGACGATCGACCCGCTTGCCTCGCATGGTCTGGTAGCGAGGCACCACGTCTTTGACGTATCCGGTGAGCAGATGACCGTGGTGGGGGAGCCCGTTGGCGAACGGGGGACCGTCGAAGAACACAAATTCGTTGTTGGCGTCGCGCATCTCAACGGAGTTGACAAAGGAGTTGTCGGCGTCCCAGCGCTCCAGAATGCGGCGTTCGATCGCAGGAAAATCGGCACGTGTCGGCACGTGGGGGTATGGCGTGTTGTCCGTCATGTCGCCTGTCCGATCTGGATCGTGGTCAGCCAGTGAGGTTACCGGCCCACAAAGCGCTCATGTCCGCCAATAACTGGTCGACGATGTCGGTGTTCGGCGGTGGGGCTATATCACCTCGTCGCCGACATTGGAATCGCGGCCGTGATTACGTACAATGCGGCACTTTCGCACGGGCGAGCACCTCGGCGCTGACCCTAGGAGACACCAATATGGCTGCCAGCAAGAAGGCATCAACTTCGGCTAAGACTGCCGAGGCCACGAGCCCCTACGACGCTGAGTTCATCGAGACTCAACGGTTGGCACTGCTCGCCGAGCGAGAACGCTACACGCGCCACGCCGAGAGCCTTCAGGCCGAGGCCGACCAGCTGGCCCGCGACCGCGAGCCTGGCGATGTGCAGTTCGACGACGAGTCAGGCGAGGGCGATTCCATCGCGGTTGAGCGCGAACGCGATCTCGCCATGTCGGCCCAAGCGCGCCAAGCCGTTGCCGATATCGATGCCGCGCTGAAGCGCATTGTCGATGGCACCTACGGCATCAGCGTCGTGTCGGGCTTGCCTATTCCAAAGGAACGCCTTGAGGCCATCCCTCAGGCCGATATGCGGGTCGACGAAAAGACCCGCGGCATGAACTGGCGCTGAGCCGCCACTGTGTCTGACTCTTCTTCGACCGCGGCTGTTGAGTCGCGCTGGCGATTGCGCGTCCTGCTTGCGGTGGGAGCGGTGGTCATCGCTCTCGATCAGCTCACCAAGTGGTGGGCCATTCGCGCCCTGTCTGATGGCCCGAACGACGTCGTGTGGACCCTGCGGTTTCGCCTGATCGGCAACACCGGTGCTGCCTTTTCCAAAGGCGAGGGCCTCGGCCCCGTGCTCGGCATCATCATCACGGTGGTGGTGGTCGCCATGTTCGTTTTCCGCGACCGCATCCAGGTGGGCGCTCAGTTCGTGGCCTATTCGGCGATCTTCGGCGGGGCCATTGGGAACCTGCTCGACCGGTTCTTCCGCGGCGACGGCTGGTGGCGGGGCGCGGTGGTCGACTTCATTGACTTCCAGTGGTACCCGGTGTTCAACGTGGCCGACATTGCCGTGGTGTGCGGGGGCATTGCGCTGCTGGTCATGTCATGGTGGGCGAACAGACCAGTTCCTGAGACCGATCGAGATACCGCAGCATGATCATCGAAGAGATCCCGCCATCGCTTGCCGGAGAACGGCTCGATCGTGTCGCGGCGCTGATCACCGGCTACAGCCGCACGGCGGTTCGCGACCTGATTGACGATGGCCGGGTGCTGCTCAACGGCGCGGTGCCGACCGAACGGGTTGCCCGTGTTGCCTTGGGCGACGAGGTCGCGATCGACATGCCAGATGAGACCGGCGAGATTGGTCCGGCCGGTGTCGACGGCATTGACGTCACCGTCATCTACGAAGACGACCACATCATCGTGGTCGACAAACAAGCCGGGCTGGTGGTGCACCCCGGCGCCGGCCACACCGACGACACCTTGGTGAACGGACTGCTGGCGCGTTATCCCGAACTGGCAACCGTCGGGCAGCCAGACCGGCCCGGCATCGTGCATCGCCTCGACCGCGACACCACCGGACTACTGGTGGTCGCCCGCTCTGAGCTCGCGTATGAGACCCTCGTCGAGGCGTTGTCGGTCCACGACGTGCACCGTCGCTATATCGCAGTGTGCTGGGGGAGCCCCGAGACCGATCGAGGTGTCGTCGATGCTCCGATCGGCCGCAGCCGCCGTACCCGCACCCGCATGGCAGTTGCCCACGACGGCAAACACGCCCGTACCCACTACGAAGTGCTCCAGCGTTTCACCGAACCGGTCGAGGCGTCGCTCGTGTCGTGTGAGCTCGAGACCGGTCGGACGCATCAGATTCGGGTGCACTTGGCCGCGATTGGTGCCCCTGTGATGGGCGACGAGGTCTATGGGCGCCCCGATCGTCTCGACGTCGGACGGGTGCAGTTGCACGCCGCCGAGCTGGGTTTTGTGCATCCAGCCACTGGCGAACCGGTGCGATTTGAGTCGCCGTGGCCGCCTGATTTTGCGGCGACGGTGGCCCGGTTCAGCTGACGCCGAGGTCGACCTGGGGCCAGGCCAGTTCGCCGCGTGCCATCGCGGCGACGTCGGCCAAGGTGTACGAGTCGAGCATGCGGCGCATGGCGACCCCGGTGGTGTGCCACACCGACAGCAGCACGCACTGACCCTCGTGGTCGCAGGCTCCGTCTTGGTGGGGCTGGCCAAAGGTGCCGAGCGCGATCGGGCCGTCAACAGCTGAGACGATCTCGCCAATGGTGATCTCGGCTGCGGGCCGGTTCAGGGTGTATCCGCCACCGACGCCTCGTTTGGAGGTGACCAGCTCGGCGCCCTTGAGGAGCAGCATGATCTGTTCGAGGTAGGGCTGGGGCAGATCGGTGCGCCGCGCAATATCGCGCACCGACGTCGGCCCGTCCTCGGTGTGCAGGACAAGTGACAGCAATGCTCGGCAGGCGTAGTCGCCACGGGTCGAAACGGACATAACGATGGCCATCGTAACCGGCACTCATGGTTGACTGTCGGCCGTGCCCTCCCAAACAACCCCACCACCTGACCCTGGCCGCGATGGCGATGGGCGACCCTTGCCGGTGCTGCCGCGGTTTGGGCGTCAGTCGATCGCCGATCTGATTCCGGCGCTGGTTGCTCGGCCCCCGGTCCGGCCGTCCTGGCTGCCGCCCAGCGTGTGGGACGCGCGCAATGTGGTGGTGCTGGTGCTCGACGGGTTGGGTCGGCTCCAACTTGACGAACGCAGAGCGGTTGCCCCCGTCATGGCGTCGATGGGCGATGGCTGGCTGACATCAGTGGCTCCGTCGACCACGGCCGCGGGGCTGACCTCGATCACGACTGGGGTTGCACCCGGCGAACATGGGTTGGTTGGCTACCGGGTCAGGACGCGTGGCGATGTGTTGAACACATTGCGGTGGCAACTCGATGGTGGCGGCGATGCCCGTCGCCGTTTGCCGGCAACGGAGTTTCAGCCAGTTTCTCCGTTCTTGGGCGCAAGTCCGACCGTCATCACCAAGTACGAGTTCGCGACGACCGGGTTTACCGACGCTCACCTGCGGGGTGGCCGGTGGCGTCCGTGGGCGGTGCCGTCGGGCATCGTCGCAAACGCAGTCGAAGCGGTCAGTGGCGGGTCGTCGCTGGTGTACGCCTACTACGACGGTGTCGACAAGGTGTCGCACCTGTCTGGCTTGGGCGCCGCGTTCGACCGTGAGGTGGCCTTTGCCGATTTCATGGTCAGCGAACTGTTGGCTCGATTGCCGGCCGGCACCGCGCTGGTGGTGACAGCTGACCACGGTCAGGTCCATGTGGGCGACGCCATGGTCGATCTCGACCCGTCGGTGATGGCGCTCACGTCGTCGATGTCGGGTGAGGGCCGGTTCCGTTGGTTGCACGCCCGTCAGGGTTCGGCGTCTGAGTTGTTGAGCCGGGCCGATGCGCTGTATCGCGACCGGGCGTGGGTGTTGGGGGTCGACGAGATCTTGGCCCAAGGCTGGTTCGGGCCCCATGTCACCGATGCGGCCCGATCTCGTTTGGGCGATGTTGCCTTGGTGCCGTTCGCCCCGATCTCCTTTGAGGACCCCGCCGACACTGGTTCGTTCGCCTTGGTGGGCCGTCACGGGTCGTTGACCCCTGAGGAGATGTATGTGCCCCTGCTGGCTGGCGTGGCGACTGGGTAACCTCGACAGCTCATGAGCGACGAACACACCGAATCTCAACACGTGGAGTCCAACCCGGTGCTCGAACCAACGGTGGTCGAGCCCTCGAGCGACGTTGACGCCGAACAAGAGCCGCGGGTCGAGTCGATCTCGCAACCCGGCAAGGTCATGCGTATTGGCGCGATGATCCGACAACTGCTCGACGAGGTTCGCCAGGCACCCCTCGACGAGGCGGGCCGCGAACGCCTGGCCCAGATCTACGACACGTCGATCGCCGAGTTGGCTGACTCATTGTCGCCTGATTTGCGTGACGAACTTGAGTTGCTCACCGATCCCTTCGAGCAAGGTGGAGTGCCCTCAGAGGCCGAGCTCAGGATCGCTCAAGCCCAGCTGGTCGGCTGGCTCGAAGGGCTGTTCCATGGCATCCAGGCGGCGCTGTTCGCCCAGCAGGCGGTGGCTCGTCAGCAGCTTGAGCAGATGCGTCAGCCCGCGATTGGCTCGGGCGGACCAGGTCAGGCTCCGGCGCCTGGCGCGGGTCCCGGTGTCTATCTGTAGGCCCGATCTTCAGGGTCCACATTCGGTCAGGCCCGAATGCGGTTCTGGTAACCGTTCGGTCTTGGCCCGAACGCGGGTTAGACTCACCGCTCCGGATTGCTGAGACGCTGGGGGCCGAACTCGTAATGGCGATCGATGTCGCGACCAAGGACTGCACTGCACTGTCCGACGACGAGATTCAAGAGATGGTCGACCTCGCAGCCGAGGCCGAGCTTGCTCATGACGTCGACTGGGTGGCCGAACTCGTTGGCAAGTGGGTGCTGATTGCCCAGGCCCGCGATGGCGCCCGGCTGGCGGGTTATGTCCTGTACACCCTCGAACGAGTGGGTGGCACTCCAGCGATCCTCGTGGGTGGCCTGCTGACCCGCAACAACTCGCGCCGCGGCACGGTCATGCGAGCGTTGCTTCACGAACAGATGCGCCGCGCCGTGCTGGCGTTCCCCGACGAAGACGTATTGTACGGAGCGTGTGTCGGTGGCCCAGGCGGCGTCGAGGCCTTCAGCCTGTTCGACGGTGCGGTGCCGCGTCCTGGGTATTCGCCAACGGGCGAGGATCGGGCGTGGGGTCAGCGTTTGCAGCGCCGAATTGCCCCGTCGGGCGAGTACCTCAAGCGCGAGTTCCGCGTGGTCGGGTCGGGCCTGGCGAACAGCATGATCATCCACGAACCCACGAAGGACGTCAGCGCTGGGCACGCTGAGCAGTTCGCGGCCATCGATACCGCCAATGGCGACTGCGCGATCATGTTTTCGTGGGTGATGTCCGAGCTGCTCGAGAAGCAGCTCTGAGCGATTTCCGGCGACTCATGTTGGGTCGCAAGATGACCCGAGACTTCGCCGACGATCCTGTCGACCCCGACCTGCTGATGCAGCTGCTCGACACGGCTCGCCGGTCGCCAACGGCGGGGAACTCCCAAGGCATCGAGATGCTCGTGCTCGACGAGCCCGAAGCGGTCGGGCGCTACTGGGCCACGACTTTTTCGCAGCAAGGACGGGCCCGGTTCCGCTGGCAGGGGTTGTTCAACGCCCCGGTTTTGGTGTCGGTGTATGGCAATCCGGCGGCCTACACCGAGCGCTACTCAGAACCCGACAAGGCGGCCACCAAGTTGGGCGACGGCGAGGCCGCCTGGGCGACGCCGTATTGGTTGGTGGATGCTTCGATGGTCACCTTGGCCCTTCAACTGGCAGCAATCGATGCCGGTCTCGGAGTGCTGTTCTTTGGTCAGTTTGACCACGCGCCCGCAGTTGCTCACGAATTTGGCGTGCCGTCGGGTTTGGTGACGACCGGGACGGTGGCGATTGGTCACGTGGCTCACGAGTCGGCGACGGGGCATGGTCGGTCGTCGCAGCGTCCAAGGCGCGACCTGTCGACGATGGTCCACCGCAACGGTTGGGTGACGCACTAAGCGGGTCTGGTTACGGGAGGCCGTCGGGAAGGTATTCGCCGCCGCGTGATTCGCAGTCGGTTTGGCTGGTTGCGAGGCCCAGTTCGACCAGGTTGCCAGCATCGTCGAGGCGGCGACAAACGGGCCCGTTGAACGGCACCGAGGTGTCCGGGGTCACCGTTCCGTCGGGGTAGACCCGCAATATCGAGCCATCGTCGCCTTGGCACAGCGCTGCGCCGTCGACGCCACCGATGAGGCCGTAGCCGTCCGGGCACCCAGAACCTGGTGTTGAGCAGATGGGCTCTTCGCCGTTGGATCCCACCAAGATGAGGCCCTCCGGGCACCCGACCTTGTCCTCGGCTGGGGGAGGTGATGAGGTGAACGTTCCGGTGGTTGCGGTGGTGTCACCGGCCGCGTCGACTTCGTCGCTGCTGTCGGCCGAACCGGTTTCGGCTTGCGAGGTCACGACTGCGTCAGCGTCGTCGTCGCTCGTAGCAATGGTGTCGACCGATACGTCGTCAGGGTTGGCGTCGTCGGCGGTGGTGACACCGTTGTCGACGGTCACGAGCGTTGTCGGTGCTGACAGCTCGCCGTCAGAACCCGAGCATGCGCCCGCGACGAACACGAGGGCGCCAACAAGGGCCAGCGCGGCAAACATTCGGGAGCGAGGGCGTTGAGACATGATCACTACACGTTATGTCGGCCGAGGTGGTCATGGGCTTCAGGGATCGTGGAGATCTTGTTGCTAGGTCCACGGCGTCGAACCGACTACCTTGCCCGGAATGGAACTTCGTCTGGACAACAAGGTTGCGATCGTCACCGGCGGATCGCGTGGCATTGGCAAGGCAATCGCAACGGCCATGGCGGCCGCTGGCGCCCAAGTCATGATCGTGTCCCGCAAGGCTGACGCATGTGAGGCTGCGGCGGCCGAGATTGGCAATGGCTGCGTGTGGATGGCGGGCAATGTCGGCGACCCTCAGCTCCCCGTAGCGGTCTGCGCTGCCGCGGTCGAACAGTTCGGCAAGATCGACATCCTGGTCAATAACGCGGCCACGAACCCGTACGCGGGTCCGATGATCGACGTCGACCTGGCCCGCTGGGACAAGACGATGTCGGTCAACGTGACCGCACCCCTCATGTGGACCCAAGCCGCGTGGAACGCATCGATGTCGTCGAGCGATGGGGGCTGTTCGGTCATCAACATTTCTTCGGTAGGCGGCCTGTCGACGAGCCCGATCCTTGGTGTGTACGACGTCACCAAGGCGGCCCTGATCCATATGACCAAGCAGCTGGCGGCCGAACTTGGTCCCAAGGCTCGGGTCAACGCCCTGGCCCCGGGCCTCATCAAGACCGACTTTGCTCGCGCGCTGTGGGAAGGCGAAGGCGGCGACGCCGTCGCCCAGGCCTACCCAATGAAGCGCCTCGGCGAGACCGAAGACATCGCGGGCGCAGCACTGTTCCTCGCCGCCGAAACCGGCAGCTGGATCACCGGCCAGACCCTCGCCCTCGACGGTGGCGGGCTCATCAGCTTCAAAAAGGTTGGCTGAGTGCACATTGCCTCAACGTCGGTCTCCGACTGGATAGCCGGGGCCCGTGTTCGTACCCTCCCGGCCGCGATCGTTCCGGTCGCGGTCGGCACCGCTGTTGCCATTGGCGAATCCGGCGCGATCTGGTGGAGGGCCGCGGTCGCGGCTGTGGTTTCGCTCGCGCTGCAGCTGGGCACCAACTACGCCAACGATTACTCCGACGGTATTCGTGGCACCGACGACGATCGGGTCGGCCCGGTTCGTCTCGTCGCCTCCCAGCGGGCAACCCCCAAGGCCGTGAAGACCGCCGCGTTCGTGTGTTTCGGCCTCGCCGCCGTTGCGGGGTTGACGCTTGCCGCCGTGACCTCGTGGTGGCTGATCGCCGTTGGTGCTGCCGCCATCGCCGCGGGCTGGTTCTACACCGGCGGATCGAGGCCATATGGATACTCGGGCCTCGGCGAGGTCTTTGTCTTCGTGTTCTTTGGCCTGGTCGCTACCGTCGGCACGGCCTATATACAGACCGAAACCATCTCGACGCTCAGCGTGGTTGTGTCAGTGCCCGTCGGGCTGCTGGCAGTAGCGTTGCTGATCACCAACAACCTGCGTGACATTCCTGGCGATGCCGACACCGGAAAACGGACCCTCGCCGTGCGCCTCGGCGATGCCGCCACCCGGCGCTTGTATGTCGCGATCGTGGTGCTCACCTTTGTGGTTGGTGTCGGGTCGGCACTCAGCCGACCGGGGGCGGTCATGTGTCTGCTTGCAGCACCACTAGCCATCGCCCCAGTTCGCACCGTGCTCGGCGGCGCCAAGGGCCGCGAACTCATCGCCGTGCTCGCAGCAACGGCCAAGGTGCAGCTCGTGTTCGGGGTGGCCTACGCGATCGGGCTGTCGTTCTGACTAACGTGCAGGCTGTGGAGACCACACGCGACTCGCTCAAGGTGCTCTCTCGTGGCCGCCTGGCGATGCTCGGTATCACGGCTGTTGCCTTGTACCTCGTCGCACCGTCGCTGACCGAGGTGTTGCAGGCGTGGCCGCGCCTGTCCGACATCGCACCCGGGTGGTTTGGGCTCATGTTGCTGGCCCAGATCATCAGTTTCGGCGCTGTCTGGTACCTGCAAAGCCTCGCCTTCAGAGACGTCAGCTGGTTCGCCCTCATCACGTCGCACCTGGCATCAAATGCGTTCAGCCGGGTGGTCCCTGGGGGAGCTGCAGCGGGTGGGGCCATGCAGTTTCGAATGCTGCACACCGCTGGGGCCGACCCCGCGGCTGCAGCGGCCTCACTCACCGCGCTGTCGTTGATCACCACCGCGTCGCTGTTCGTGTTGCCCCTGATCTCGATTCCTGCCATCGCGGCGGGAATGCCGGTGCCCAACACCATCGCCAGGGCCGCATGGATCGGCGGTTTCATGTTCGTCGTCCTCGGTGTCGCAACCGTGTACCTCGCCCGCTCACGGGCAATGTTGGCCAGGGTCGGGCGACTCATCGAGCGGATCCGACCCTCAGCGCCCGGCGCGGTGCCGATGTCCGAGCGTTTGGTGTCAGCACGCGACTCGGTTCTCACCTCCATCGGCGCTCGCTGGCCCTATGCCGCGCTGGCGTCGGTGGCCAAGTGGCTCTTCGATTTCTACGCCTTGTTGGCCGCACTTGTAGCCGTCGGCGACGAGCATCGGGTGTCGCTCGTGCTGTTGGCCTATGTGGCCGGAGCGGTCCTCACCATGGTGCCGATCACACCAGGTGGGCTGGGATTCGTTGAAGCTGGCCTCACCGCAGCCCTCATTGCATCGGGTGTGAGCCCCGGCCGAGCCGTTCTGGCCACACTGGCCTATCGCCTCGTCAGCTATTGGCTGCCGATCTTGGCCGGTGCGGTCGCCTATGTCTGGTTCCGAGTCAGGTACCGCGGGGTCAGTCCCGCGTTGCCGTGATCAGCTGGGCCGCACCAAGGGTGAGCTCGACTCGTTTCGCGTCCGCAAATCCGGCATCGCGAACGATCTGGATCAGCTCAGGCGTCGGTGGCAAATACGCCAGTGAGGCCGGCAAGTACGAATAGGCCGACTTGTCCGACAAGACGCCCCCCACGAACGGAACGACCTTGTTGAAATAGACGTGATGGCCCACCCTGGCGACCTTGTTCTCGGGGCTCGAAGCATCGACCACCGCGATCCGACCGCCCGGCTTTGTGACCCGTCCCAGCTCATTGAAGAAGGCAGCCAGATCGACGAAGTTGCGCATCGCGAAACCACAAATGGCCCCGTCGACGCTCTGGCTAGCGACGGGAAGATTGGTGACGTCGCCCTGCACCATCTGGGCGTCGGTGCGCCGCGCCTGCATCATGCCCATCGAAAAGTCGACACCGAGGGGGTGCAGCGACGCGGCCCGAAGGTCTTCGCACAGATCGCCAGTTCCGGTGGCCAGGTCGAGCACGACGCTGCCGGGTTCGAGGCCAAGGTCGCGCACAGCCCGACGACGCCAGCGCACATCAAGACGGAACGACATGATGCGGTTGACCCGGTCATAACGTGGGGCAATCCGGTCGAACATGCCCCGAACCGACGCTGCCTTGTCGGCTCCGCTGAGCAGAACCCCGTTGTTCAGTGGCGTAGGAGCTGGTGTGTCGGCCATGAGGTCAGCTGAACCACACACGCTGGTAGGCGCGTGTGCGTTCGTGGGTCAGTAGGTACAGCCAAGCGCCGGCGAACATGAGCCCAATCAGCGCCAAGCTGATGCTGCCAATGCGGATCACATAAATGAGGTGGGCCAGCACGATCACGCTGGCGCTGGCTAACGCCAGCCCGTAGCCCCACTTCTTTTCGCTCGCACACCCGGCCGCGCCAGCGACCGCGCCAACAACAGCCAGAAACATGATGGGCGTCGGGATGCCCGACGCGCTGGCCAACACGCCGAGGCTCAGCAAGGTAAAGAAGGCCTCGGCATATCCGAGCATCACCGCGTTGCGAAGCGTGTCGGGTTGCGAAGGGTTGAACCAGCGGATGGCATCCATGGCCGCCATTGTGTCAGGACGGCGCACCAGTGCGATGCCTGGAAGCCGGCCATCTCAAATGTCAGGGCTTTCGGCGCGGCGCCGCTATGAGCTGTTCGGCCCGAAGTTGGCCACACGCGGCGTCGATGTCGGTGCCCCGGTTACGTCGGATCGTTGCGTTGACACCACGCGTTGCGAGCTCGTCTCGGAACCACACCACGCGCTCGGGCGGCGACCCAACCGTTGGCCACCCAGGCGTGGGGTTCAACGGAATCAAGTTGACGTGGGCCCGCAGCGAGTTGGCATAGGTCGCTAGTTCGGCCACATCGTCGGCCGTGTCGTTGACCCCGTCGATCATTGCCCACTCGAACGACAAGCGGCGCCCCGTGGCAATGATGTGTTCGTGGCACGCCCGGGCCAACTCGGCCAGCGGGTAGCGGCGATTGATTGGTACCAGGCTGTCGCGCTTGGTGTCGTTGGCTGCGTGGAGCGACACCGCCAGCCCGTACTGGCCGCCAAGGCTGGTGAACTCGCGGATTCCGGGAATGACGCCCACGGTCGAGACAGTCAGGTGGCGGGCCCCGATACCGATGTCGTCGTGCATCCGATGCAGGGCTCCAACAACGGCACCGACGTTGGCCAAGGGCTCGCCCATACCCATGAACACCACATTGGCAACCCGGCGAGGGGCTGACTTTTGTGCCGCCCGCACGACCTGCTCGACGATCTCGCCGATGGTGAGGTGGCGATCGAAACCGGCTTGGCCTGTCGCACAGAAGCCACACCCCATGGCGCAGCCAGCCTGGCTCGACACACAGACCGTGGTGCGGTCCTCATAGTGCATGAGCACGGTCTCGATGAGATGAAAGTCGTGCAGCTGCCACAAGAACTTGACGGTGTCGCCGTCGTCGCTGACTGACTCGCGGATCAGCGTGAGCGCCGGTGGCAACAGCTCGTCGATGGTCGACCTCAACGCCTTGGGGAGATTCGAGATGTCCTCGGGGTTCTTGAGCTGGGTGTACAGCCCCGTCCACAGCTGATCTACCCGATACCGGGCCTCGCCGTCGAGCAAGGCACCCAGTTCGTCTCGGGTCAGGTCGTATCGGGTGATGTCGCCCTTGGGCCTGGTGCTCGCCATGCAGTGGAGGTTACGCCCCGAGATTGGCTCGCGTGCCAGCAACCTGATGGGGGACTGATCCGTCGTTGTTCGGTGAGGATCGGTAAGTTGGGGCCGTGGCACATCACATTCACGGGCACCATCGAGATGTTCAAGGCGGCGCATTGCGCGCTGCGGTGTTTGGCGCCAGCGATGGTTTGGTGTCGAACGCCCTGCTGATCCTTGGTGTTGCCGGGGCCGACATCGCCGCATCGACCGTGCGGGTCACTGGGTTTGTTGGCCTGCTCGCTGGAGCGGTGTCGATGGCGGCCGGCGAGTACGTATCGGTGCAGGCCCAACGAGAGCTGGTCGAAGCCGAGATTGCCCGCGAGCGCGTCGCTCACGCCGAAGAGCCAGAACACGAGATCGAGGAACTGGCCGAGTTGTACGTCGAGCGCGGTCTCGAACCTGAACAAGCGCTGCAAATCGCGACTGCGCTGATGGCCAATCCCGAGATTGCCCTCGAGATTCACACCCGCGAAGAACTCGGCGTTGCTCCCGACGAACTCGGTTCGGCCTGGGTTGCAGCGGGTTCGTCGTTTGCTTCCTTTGCCGTCGGCGCCTTGTTACCGCTGCTGCCGTGGTTCTTCGCCGCTGGCACCGCCGCGGTGGTGGCCTCGCTGGTGTTGGCCGTCGTTGGTGCTGCTGTCGTGGGGTTCGTGCTTGCGGCGATCACCCACCGCTCGCCAACCCGCATCGTGAGCCGCCAGGTCGGTATTGCCGTCGGCGCCGCTGGTCTCACCTACCTGATCGGAACACTGGTCGGCGTCCAGATCGCCTGATCGGGCACGTCGCGGGGTCAGGTGTACAGCCGCCGAACCAGACCGGTGACAAACCCGAGTTTCTCATACAGCCGAACGGCGGCTGTGTTGTCGGCATCGACGTACAACATGGCGTGATCGATACCGCGGTCGTGGATCGAGACCAGCCCAGCGACGGTCATGGCTTGGCCCAGCCGTTTGCCGTGATGGCGAGGGTCGACGCCGATGACATAGATCTCGCCGGTGACGGGGTTGAGTTCGTCGTGGATCTTGGTCCAGCAGAACGCTGCCAGCTGGCCGTCGATGTCGTGCAACAGGAAACCCTCGGCGCTGAACCAGGGCTCGGTCTGGTGTTGACGGACCCGCTCAACGCTCCAGCCGCCCTGTTCGCGGTGCCACGCAAAGGCCCGGTTGTTGACCTCGACCCAGGCGTGTTCGTCCTGACCGACGACGAAGGCACGGGTGGTCACCACCGCGGTATCGGCAATGATGTCGGCACCCAGGGGCAGACGGACGTCCATCCTGAGCAGGTCTCGATCGGGCGAGAGGCCCAGGTGGTCGAGGGCTGCGTCGATGTCGTTGGTCGGCCCGTCGATCCACACCGCGGTGCCTGGAGCGGCGCCGGCGATCATGAGCGCGTCGGCCACCGAGGTCGCTTCGTGCTCGAGCGCCGACACGGTCAGCAGTGGACCTCGGGCGTCGTGGCCGGACTCGACATCAGGAAGGGGCGGCACGGGTTTCACCATATCGGCCAACGGCCCGGTGCTCCTCGCTGTACCACCGTCTGACTAGGGTGCGCCCATGGCCAAACCTCGATCGCCCAAGGGTCGCGCCCGCCTGGTGCACGAACGTCTCAAAGACGAATACGAGGCCGTGTGCGAGCTCGATCACACGAACGCGTTCGAGCTGTTGGCGGCCACGATTTTGTCGGCCCAGTGCACTGACGCCAGGGTCAACCTCACCACGCC
>CAYGMW010000024.1:1546-18973 GCA_964350975.1 uncultured Acidimicrobiales bacterium | reverse complement strand
TCCTGGTGGTTCCTGAGGGCCGAGACCTCGACCGACTCCTGGGCGATTTTCGCGATGCGGCGGCCCGGATCGCGGTGGTCGTCGACGAACACGGTGGTGTCGCGGGCCTCGTCACGCTCGAAGATCTGCTTGAAGAACTCGTAGGCGAGATCAACGACGAATACGACGACGACGCCGTCACCCACACCCTGCGAGCTGGCCGCCTCGAAGTCGACGGTGGCACCCACATCGACGACGTCGGCGAGCTCATCGGGGCCCAGCTTCCCGACGGGCCCTATGAGACGATCGCCGGATTGGTCCTGAGTCTGGCTGGCCGAATCCCATCGATTGGCGAAACGATCGACGGGTATGGATGGCACTTCCAGGTGCTCGACGGAGATCACCGTCGAGTGACCAGGTTGGCTATTACCCGCGATCGGAGCGTTCGATGACGGCGCTGTCACTCGCGTTTGCCGTGGTGTTGATCCTGCTCAACGGCTTCTTCGTCGCTGTTGAGTTCGCGGCGCTCGGCGCGAAACGAAGCGCGATCGACGAACAGGCAAAGGCCGGCAAGCGCACTGCGCTTGCGGCCCAGAAGCTGCAATCGCAGCTCAGTGGCACGCTGGGGGCAGCCCAGCTCGGCATTACTGTGGCCAGCCTGTTGCTGGGCAAGATCGCCGAACCATCGGTGGCCCACCTGATCGAACCGTGGCTTGCCAGCGCAGGAGTGAGTGAGGATCTCGAGCACACCGTGGCGCTGATCATTGCGCTGTCGATTGTTGCGTACCTGCACATGGTGATCGGCGAGATGGTCCCCAAGAACCTGTCCATCGCCCTCGCGGAGCGGTCGCTGCTGGTCCTGGCGGTACCGATGCGGGCCTTCGTGCGCCTCGTCTCACCGCTCAACGCGATGCTCTTGCTGCTGTCGAATCTCGGACTCCGGCTGCTGCGGGTCGAGCCCAAGGGCGAGCTCGACGGCTCGGTCACGAGTGCCGAACTCATGGTGATGGTTCAACAGTCAGCTGAAGGTGGGCTCATCGACAACGACGACCTGACGTTGTTAGGCGCTGCGGTTGCCTTTGGCGAGCGCAAGGTCGACGACGTGATGGTCGCTATCGACGAGGTCGACTCGGTGCCGATTTCGGCCTCTGTCGGTGAGATTGAACGGCGCCTCGTCGCGACCAACCACACGCGCTTGGTGGTCTACGAAGACGATGTTGCCAACGTGCGTGGGTTCGTCCATGGCAAGGATCTGCTCCAGCTTGCGACCTCCGCGCGCGAGGCCCCGCTGCGCCAGTGGATGGTGCGGCCCATGGTGCGAATCCCAGTAGGTTCGGCACTTCCTGAGGTGCTACTGGCGATGCGTCGTACGTCGATCTTCCTGGGACTTGTTGTCGATGGCAGCACTGCGGTCGGCGTGGTGAACCTCGACAGCGTCCTGAGTGAGCTGGTCGACCCCCTGCGTTCAGCGGCTCGCGAGCAATAAATCGTGCCCACGGTGAGTGGCCGCACTACCGCTGGCCGACCGCAGTACGTAGGATGTGAGTCTTCTATGTCTCGCCGAGTCCGTCAGCCCAACACCCCAAAGTTTTGCTGGACTCCGAACAGCCAGTTGTGGTGGAGACGGGTCGTTGTTGGCGTGCTGCTCGTTGCCCTCGTCGCTCCGGCTGCGTCCGCGTCGGCCCAGTCCGAACTCGACGCCGCGCGCGATCGCGCTGAGGCTGCGGCCAATGCCGCCGACGACGCACGCGACGCTGCCGCGCTGGCCCAAGCCCGCGCCGACGCGTTGGCCGAGGCGGTCGAAGACGCAGTGCATGCCGCCGAAGACGTCGATGGCCGCATCGAGGTCGTCGAGGTTCGGGCAGCGGCGGCCCAAGTCGAGGTCAACGCGCTGTCTGGCATCGTGGCCGAGCTGATGGTGCAGCGATACATGTATGGAGATCAGCAGCGCTCCGATTTTGTGGTTGATGGGTCCCTTGAGTCGCGAGCCACCGCCGATGCGCTCGCTCGATTCGCAACCCTGGGCGTGGGCGACGAGGTCGACCGCTACCGGGTCGTCACCGACGATCTGGCTGCCGCGAACGCCGAGCTGGTCTCATTGCGGGCCGATCTTGAGACCGCCCTGCAGGTACTGCACGCCAACGAAGCCCAGATGACGATCGAGCTGGAGACCATCACGGCCCAGCTGGCCATCGCAGAAGCCCAAGAGGCCACCCTCGCTCAAGAGGTCGACCGGCTCGAAGCTGAAGAACGCGCCCGTATCGAAGCCGAACGCCGCCGTCGAGAAGCTGAGCGCCAGCGCGTGGCCGAAGAGCGGCGCCAGGCCGCGGCCGCGGAAGCTGCGGCGGCCGAAGCCGAACGTCAGCGTCAACAAGCTGAGTCTGATCTGACCTCCACCACGACGTCTGCTCCGGCCGACACCGCGCCGACCGAAACAACGCCGACCGACACCGCGCCGACTGAAACAACGCCGACTGACACCGCGCCGACCGAAACAACCCCGCCAACGACGGCGGCTCCGGAGATTCGCGGCTCAGGGTCGATGCTGTGTCCCGTTGGTGGTTCGACATCGTTCTCTGACACGTGGGGTGCAGCCCGATCGGGCGGGCGTAGCCACAAGGGGGTCGACATGTTCGCCACCCGGGGCACCCCGGTTGTTGCTCCGGTATCCGGCACGGTCAGGCACACCACGAACTCGCTCGGTGGGCTGGCCTTCTACCTCGATGGCGACGACGGCAACCGCTACTACGGCGCCCACCTCGACTCCTTCGGTGAGAGCGGAAACGTGGCCGCCGGCACCGTGGTCGGCACAGTGGGCAATACCGGCAACGCCCGATACGCGTCGCCCCACCTGCATTTTGAGATCATGCCCGGCGGTGGATCGTCAGTGAACCCGACGCCCGCGGTTCGAGCGGCATGCGGCTGATACGAACTCCGGTGCGGCGATGACGGCCCTCACGGTCGCGCACGCCCAGCGCCTTGTCGATCGCAGCGCTCACCCGAACGCCACAGTGGTCGGGTGTCGGCGATTGTCGGGCGGAGCATCGCGTGCGACCTGGGTGCTTGACGCGACCAATGACGCAGGCCCGCTCCAGCTCATTGCCCAGATCAGCCCGATTGCCAGCTCGGTGGGAGTGGCCCGATCGGTCGCGACCGAAGTTGCCGTGGTCAGCGCCGCCCATGGCGCCGGAGTGCCCACGCCGGTCGTGTACGGGTTCGACGAACATGACTCCGAGCTCGGTGCGGCGTGGGTGCTCTCGTCGTTTGTTGGCGGTGAGTCAATCGCTAGGCGGATCCAACGCGATGACACCTATGAGGTGGCCCGAACCCGTTTCGTCGCCGACGCCGCGTCGGCGCTCGCTCGACTGCACGGCGTGACCGACCCCGAGGTGCTCGACCGGCTGACGAACACTGACCAGGTGGCGGTCTATCGAGACGCCCTCGACCAGCTCGGCCACCCATCACCCGCGTTCGAGCTGGGGTTCCGGTGGCTTGAGGCCCATCGGCCCGCGAGTGTCGCTCCGACGCTCGTCCATGGCGATTTCCGTTTGGGCAATGTGCTGATGGCACCTGACGGGCTGGCATCGGTGCTCGACTGGGAGCTGGCCCACGCCGGGGACCCGATGGAAGACCTGGGCTGGATCTGTGTGCGGGCGTGGCGCTTTGGTGGTGCGCCGGTGGTCGCTGGCCTCGGTGACCTCGACAGTTTTGTTCTGGCCTACAACGCCGAGTGTGTGCGCCTGGGTCGCGCACCGTTGGCATCGGTCGACGCCGTGCGCTGGTGGATTGTGCTCGGAACGCTCAAGTGGGGCGTGATGTGTGTGATGCAGGCGTCGCGGCATCTGCTCGGACTCGGCGGCCGCCACGAACACGCAGCGATTGGTCGCCGAATTGCCCAAAACGAATGGGACGTGCTGCAACTGATTGGACTGGGGTCGACGACATGAGCCTGCCGTTCTTTGCTGACCAGTCGCCCCACGACTTCCCGACCGCCGAGCAGCTGCTCTCAGCGGTGAGATCGTGGATCAGCGACGAGCTGAGCCCGACGCTCAGCGGAGCGCAACGTTTCGACGCACGGGTTGCGGCCAACATGCTCGCCATGGTCGAACGCGAGCTCAAGGTCGGCGAGCAGCACCGCATCGAACATCGCGCTGGTCTCGCCGCGCTCGGCATGGCCGACGATGTCGAGTTGGCCGCGGCTCTCCGGTCTGGGTCGCTCGACGACCGGCTCGCCGAGGTGGCGACTGTGGTCGCAGAGTCACTGCGCAACGAATTGTCGGTGAGCGACCCCGGCTACACCGACTCGCCCACGATCTGACCGATCAGGCGCCCATGGCGTGGTAGCCGCCGTCGACATGGATGATCGATCCCGTCGTGGCCGGGAACCAGTCGCTGAGCAACGCGAGCGTCGACCGGGCGACGGCTTGTTGATCGTTGACATCCCAACCAAGCGGCGCCTTGCCGTCCCACGCGTCCTCGAAGGCCGCAAAACCGGGAATCGACTTGGCGGCCATGGTGCGGATGGGGCCTGCGGAGATCAGGTTGACGCGGATGCCCTCAGCTCCGAGGTCGCGTGCGAGGTACCGAGCGGTTGACTCAAAGGCCGCCTTGGCCACCCCCATCCAGTCATACGCGGGCCAGGCCACGGTGGCATCGAAGGTCAAGCCGACGACCGACCCGCGGGCTTCGGCCAACAGGGGCCGCATTGCACCAGTGAGCGCCTTGAGCGAAAACGCAGAGATGTTGACCGCTACGGACACATCGTCCCAGGTGGTGTTCATGAAGTTGCCGCCCAGGCACGCTTCGGGAGCAAAACCAATGGCGTGAAGCACACCATCGACGCGGCCCCAGCGTTGCTGGAGGTCGGCTGCGACCGCTGCCAACTGCTCGTCGCTCGTGACATCGAGTTCGAGAACATCAGGTGTTGACGGCAGCTTGCGAGCGGTGCGTGCGGTCAACCTCAGGCCTCGGCCAGCACCCGTCAGCACCACTTCGGCGCCTTCTTCGATGGCCCGATGGGCAACCGCGTATGCAATCGAGGCATCGGTGAGCACACCGGTGATGAGCAGCTTCTTGCCGTCGAGTAAACCCACGTCGAGCCTTTCGGAGGTGTTGCCCGTGGCCATGTTTGACTCCGGGTGCGACGACGACGTTACTCTGCTGCAATGTCAGACACTGATGAAGTCTCCGGTTCGGCCCCGTCGGGCTTGCCGACCATCGGCATCCTGGGCGGCACTGGCCCTGCTGGGTCGGCCCTTGCCGCTCGAATGGCGTCGGTCGGGTTCTCGGTCCGGGTTGGTTCACGTTCCAAGTACCGGTCCATGGAGGCCGTCGATCAGCTGCTCGAACAATGGCCCGAGCTCAACCTCGACATTGAGGCCACCGACAATGTCCTCGCCGCCGATGCCGATCTGATCATCATCGCCACACCGTGGAAGGCTGCCGCGATCACCGCGCGCAGCGTCAAAAGCCAGCTCGACGGCAAGATCGTGGTCACCATGGCCAACGCGCTCGACCGGGTGGGCGACGAATTCGTTCCGCTCATCCCGCCCCGCGGTTCGGTCGCAGCCCACGTCCAGGCCATGATTCCCAACGCCAGGGTGGCGGCTGCGTTCCAACACGTGCCAGCCAAAGAACTGGGCCATCTCGGCTTCCCGATCGATAGCGACGTCTTGATCTGTAGCGACGATCGCGCCGCCGCGGCAGAACTCGCCGCTGTCGTGAACCGCATCCCGAACTTCCGTGCGCTCGACTGTGGCGAGCTGTCAAACGCCACCGCGATCGAAGCGTTCACGGCGGTGCTGTTGCAGCTGAACGTCAGGTACAAGACCAGGGTGGCCCTCCACCTGCTTGGGCTGCCCGACCACCTGTGATCCATCTGTTCGAAACGCGGGCCGGCGAGGTGCGCCCGTTCGAACCAGCGGGCGACACGGTGCGGATGTACACCTGCGGCATCACGCCCTACGACGCAACCCATATCGGGCACGCGGCCACCTTTGTCGCCTATGACGTGGTGCAGCGGCGCTTGCTCGACTTGGGGTATGAAACGCGTTACGTCCGCAATATCACCGACGTCGACGACGACATCTTGGATCGAGCAGCCCAGCTGCATGTGCACTACCTCGATGTGGCTGCCGCAGCGCTCGTGACGTTCAATCGCGACATGGAGGCCCTCAACCTGCTGCCTCCATGGAGCGAACCACGGGCGACCTCAGCCATTTCTGATGTGAGGGCCTTCATTGGTCGGGTTCTCGACAGCGGCCACGCCTATGTGGCCGAAGGGTCGGTGTTTTTCGATGTAAGCGCGTCTGCCCACTTCGGCGAACTCAGCGGGCTCGATCGGGCATCGATGATCGCGGCCGGTTCCGGCGTCGAACGCGATCTCGCGGGTCGGCGTGACCCACTCGACTTTGTGCTGTGGCAGCCGAGCGCCACGGGCGAGCCCACCTGGACGTCGCGCTGGGGTGACGGCCGCCCTGGATGGCACGTCGAATGCGCCGCTCTCTCGGTGCGAGAACTCGGCACCCCGATCGACCTGCACGGTGGCGGCACCGACTTGATCTATCCGCATCATGAATGCGAACAAGCCCAAGCCGAGGCCGCCACTGGAACCACCTTCGTGCGCCACTGGATGCACACCGCCGAGGTTCATCTCGACGGGGCCAAGATGGCCAAATCGACCGGAAACATGGCCTTTGTCGCCGACCTGCGTTCGGTGTATGACCCAATGGCGATCCGTTTGGCGATCCTTCGACATCACTACCGCACTCCGTGGGAGTGGTCAGATGCCCTGGTCGACGACGCCGAGCGACAGTTGGCCCGATGGCGACACGCGTCCCAATCGGCCGGTGCCGGTGCTGGTTTGGATGAGGTTCGGGCATGCATCGACGACGATCTCGACACCCCGGGCGCCGTCGACGTACTCGACGCGATCGCCCGGCGGGGCGGGTCGGTTGCGACTGGCGCCGCCCTGCTCGGGCTGGCGTGAAACCGACCCGCCCACCGATGTGTGCCAGGTCGCTCGGCCCCGCGGCCGTGCTCGCCTGCCTTGCCTGTCTTGCCTGCCTCGCCTGTCTTGCCTGCATTGCGTCGGTCGTCTCGCCGTCGCCCGCCGCGGGCCAAGATCGCGAGCCTCCTACCACTGCACTCGCGGGCGACTTTGGGGTCCTATCACCCGACGTGGCGGCCAAGATCGAAGCCGTGCTGGCATCAAGGTCGGCCGCAGTGATGGCTGGCGACGCTGACGCCCACCTCGCGACCACGGCGCCGTCAGCATCCGCAGGGTTCGTCGCGATCGATCGTCGCGCGGTTGACGCCTCGACCACCCTCGGCTTCGCCAGCTACGCCGAACACCTCGCGTCCTCGGTTGGGGTGGCGTCATCTGACGCTGGGCTGACCGGGGTGATCAACCTCGCCCCGGCAAACAGCGCCAGCAGCGTGGTGCTCGAGGTAGTGCGCGAGTTTGAGATCGCCGGTATTGATCAGTGGCCGGCAGCTTCGACGCTGTATCTGAGCTTCATCGAGACCAACGATGGCTGGAAGGTGGCGGGCGACGACGCGCTGGCATCGATCGGGTTGGCGTCTGAACGGGCCCTGTGGGAACTCGCCGACGTCGACGTGGCTCGCACCCCCCGCACGGTTGTCTACGGAACTGCGGGCATGACTCGGCTCAACGCCGTCGCAGCGCTGACCGAAGCCGCAATCGACCGTTTCGAAGCGAACTGGAACGAGCCATGGCAAGGCGCGGTCGCCGTGGCCGTGCCGACCAATCTCGCCGAGGTCGAAGCCCTGCTCAGGCCGACCAGCGACGCCTCGCGTTTTGTCGCGTTCACCACCCTGGATGTCGATCGGTCCCACGGATGGCAGGTGGTGTCGCCTCGAATTGTGTCCCAGGAGTCGAACTTGTCGAGGCGAAGCATCGAACGCCAAACCGAGATCATGGTGCACGAACTGGTTCACGTGGCGTCGGTTCGAGCATCAGGTCCCGCCACCCCGCTGTGGCTCCATGAAGGGTTGGCAGAGTGGGTCACCAACGGCCGCCAGGCCACCCAGGACGGCACGGTCTCGTACCCTGACCTGTACTTGTTTCGCACCGGTTCGGCGGCTCAAATCGCCCAGATCTACGATCAGGCCGAACAGACGTTGGCCCAGATCGCGGGCCAATTCGGCGACGACGTCCCGTGGCAGTTGTTCGTCGAGGTTGGTGCAACCTACGGCTCGCCTGGCACCAGCGACTACCAGGTCACCCAAGCACTGCAAGCAATCGGATCAGGAGATCAATGAGCGAGCAACTGCAACGTTTATGGGCTGGATGGCGGGCCGCATATCTCGACCAAGACACCGAGTCGGTGCCGGCGTTGGCCGAGGGGTGTGTGCTGTGCTTCGTCATCGAGGCCGCGCTCGAGTCGCGGACCCACCTCATCCACGAGGGTGCCGCCGCGGTCGTGATCCTCAACGCCTTCCCGTACAACTCTGGGCATGTGTTGGTGTTGCCCAAACGCCACCTCGATGCCGTCGATGGACTCACACACGCCGAGCGCGACGAGTTCTGGGCGTTGGCCACCGACGCATCATCGGCGATCAAGGCGGCCTACCAGCCCGGCGGCGTGAACTTCGGGGTCAACGAAGGAGCCGCGGCGGGAGCGGGCCTTCCGGCCCATCTCCACGCCCACGTTCTGCCTCGATGGAACAGCGACACCAACTTCATGACCACCGTGGCCGGAGCTCGGGTGATGCCCGAATCGCTCGACACCACCGCCGATCGGCTTCGCTCGGCGTGGCGACGCAGCGACGGCGAACAGCGATAGCTTGGCAACCTATGTCCACTGATGGTGCACACCCGGCCAGCAACGGTACGGCCGCCAACGAGGAGTCCGAACTGTCGCTCGACGACGTCGTCGACGAACTCCCCGAAGACCTCGACCGTGGTTTTGTCGGCGTGTACCAGTTTCCGGACAATAAACGCCGACGGGTGCCAGGGGCCCTGTACGTCGTACTGGCCGCGGCGACCCTCGCGCTGGCATTGACCGCGGGCGATGGGGCGGTGCTCACCAACCCGGGCCTGGTCATCGGAGCTGTCGGGCTCGGTCTGCTCGGGTTGTACGCGATCTTCGCGGCTATCCCGTTGAGGCACGACGAAAACGACGCCCTCGTCGTAGCCACCACATCGGTTGGTTTCCCCGTGGGTCATGCATCAGCCCAGCTCGGCTGGCGTGGCCTTCGGAGCAAGCCCACGTGGCGGGTGCTGGTCTACTCAGCCGAGGACCCGCCAGCACAGCGCGGCCTGGTGCTCATCGACGCTGGCCGCGGCACGGTGCTCGATCAGATCGTCGAAGCCAATCCCGAGGATTGGACGCAGTACGGCGACGACGGGTTGGCGTCGGCCTAAAGTAAGCCCCGCTTTTCAGCTTTCAGGAGCAAACATGTTCGACGGAAATTGGCGACAGGGTGTCGACCAGGTCGTGAAGCCCATCGGGCGCAACCTCCACAAGGCCGGTATCAGCGCCGACGTCTTGACCATCATCGGCTTGGTGATGTCTGGCGCAATGGCCGTTGCGGTCGGTGCTGGTTATCTCCAGCTGGGCTTGGTGTTCTTGCTCGCAGCTGCAATCCCGGACCTGCTTGACGGACCGGTCAGCAAGGCTGCCGGCACATCCAGCAAGCGGGGAGCCTTCTTTGACTCCACCGCCGACCGTGTCACCGATGCCTTCCTGCTTGGCGGCGTGGCGTGGTATCTCGCCAGCCAGCCAGGGGCGGGTCGCATCGCAGTGCTGCCGTTCGCAGTCATGGCCGCGTCATCGCTGATCTCCTATGAGCGGGCCAAGGCCGAATCGCTTGGCTATGACGCCAAGGGTGGTCTCATGGAGCGCGCTGAGCGCATCATCGTGCTCGCCGCTGGCCTGTTGTTCGAAGCCCTGCTCATCCCGATCCTGTGGTTCTTGTTGGTTGCCACCATTGGGACGGCAATCTTTCGGTTCCACAAGGTCTGGAAGCAGGCCAGCAAGGAACGACCCGTGCCCGCGCCGCGTGAGCGATCAACGTGGCGGGCGCGTCGTCAGCCTCGAGCGACTACTCGGCGGTCGACCACCCGCCGAGGTGGCCGACCCTGAACACACCGCGGGTCTCAATGACCGTTGTGGTGTATCGGCTCGCGTCGCTGCTGGCGCGGTTGTTGCCCGAACGAGTGGCCGAGGCGTTACCCCGTTGGCTGGCACCGGTGCTCGTTCGAGTATTGAACGACAAGGCGTCGATGTTGCGTCGACACCTCCAACGGGTCCAGCCCGACCGCACGCCCGCCGAGCTCGATCGCGACGTGAGGGGCGGCTTCGAGAGCTATGCCCGGTACTACGTCGAGTCGTTTCGGCTGCCTGGCCGAACTCCCGGCGAGCTGGTCGACGGCATCGATGTGCCCGACTATCACCACATCGCCGATGCCCTTGCTGGCGGGAAGGGTTGCATCTTGGCCCTACCCCATCTCGGGGGCTGGGAGTGGGCCGGGTTTTGGCTCACCACCTCGATGAGCCACCCCACCACCGTGGTGGTCGAGATGCTCGATCCCCCCGAATTGTTTGCCTGGTTCGCTGACTTGAGAGGCCGATTCGGTATGAACGTCGTCCCGGCCGACGCCAACGCCGGCGCCGAGGTCGCGGCTGCTCTGGCCCGCAACGATGTGGTGTGCCTGCTGAGCGACCGCGACGTGATGGGTGGCGGCGTCGAGGTCAACTTCTTCGGCGAGGCCACCAAGTTGCCCGCGGGTCCAGCGATGTTGGGGTTGCGCACGGGAGCGCCGGTGCTGCCAGTTGGTGTGTACTTCGAGCCTGGCGGTCGTCATTTCGGTTGGGTTCGTCCGCCTCTCGACCTGCAGCGCAACGGCAAGTTCCGCGCCGATGTCGTCGCAGGAACCCAGTTGCTGGCCAACGAACTCGAGCTGCTGATCCGTCGGGCTCCGTCGCAGTGGCATCTGCTTCAGCCGAACTGGCCATCGGACCTGTAGCTCAGGCCGACTCCCGGACGACCAGCGACACCGGTAGCTCGACCAGGTCGGGGGAGTAGGCCTGGTTGTCCATCAGGGTCGACAGCTGGCTGAGAGCTTCGCGGCCGAGCCGTTCGCGGTCGATCCGCACGGTGGTGAGTGACGGTGTGACGAACTCAGCCAGGCTGATGTTGTCGAACCCGACCACGGCCACATCGCGAGGCACTGAGCGGCCCGCGTCGCGTAGGGCCTTGAGCGCCCCAAGAGCCATGAGGTCGTTGTAGGCAAAGATCGCGTCGAGGTGGGGGTGGTTGGCGAGCAGGGCCTCGGTGGCCTGGATTCCGCCCGCCGCAGTGACGTCGACTCGTTCGATGATGGGCGAAGCCACACCTGCGATCTCGTCGATGTAGCCGGCTTCGCGAGTGCGCTGTTCGGAAAACATCGACGAGATCATCGCAATACAGCTCCGCCCGCCGTCGACGAGGTGGCGGGTAGCGATGCGGGCACCGTCGTAGATGTCACTGGTGACCGACACCAGACCGGGCGCCCTCCACCGTGCGTCAATCGCGACGGTCGGCAGGCCTGAGGCAGCAACGGCGACCACGTCGCGCTCGGTGCCTGCTGTGGGGAACAAGATCAGCCCGTCAACAGCGTGTGATCGCAGCGATTCGAGAACGGTTGCCTGACGGTTCGCGTTATTGCCGGTGCTCGCGACGAGCAGGGTCAGCCCGAGTTCGTTGGCGGCGTTTTGGACCCCTTCGGCGAGCTCGGGAAAGAACGGATCGGTGAGTTCGGTGGCGACCAAGGCCACGGTGCCCGATCGGCCCTTGATGAGGCCCCGCGCCAACAGATTGGGTCGATATCCGAGCGACTCGACTGCATCGAGGACCCGTGAGCGGGTGGCTTCGGAGAACCCGGTTTCGTTGTTGACCACGCGCGACACGGTGCGGATCGACACGCCGACGTGCTCAGCGACATCGCGCAATGTGGTGTTGCCAGGAGTTCCAAGCTGTGCCACTGGTGTCACCTCCATGTGTCGATTCGGCCGTCGCGTTGGGCGTGAAGAACCTACTCGCGTGCTGGGACAGCCGGTTCACAGCTGCTGGGTCGAACCAGGGCCAGACGCCGGCAGATGACGAACCTTGAGGCGGATTTGGCCGACGGGAACCCGATTGATCTCAAGCCCAACGTTGTAGTCGCCGGCGTCGTCGAACCTGGTGTTGAGCAGATTGAACACCAGCATCAGCGGGGCCGTATCGCCGGGTCGAGCGTTCGGTTGACGCTGGGCCCTGGCGTTGCCGCCGACCTTGCCTGGCAGCAGCGAGCGGCCATCGGCGTCCATCAGCTTCACTTCGAGCTCGATGTCGACGTCAGCGTCGTCCCATCCGACCTCAAGCACCACACACACCGACATGTGAGGGTGCATCGCAGGCAGCCCTCGAACGTTGAGCGTGTCCCACGCCCCGCCGGTCACATAGAGCTTTCCGCGGACGGCTTCGGCATGATCGGCCAAGAAGAAGGAAGTAAGACGCACCCGGCCAGTGTGGCCTAGCGTGACCGCATCATGTTCGACCGCTTGAAAGACCTGCGCACGCCGCAGCTTCCGCCGCGACGGTTGCCGAGCGAGGTCGAACGAATCCGGAACGGTCCGTTGCGTATCGGCATCGTGTGCCCATACAGCCTCACCTATCCCGGCGGGGTGCAAAACCAGGTGCTCGCGCTGGCCCGCCTGTTGAGGCGAATGGGACACAAGGTCAGGGTGCTCGCGCCGTGCGATGGACCCCCGCCTGAGCCCGGCATTACCCCGCTGGGAGCGTCGATTCCGACTGACGCCAACGGGTCGGTTGCTCCGCTCGCTCCAGACCCATCGTGCGCGTTGCGCCTGATGAGGGCGCTGCGAGACGAACAGTTCGATGTGCTGCACGTCCACGAACCCAACGCTCCGGGAGCTAGCACCAACGCCTTGGTGTTCAACAACACCCCAGTTGTCGGCACCTGGCATGCCGCCGGCGGTTCGCTTGCGTACCTGATCCCGGGCGTCAAGATCTTGGCGAACCGGGTGAGCATCCGCGTCGCGGTGTCCAAAGACGCAGAAAAGATGGCCAAGGACGCGTTGGGCGGCGATTACCGGTTGTTGTGGAACGGGGTCGAACTGGCCCGATTCGCCGAAGGCCCTGCCAGCCCGACCGATGGTCCGACCATTGTGTTCATTGGCCGTCACGAACCTCGTAAGGGTCTTGCGGTCCTGCTCGAAGCGCTGCAGGAACTGCCCGACCAGGTGCGCTTGTGGGTCATTGGGCTCGGTCCAGAGACCGATGCGCTGAGGGCGAAATATCGCGACGATCGTCGAATCACCTGGCTTGGGCGGGTGGACGACGCTGAACTGGCCCGTCGTCTTCGTGGCGCCGACGTGTTCTGTGTGCCGTCGCTGCGAGGCGAATCGTTCGGCGTCGTGCTCCTCGAGGGAATGGCTGCCGGTACCGCCGTCGTTGCGTCGGATCTTCCCGGGTACCGCAATGTTGTGATCGACGGCGATGAAGCCGCGTTGGTGGCACCGGGCGACTCGTCTGCGCTCGCAGCCACGCTCAACGAGGTCTTGACCGACCACGATCGGCGCAAGGCGCTCATCGGGCGTGGCCATGCTCGAGCCGAGTCGTTCTCGATGCGGCGCCTCGCCGAGCGGTACGTCGAGCTGTACCGAGAAGCTATTCAGATGTAGCCGCGCTTGGATCACCTTGGCGGTGCCAGCCGATCGGCTGGATCGACACCTACACTCACCGGCTGATTCGACATCTGTTTGGCGAGGGCGCACGACATTGGTCTGTGCGCCAGGATGGCAGCTCCGTGCAGCGACCTGAACCCGAGATCATCTCCGACAATCTGCGGCGAGCGGCACTCATTGCGTTGTTCGCGTCTGTTCTCCCGGCCGTCGTGGTGCTCATCGTCGGCGTGTTGGTGGCGCCCTGGTACGTCGCGGTGGTGGTGGCGTTGGCGGTCGGCGGGCTGTTGTGGTGGCGTCGTAGCTCGACTGCCGAAGCTCGCATTTTGGCCGCGGTCGGCGCGGTGGCTGTCGACGAGCGGATCCATGCTCGGCTGTTGAACCTGGTCGAGGGTTTGTGCATCCAGGCCGGCGTCAAGGAGCCAGCGTTGTTCGTCATCGACGACGTGGCGATCAACGCGCTGGTGGTCGGTCGAGACGAAGCTCATGCCTCCATCGCGGTCACGCGAGGTGCCTTCGAGCAACTCAACCGGGTCGAGCTCGAAGGGGTTCTGGCCCAGCTCTTGGCTCAGATTCGCGCTGGCGACACCGCTCCACGGACGGCAGCGGTCGCCCATGTGGGCTGGATCGCCAAGCTGTCAAACCCGTGGTATCTGAGATTGATCGATCGGGTGGTCGACGTCGATCGCCGTTTTCGAAACGACGCCACCGGTGTGTCGATCACTCGGTATCCGCCCGGGTTGGCCCGAGCTCTCGAAAAGACCGCCTCTCTGACGGCCGAGCCGGCCAAAGCGCCAGGTTCGGTCGCCCACCTCTGGATGGTTGCGCCGCGGCCGTCCTCGTTGTCCCACCCGCCGACCGAGACGCGCATCGAAGCGCTCGGCGAGCTCTGATTCGCGGCGTCTGTCGCGACAATCTCACGGAGTATCCATGACTCGTTCGCGTTGGGCCTTGGCCCCGGTTCTGGCGATCGCCTTGCTCGCATCTGCCTGTAGCGGAGGTGGCGACGCCGCGTCTGACACCACATTGGTCGTGTCGAGCACCTCGACCACGGGCGGCGACGAGGTCGCCATCCCGACAGATGAGTCGACTGCCTCAACCGACGATGTCGTCGCGGCTGGCGAGTCGGAGCTGGTGCTGCTTGCCCCGCTCACAGGCCTGCCGATCGATGCCGCGATCGTCAACCGGCCCGCGCTGGCGGCCAAGATCGACAATGTTTCCACCGCCCGACCCCAGGCGGGCCTGAACCAGGCCGACATTGTGTACGAAGAGCGCGTTGAGGGTGGTCTCACCCGGCTGCTCGCGGTCTTCCATAGCCAGGACGCCACCGTGCTCGGGCCAATCCGTTCGGCGCGTTCGACCGACGTTCCCTTGCTGACGCCGCTGCAGCAGCCCCTGTTCGCGTGGTCTGGCGCCAACGCCGCATTCGCGGCCCTCATCCGGTCCGTTGCCATTCGCGACGTCGGATTCGAAGCCGAACCATCGTCGTACACCCGTGCCAGCGACCGGCGAGCTCCATCGAACCTGATGACCTCGACTCAGAACCTGTGGGCGCTGATCACCGATGGCAGCTCGCCACCTGAGGCCCTGCACCATCTCGACGTCGGCGCATCGTTCACGGGTGGCGAGCCAGCCACTGGCGTCTCGGTGTCGTATCGGGGCACACAAGTCACCCATACCTGGGATGCCCAGTTGGGTGGTTGGGCCCGAGAGCAAAATGGATCGACCCACGTCGACGCTGACGGGCTTGTGGTCGCTCCAGCCAACGTGATCGTGCAGTTCGTCGACTACAAGGCCTCCGGCCAAGTCGACTCCGTCGGTGCTGAAGTTCCCGAAGCGATCCTCGAAGGTGCGGGCACTACCTGGGTCTTCTCCAACGGCCGGGTCGTCGAAGGCACGTGGACGAAGGACAACGTCACGGCGCCAACGGTGTATCTCGATGCTGACGGCGCACCGCTTTTGCTGACACCGGGCTCGACCTGGGTGTTGTTGCCCGAGCCTGGAAACGCCGAACTTCTTCCCTGATCTGCGGCCGTGATCCGGTCGGCTGATGCCTGCGATTTTGGGCACAGGAGAGATTCGATCCGAATCTGGTTCCGGTGGCTCGACCGAACGCCGATAGAGTGCGCGCCATGACCGAGACAGGTACGTACCGGGTCAAGCGAGGCTTGGCCGACATGTTGAAAGGCGGCGTCATCATGGACGTCGTCAACGCCGACGAAGCGCGCATTGCCGAAGATGCTGGCGCGGTAGCCGTCATGGCCCTCGAGCGGGTGCCCTCTGACATCCGCCGCGATGGTGGTGTGGCCCGCATGAGCGATCCGGAGATGATCGAAGGCATCCAAGCCGCGGTCACCATTCCGGTGATGGCCAAGGCCCGCATCGGCCACTTCGCCGAAGCTCAGGTGTTGCAATCGCTCGACGTCGACTACATCGACGAGTCCGAAGTGCTCACCCCGGCCGATGAGGCTCACCACATCGACAAGTGGGCCTTTGATGTGCCGTTCGTGTGTGGCGCGACGAACCTGGGCGAAGCCCTGCGGCGTATCGCGGAAGGTGCGTGCATGATCCGCTCCAAGGGCGAGGCCGGTACCGGCAACGTGGTTGAAGCAGTGCGTCATCTGCGCTCGATCTTGGGCGACATTCGCAAGATCACCCAGGCCGATTCAGCCGAGCTGTTCGAGTGGGCCAAGCGGCTCCAGGCCCCCCACGGGCTCGTTGTCGAACTAGCTGAGACGGGCAAGTTGCCTGTCCCGATGTTCTGTGCTGGTGGCCTGGCCACCCCGGCCGATGCGTCGCTCGTGATGCAGTTGGGCGCCGAAGCGGTGTTTGTTGGCTCTGGCATCTTCAAGAGCGACGACCCAGCCACCCGCGCCAAGGCCATCGTCGAAGCCACCACCCACTTCGACGACCCTGCAGTGGTCGCCAAGGTGAGCCGTGGTCTGGGCCGGGCCATGCCGGGTATCGAGATCGGCACCATCCCAGAAGAACAGCGCTACTCAACTCGCGGCTGGTAGCTCGAACCAACATGTCTTCGCACGAACATGTCTAGGAAAAGAGTCGGTGTTCTCGGTTTGCAAGGTGCAGCCCGAGAACACCGAGACGTGCTCGAACGGCTCGGCCACCAGGCCGTCGACATCCGCAAACCAGCAAGCCTGGCGGGTATCGAGGGGTTGGTGTTGCCGGGTGGAGAGTCCACCACGATGTCGATGCTGCTCGAATCATCAGAGCTCTTCGACCCCATCGCGGGCCTGCTCGCCGACGGCTTGCCGGCTTTTGGTACGTGTGCGGGCATGATCTTGTTGTCGAGTCGGGTGAGCGATGGTCGGGCCGATCAGCGCACGTTTGGCACCATCGATGTCGGCGTGCAGCGCAATGGGTACGGGCGCCAGATCTCGAGCTTCGAACAAGACATTTCTGTCACTGGTCTCGATGACCCATTTCGGGCCGTGTTCATTCGGGCCCCGAAGGTGACGTCGGTGGGCGACGACGTCGAGGTGTTGGCCCAGGTCACTGCGGCAGACCACAGCGTGGCGCCGGTTGTGTGCCGGTCGGGTCCGGTGATGGTCACGGCGTTTCATCCCGAACTCACCGATGACTCGCGCCTTCATGAGCTGTGGCTGGCACAATAAGCGATCCAATATCGGCCGAGGCTAGAACCAGCGGGAGACACAGTGTCGGGACACTCCAAGTGGGCGACGATCAAACACAAGAAGGGTGCTGCTGACGCAAAGCGCGGCAAGCTCTTCGCCAAGCT
>CAYGMW010000024.1:0-1446 GCA_964350975.1 uncultured Acidimicrobiales bacterium | reverse complement strand
GGCGCCGACGACATTGTCCGCGAGGGCGACTCGTGGCGGGTGCTCACTGAAGCCACCGACACCATGGCGGTGCGCGACTCGTTGATGAACAGCGGTGTGGTGGTCGAGTCTGCCGATCTGACGATGATGCCCCAGAACCTCATCGAGTTGACCGCCGCTGGCGAGGCTCGCCAGGTGCTCAAGGTCATCGACATGCTCGACGACCACGACGACGTCCAGGGCGTCTATGCCAACTTCGACGTGCCGGACTCGGTCATGGCTGAACTGGAGAACGACTGATGGCCGTCGGTGTTGGAGACGTTGCCCCTGACTTCACCTTGCCCGGTGTGTTCGGCGAGACCGAGGCCGACTACACCTTGTCGAGCTATCGGGGTGATCCCGTGGTCTTGGTCTTTTATCCAGGCGACTCCAGCCCGGTGTGCACCCGCCAGCTCAACAGCTACAACGACAATCTCGACCAGTTCGCCGACACCGGCGCCACGATCTTGTCGGTGAGCCCCCAAAGCGTCGAAAGCCACATCAAGTTCAGCTGTAAGCAGGGTGGTTTCGAGTTTCCCATGTTGGCCGACACTGACAAGTCGGTCGGGTCGAGTTATGGCATCTTGGGTCCGCTGGGGTTGTATCGCCGGTCGATCTTCGTGATCGACGCCGCGGGAACCATTGCCTATGCCCACCGTGCGATCACCGGGGCCACGTATCGCTCGGCCAACGACCTGGTCGCGGTCCTGAAGGCGATGGAGTGACCACCGGGTTGGCGTCACGTTGTCACCACAACCACCGATCCATCACGTAGTCTCGAACCTGTGTTCGTCCTTGGTATCGACCCCGGTTTATCGCGATGTGGCTACGGCGTGCTCGAGGTCACCGACCGTCGACCAGTGCCGCGGGCCATTGGAGTGCTCAAGACCCCGCACACGGCCCCGATTCCCGAACGTCTCGCCGGGCTCCAGCGCGAACTTCGTCGCCTGATTGCCGAATTTCAACCGTCGGTGGTAGCCATCGAGCGGGTGTTCTTCCAGGTCAACGTTCAGACGGCCATTGGTGTCGCCCAAGCCGCCGGGCTGGCGATGGCTGAGGGGGCAGCGTCAGGCGCCCAGGTTGTCGAATACACCCCGAACCAGGTCAAAGAAGCCGTCGCCGGCTGGGGCGCGGCTCCAAAGGAGCAGATGCAACGCATGGTGCAGTCATTGTTGGGCCTGTCGGCACCACCGAAACCAGCCGACGCTGCCGATGCGGTCGCAGTTGCGTTATGTCACCTGGCCCACGCTCCGATGCAGGCCGCGGCGAACCGCCGCCCGATTACCGGGGTGCGGCGATGATTGGTTCGTTGCGCGGGCCGGTGCTGGGGCTCGATTACGCCAAGCGCGAGGCCCTCATCGAAGCTGGAGGAGTGGGCTATCCGCTCACGAAGAGCCCCGCCCGAATCCGCCGGCTCCCCGACACCGG
>CAYGMW010000023.1:0-20129 GCA_964350975.1 uncultured Acidimicrobiales bacterium | reverse complement strand
ATGTCGCCGGTCGTGATGGTGCCGGTTTTGTCAAGGCAGAGGACATCAACCCGGGCCAGCAACTCGACTGACGCCAATTCTTTGGCCAGTGCTTGTTTGCGGGCCAAGGCCAAAATGCCCACGATGAAGGTGATGCTCGTGAGCAACACCAGGCCGTCGGGGACCATCGCGACCGCGGCGGCGACCATGCCCTGCAGCGCGGCCTGCCAGGTATCTTCGGCATCGAGGAGTCGCCACAGCAACACCGCGCTCACGGGCGGGATGATGAACGTCAGCCACCGCAAGATGAGCGAGATTCCCGAGTTCAGTTCACTGTTGACCAGCACGAACCGGCGGGCCTCATCGGCCAACGCGTTTGCGTAGGAGTCGGCGCCGATTTTGGTGGCAATGAAATAGCCGGTGCCCGACGACACAAAGCTGCCGGACAAGACATCGTCGCCCGCTGCTTTGGCGACCGTGTCAGATTCGCCCGTGAGCAGGCTTTCGTCGAGTTCGAGACCCACCGCCACCACAACAGTGCCGTCAACGGGAACCTGGTCGCCGGGGCCAATCTCGATGATGTCGTCAGCAACGACCTCGGCTGCGGCCACCCCAACAGTGACACCAGCGCGGCGGACTCGAACGAGGGGAGTGTTCAGCACCTCAAGACGGTCGAGGGTTCGTTTGGCCCGGACCTCTTGCACGACGCCGATCACGGAGTTGGAGATGATGACCCCGGCAAAGAGGGCGTCGCCTGGTTTTCCTGCAATCAAAATCAGCACGAGCAGCGAGCCCATGATGATGTTCACCTTGGTGACGACGTTGGCCCGAAGGATCTCGCTGATGCTGCGCGTCGACGGTGGAGGAGCAGTATTGACCCTGCCAGCGCGGCGACGTTCTTCAACAGCAGCGGTGGTCAGACCGTCGGGTGCAGCGGTGCGCTGATCGCCATGTCGTGGCGTCGTCATGGTCTGGGCGCCGGGGCGAGCATCCGGGTGAGTGTATGGCGACGTGGATGCGGCCTCGCAGTCACGTAGTGGTCGTGGTCGCCGGAAGCATCAGATGTCGCAATAGTGTTCTGGGGGTATGCAACTTCTTGCGAGCCTTCCCAGCCCGTCGTCCAACTCGCTGAGCGTCGGGCCGCTCGAATTTCAGGCCTATGGGGTGTGTATTGCCCTTGGCGTGCTCGCTGCGGTGTGGATTGCCCAGCGTCGATGGGTTGCACGAGGCCATCAGCCCGACGACATCACTGCTGTTGCCATGTGGGCCGTGCCGGCCGGGATCATTGGTGGCCGGCTCTACCACGTCATCACGGACAATCAACGATTTCGTGGCGCCTGGCTCGACGCATTCAAGATCTGGGAAGGCGGCCTCGGCGTGTGGGGTGCCGTTGGCGGCGGAGTTGTCGGCGCGATCCTGATTGCGCGGCGCAGAGGGTTCCCGCTCGCCGACCTGTTCTATGCAACTGCGCCAGCGCTACCGGTAGCCCAAGCCATTGGTCGCTTTGGCAACTGGTTCAACCAGGAACTGTTCGGCAAACCCACCGATCTGCCGTGGGGTTTGGAGATCGATCCAATTCACCGCCCAACCGCATATCTCGACTCGACCACGTTCCATCCCACGTTCTTGTATGAAGCACTCTGGAACTTGGGCGTCGCCGCGGTGGTGATCTGGGTCGTACCACGAGTGTTGCCGCGGTTGAGACATGGGTATGAGTTCGCTGTCTACGTGGGGCTCTACACCTTGGGGCGCTTGTGGATCGAGCTGATGCGTATCGACTCCGCGAACAAGATCCTCGGACAACGAGTGAACGTCTGGACGAGCCTCATTGTGGGGTCGGTGGCCCTTGCGTTGGTTGTGATCAATCGACGTGGGGCCCAAGTGGTCAGCCCGGCCGTCGACGCTGACGAAATGTCGGATCACACCGGTTAATCGAGTCCCGTAGCGGTCGACGGGAAGTCTGTACCACTCAAAACTGAGTGCTGGTCCTTGGACCACACACACTTCGATGGATCGAACTTTGGCATGGACGCCGTGGTGCGTCACATGTCCGCGCCGTCATTGCGACGGCAGATTCGATCGGAGTTCCCATGGCTGGTCTTGGCCTTGGTGATGGTGTCACTGACATCGCCGCATACGCGCTCCACGGGTTGAACCGACGCGCTGAAGTTCGCGCCAACAATATTGCGAACTCGTCGACCCCTGGCTTCTTGGCCAGCAGGGTCGACTTCGAGAGCTCGCTGCGAGCCAAGATCGCCGGAAACGGTGATTTTGACCAGCGCACGGTGCTGGAAACGACCACGAGTGACTACGTGGACGAGAACGGCAACAACGTCAATCTCGAAGCTGAAACCACCGCCTTGGTGTCGGACAACCTGCTGTTCCAGGCCCTCGTCAATGGCTACAACTACAAGGTCGGCGTTCTGCGCCGAGCGATTGGTGGACAATGAGCGGACCATTTGGAGTTCTCAACGCGGCTGCCAGCGGCGCGTCGATGGCCAGCACGTGGATGGATGTCATTGGCCACAATTTGGCCAACATCAACACCGTCACCGCTACCGACACCGAACCGTTCCGGGCCAAGTTCTTGGTGCTGGCTGAAGACAGCAGCCGCGAGGGTGTTCAGATGCAAGAGATCGTTGCGGCCGCTGGCGAAGCGCCGCTGCGTTATGACCCACAGCACCCCTTGGCCGACGAGAACGGCATGGTGCAGGGCGCCAATATCGATACCGCTGGCCAGATGTCAGACATGATCATCGCGAGCCGGCACTACCAGATGAATCTCCAGGTCGTAAAGGCCGCGGAAGAGGCCTATCAGGCTGCACTCGGAATCGGGAGGGCCTAATCATGTTGCCAATCTCCGGAGTTGGCGGCGCTGCTGCTGGCCTGTCTGGGATGGGATCCCTGGGTGGGTCCTCGATGTCGGCGGGGGCCGCGGCGGACGACTTCAGCTCCATGTTTTCCAACGCTCTCGAATCGGTCTCTGCGACGGAACGAAACGCCGACCAGATGGTGTCGGCCCTCGCCGCTGGCGAAGACGTCCAACTCAGCGATGTTGCGATTGCGACCACCGAAGCCACGTTGGCCGTCAACTTGTTGGTGACCATCCGTGACCAGGCCGTTCAGGCGTATCAGCAGATCGCGAACATGCAGATCTGATGCCTGTTGTGTCGCCCCCTCTTCGCACCGCGGTGAACGCGAGCGCTCAACCGGCTGCCTTTGGCAGCCGTATTGGCGCGCTCGATGGCACCCGGCGTCGCGGGCGCGTCTCGCGTGTGCGCGGCAGCGAGATCGAGGTGCGGGGCATCAACGCCCCGATCGGCGAGATGGTCGAGATTCTTTCGGGACACGCTGGCGCTCATGCCATTGGCGGTCAGGTCATCGGTGTGAACCCGAACTCGCTGGTAGTCGCCTTGTTTGCGTCATTTGACGGCATCCAGCGTGGTGATCAAGTAGCGGTGGTTCCCCAGCTCACCGCACGCGTCGGCAGTTCGCTCATCGGGCGCGTGGTAGACGGTTTGGGTCGCCCGATGGACGGCGGACCCCCCATCGAGGGCGAACCGTTGCGCTTCGATACCGCAACACCGAACCCGCTGTCGCGGGCCAGGGTGAACGAACCGATCGCCACTGGTGTTCGAGTGCTTGACCTGATGGTGCCGGCGGCCAAGGGCCAACGTCTTGGCATCTTCGGTGGTTCTGGTGTCGGTAAGTCAACCCTGCTCGGGATGATGACCCGAGGCACCGACGCCGACATCAATGTGGTTGCTCTGATCGGTGAACGTGGTCGGGAAGTTCGCGAAATGCTCGAGGACGATCTTGGGCCTGAGGGCCTGGCCCGTTCGATTGTGGTCGTTGCGACGTCTGATCAGCCTCCGATTCTTCGCCGTCGTGCTGCTGAATTGGCTGTGAGCTACGCCGAGTACTTTGCCGATCGCGGCGCCGATGTTTTGATGCTGTTTGACTCCCTGACCCGTCTCGCAATGGCTCAGCGCGAGCTCGGCCTCGCAGCCGGCGAGCCACCAACCGCTCGCGGCTACACACCATCGGTGTTCTCGCTGTTGCCAGCCTTGCTCGAGCGAACCGGCCCTCGGGCCAATGGTTCGATCACGGGCTTCTTCACTGTTCTGGTTGACGGCGACGACATGAATGACCCCATCGCGGATGCCGCTCGCTCGATTCTTGACGGCCACGTCGTGCTCGACCGCAAGCTGGCACATCGAGGTCAGTACCCAGCAGTTGATCCGCTGGCGTCACTGAGCCGTTTGGCGAGCACGGTGTCGACCCCCGAAGACGCGCAAGCAGCTCAGATTCTGAGATCGGCGCTGGCCGCGGTTGAAGAAGTGCGCGACCTGGTCGAAGTTGGCGCCTACGCCGCTGGGTCGAACCCACGCGCCGACATTGGATTGTCGATTGAGCGCGACATCTGGCAGTTGCTGGGCCAGCATCCTGAAGATCTGACCCCTGCTGCTGACACCCGCCTCGTGGCGCGTGACCTTGCTGGGAGGGTGTCGTGAGCGACCGTATTGGAGTGGTTGTTCGCCTGCGCAAGCTGCGCGAACGACACGCTCAAAAGGACCTGGCCGATGTCAGGCTCCGGGTCGAGCAGGCTCGAGCCCGCCTTGATGCCCTCCGTGAGCCCATGTTCGACGGTGGTGGAGCCCTCGGTATTGAACACCTCATTGCGTTACGGGCCCAAGGTGTTGTGCGCGCCGAAGAACTCGAAGAGGCCCGGGTGGCGCTTGAGGAGTCTCGCGCAACCATGAACGCGGCGGTCGCAACCGTGCAGGTCGCTACGAGCCGCCGTCGAGCCGCTGAATCGCTTGAGGAACGGCGACGTATCGCGCGTGCTGCTGTTGCTGCTCGGGCCGCACAAGCTGCTCTTGATGAGGTGGTCCTCATGCGCCGGGCGTGGCATGACCAGTCAGCAGACGACGCAGGAGATGACGATGTCTGACGTTGCCAACATCTCAAGTCGGTTCACCGCCATGTATGTCGAAGCTCGGCAGTTCGTGGTCGGCGGGGGACAGCGGTCCTTTTCGTCGGTGCTCGAGTCGGCGCGGCCAGTTGGTCCGAACCTGGGGCTCAAGTCAGACGAACCGTCGTTGGACAGCGGTTCGGGCGCCTGGTCTACCTCCAGCCTCATCGCCGGCGCCACCCGCACGAGTTCGGTCAACACGGGCACACTTCCCGAACGAGCCGAACAGTGGAGTGGACCCATTCACGACGCCGCGGCTCGGTATGGGCTCGACCCGGATTTGCTGACCGCACTGGTCTGGACTGAGTCGGCGTTTCGACCAGATGCAGTGTCGCCTGCGGGGGCGTTGGGTCTTGGCCAGTTGATGCCCGGAACCGCAGCTGAGCTGGGTGTTGATCCCCACGATCCCATCCAGAACCTCGACGGCGCGGCCCGCTATCTGAGCAAACAACTCGACCGATTTGGCTCCGTCGAGCTGGCCTTGGCGGCCTATAACGCTGGCCCTGGCCGGGTGATCCAGGCCGGTGGTGTGCCCAACATCAGCGAAACACAGTCCTATGTCCGCATCGTCACGGCCCGCCGCGACGAACTTCAAGGAACAACGCCATGACGACGATGATCGCTCTGCAACGAATTGCTCCACCTGCGGCGCCGCGATCGTCGCGCAGCGGTGATGCCGTGAACGACAACGCGTTTGCTGATCTGATGCGCGATGACCATCGCGATGCAGCACTCGACCGGGTGGTCGGCAATGGTCGCCCGCCAGCGAGGTCAGCCCATGAGCGCCAACGTGTTGACGCCGGTCGCGGCCACGACGACGTTGCTTCAGCCGACGACAGCGTCGAATACGAGGCCGAAGCGGCGGGCGACGAACCGACTCGGGCTGCTGATGTGGCCACCGACGACGAAACCGAGGTCGCAGTCGCGGGCTGGTTGGTGTCGAAGGGCCCGACAGAGCCAGACGACCAAGCGATGGTGGCCGCCTTGTCGGGTGGAGTTGCTGACGAGTCGGTCACCACCGATGTCGAACTCGACGTGGTTGACGTTGACCCCGCGGCGCTCTTGGATGCAGCAGAACCTGCACTGACGACTGAGTCGGCCAACGACGTAGCTGACATCTCACCTGAGGCCGACCTGGCTGAGGCGTCAGCTGCCGATGCTCTCGCTGATGCAGCGATGATGGCTGGGCTGACTGCAGATCACGCGGTTCAGACCGGTGCCGTTGCAAGTGACACGGCTCCCGAAGAGGTCATGCTCCACGAGGCGGTCAACCAGATGTCCGTGGACAGCTCTGGCGTCGTCGCTGCTACCGCTGCTGAAGCCGCGGGCATCTCGACGAACGATGACCTGACCGACCAACCCGTTTCGACATCGAGCCCGTCGGAGGCAACACCGGAGTTGTCGGGCCAGGGTGATGGATCTGGTGCCGAGGCCGTTGCAGCTGATGCTGAGACAGCCACGGCTGCTGGGGCCGGGCCCATCGTCATGTCGCCGGCGGATCAGCTGACTGATGAGACGCTCGAAACCACGGCCACAACGATCGCCACTCACCCTGCAACGACCGAAACGACGGCTCGGGCACTCGGGGATGTGGCTGGTTCAGAAGCTGGCGACATGACGGCTGCTTCAGTGGCACCGCAGCGCGTCGATGCCACCACATCGCGGGCTGACACGTCGAACTTTTCGGCGATGAACCTGGTTGCGGTGGGCACCGCGAGCCCGGCATCGGTGGATGGGTCAGGTCTGGCCGCGGCTTGGGATCCTTCGAGCATGAAAGCGACCATGTCGCGGATTGCCGAGACCATTGAAGCTATTGCCTCCCAGCCGCCGCCTCGAGCGATCTCGCTCGACTTTGCCGAAGTGCATGGCATTCGGATTCGTGTCGCAGTTGATGCCAACGGGATCAATGTGACCGTCACCGATGCCGGCGCTGGTTCGTCGCAAACGGGTCAGTGGCAGCGCCAGTTGAGCGAATCGATGGATCAGCGCCAGCAACAACAACGGCGTCAACAGGACCGATCGCTCGATGGATCGAGCTCATCGCCAGCCAACATCGCAGCCCCGGCTGCCCGCCGAATCCCGACCTCAACTGAGCTTCGGCTCTGAGTGACCAGGAGATCAATATGAACGGAATTTCAACATGATCAGCTCAGTGACTCCCGCACTCACCTCTAGTGAACAGTCGACGGGTCTCGGTGATCTCGGAACCGACCTCTTTTTGGAGCTCTTGGTTGCCCAGTTGCAGAACCAGAATCCGATGGAACCAATGGATGGCAACGCTCTCATGCAGCAGACCAGCCAGCTCGCAAACGTCGAGGCTCTGCAGGAGGTAGCAGCACTGCAAAGCCATCTTGTTGGTATCGACCAGTTCTCAACAGCCGCCGCGATGATCGGCAAAACTGTTTCGGCTACAGACCCGCTCCTGGGAACCATCGAGGGCGTCGTGACCGGAGTTAAGGCCACCGCGTTGGGTCCAACCCTTCAGATTGGCGACCGAGAGATTCCTCTCGACCAGGTCACCGCAATTGTCGCTCACGCGGCAACAAGTTCGCCACAGGGGGCTGTTTCGTAGGCGGCGCGCCCGCTGGCCGCTCCTTTGGCGTGGCCTCGCGCGGTGACGACTCGTTCCCTTGTACCTCGTTACTTACCAATCTCCCCCTTTTCGAATCCCGCCGTTCTTCGGCCCACTCCCGTAGGAGCAAGCTCAACATGATGCGTTCAATGTTCTCAGGTGTCTCTGGTCTTCGCAGTCACCAAACCATGATGGATGTCGTTGGCAACAACATTTCCAACGTCAACACCGCCGGTTTCAAGGCCAGCCAGGTCACCTTCTCAGAATCGTTGTCCCAGGTGTTGCGTGGGGCCAGCGGTGCTACCGACGACCGAGCGGGTATCAATGGTGCCCAGATCGGTCTCGGCGTCAAGGTGGCCCAGATCGACAGCATCTTCACCCAGGGAGCAAGTCAGGTAACAGGGCGAGCAACCGACCTCGCCATCCAGGGCGACGGCTTCTTTGTGGTCGAGGCCGCTGGCGAAACCACCTACACCCGTTTGGGTTCGTTCATCTTTGATGAGAATGGCACCTTGACGTCGGCTTCTGGCGGTCAGGTCCAAGGCTGGGTTGCCGACAACGGTGTGGTGGACACGAACTCTCGTATCCAGTCGATTCGGATCCCTCTGGGACAGGTCATCGACCCCGAAGAAACCACCGAGGTCGCCATCGGCGGCTCGTTGTCGTCCGACGCACTTGTTGGCGACATCTCCCGCACCTCGATTGAGGTGTTTGACTCCCTCGGAGTGCCCCACGAGGCGACCTACACCTTCACCAAGGCCAATGTGAACGAGTGGACCGTGGCCGTCGAAATCGACGGCACTCCCGCCACCATTGCGCCGGCCACGGTGACCTTCGATGCGAGTGGTCAGTTGACCAGCGCGTCACTGGTGAATGTCAGCGGTTTCACCCCAACGGGTGCGCTCCCGATGGACTTTGATGTTGACTTCGGCACGGCCCTGGCACTCGTGCAGTTCGGTGGCGCGCCGACGATGGAGGCCAAAGCCAAGAATGGTCAGGCGATCGGCTATCTGGTTGGGTACTCGATCAGCGACGTTGGCTTGATTGAAGGCCAGTTCTCGAATGGTCAAAACAAGGCCTTGGGCCAGGTGGCAACGGCGTCGTTTGCGAACCCCGGCGGCCTGTCAAGGGCTCCTGACTCAACCTTCCGCACCACCGTCAACTCTGGCGAACCACTGGTTGGACTCGCTGGGACTGGCAACCGCGGCCTGATGTCGAGCGGAACACTTGAGATGTCGAACGTCGACCTGGCCCGTGAGTTCACGAACTTGATCATCGCCCAGCGCGGGTTCCAGGCCAACTCCCGTGTGATCACGACTGCTGACGAACTCCTGTCCGACCTGGTGAATCTCAAGCGCTGATGGTCATTTCTCTCCGTAGGGGTCGGGTCATGGCTCGACTACGTAAGAAATTGTGTCTGGTACAAACCCTTAACGGGCGTGGCCAGATGTCGACCCTTGATTTCAACTCGTCACGATCACACGGAGGTGCTCGATGATTCTCGTACACAGGCTGAAGGGCGAACCGCTCTATCTCAACGCGGACCTGATCGAGTTCGTCGAGTCACGCCCGGACACGGTGATCACCTTGGCCGATGGCCGAAAGATGGTGGTCGCCGAGTCGCCCGCAGAAATCGTCGAACGGTCCAAGCTGTTTCGAGCCTCGGTGATTGTTGCCTCCGACGCGCTTCGTGACAGTGCCACAGGCGCTCATCTGAGCGTCGTTGAGTCAGAAAGCTGAGCCATGGATCCGCTGACGCTGATTGGTATCGGCCTCGTCATGGTTGCGATCGTTGTTTCGACGGTCATGGATGGCAACTCGTTCGGACCACTCATTGGACCATCGTCGTTCGTGTTGGTGTTGTTGGGAGCCATTGGGGCCTCGCTCGCCGGCTACCGGATGGACATGGCCAAACGGCTCCCGAAGGGGTTCATTGTTGCGCTCACTCAGGCACCCGATGACCCTGACGAGATTGTCACCCAGCTCATGAAGTTCGCCGAAGCCGCCCGCAAGGAAGGCATTTTGGCCCTTGAGTCGGGCTTGGAGGACATGGAGAACAAGTTCTTCGCCTCGGGCCTGCAGATGGTGGTTGACGGCCTCGAGAGCGAAGAGGTTCGCGAGGTGATGGAATCTGAGATCGGCGCGATGGAGTCGCGTCATGAATCACTGATTGGCCTGTTCAAGAAGCTGGTCGAGTACGCACCAACCCTGGGCATGATCGGCACGGTCATTGGTCTGATCAATATTCTCGGCAACCTGTCCGATCCGTCGGCTCTGGGTACCGGTATGGCCTTGGCCTTGTTGACCACCCTGTACGGCGTGTTCTTCGCGAACATCATCTTTGGCCCGATTGCCGGCAAGCTCGCCGTGCTGAACGAGCTCGAAGTCATGACCCGCGAGTTGATTGTCGAAGGCATCATCGCCATCCGCGAGGGTGCAAGCCCTCGCCACATCGTCGACCGCCTCGAGGCCTACCTCGAACCCGAGTTGCGAGTTGGCTCCAAGGTTCGCCTCGAACGAGCAGCCTGACCGGAGCGCTGACTCGTGGCCCGCAAGAAAGAAAAGAAGGTCGAAGAAGGTGGCCCTGGCTTCCTGACGACCTATGCCGACATTGTGACCTTGCTCATGGCGTTCTTCGTCATGTTGTTTGCGATCTCGTCGGTCGAAGAGCAGAAGTTCATTGCTCTGTTGCAGGGCCTCGAGGACGCGTTCGGCAACTCGGCCTACCAAGAACAGATCCTCTCAGGCGGTGCGTCGTTGATTGGCGCCAACCTCGAAGCCGGATCGAACATCCCTGCCGCCGGTGGCGCGATCGTGTTGATCCCCAACGCGAACATCGCCGAGCTGCAAGAACTGAAAGAAACTGCCGAAGAACGCCAAACTGCCGCCGCATTGGAGGGCTTGGCCCGAACCGACGAGGTCGACGAAAACGGCGAACCGATCGACGAGGCCCCAACGGTCGGGCGACTGCTCGACCTGTCTGAGCTAGCCCAGGTGCAAGATCAGCTCATTGAGGCCGCCGCGGCTGCGGGTCTTCAAGATGCAGTGAGTGCCGAACTGCGCGCTCGGGGCCTCGTGGTGGTGTTGTCAGCTGACGACATTTTGTTCCGAAGTGGCAGCGATGTACTCGAACCAGGAATCGGTCAAGAGTTCATTGGCACGATCGCCTCGGTTGTTTCGGGTATCGACAATCCCCTGCAAATCGAGGGACACACCGACGACGTGCCGCTCGGCGCGGGCGGCTACTCCAACTGGAACCTGTCGGCAGATCGTGCCATCGCGGTGCTCGATGTTTTGGTCAACGACTACGGAATCGATGCCAGCCGGATGGAAGTGGTGGCCTTCGGTGACCAACGACCAAGAGTCGAAAATAGCAGCGACGAGAACCGCGCTCGGAACCGACGGGTCGAGATTGTGATCGGCGTCGACGAAGCGGATTCGTCGCTGGTCACCGGCGAAGAACCCGCAGTCGATTCATCGGCGCCGCCCGACACACCAGACCAGTTGGCCCAACAAGATCCGGCCCGACAAGGTCCCGATGAGCCATTGGGTGTATCACCGTCGTAGCCGTGTGGCGTCGCAAATGGACGAAGTCCTGAAGTTCGTTCGCCGCGTGCCGACCAGGTCAGATGTTCCCCGCAAGGGGTGTGACCGGAGGCTTCATGGCTAAGAAGAAGAAGGACGACGACGCCAAGGACGAAGGCGACGCGGCCAAGAAGAAGAAGATGATGATCATCGGTGGCGTGGTAGTTGCCGCTGCTGGCTACTTCTTCTTGGGTTCAGGCGGTGACGCAGCAGAGGCTGCGCCGCCGACCACGCTGGCGTTGGCCGACGAAGCTGACGGACTCATCCTTCCTGTGGGCGCTTTGACGGTCAACCTGGCCGACGAAACGCCGCACTTTGCTCGCATTGCGTTCTCGGTGGTCTTGATCGAGATGGTTGATCCGACCCTGGTCGAGCCCAAGATGGCGCTCCTGCTCGACGCAGCGCTGCGCGAGATGGCCACGTTCAGCGCTGAAGAACTGCGCTCGGTCCAAGGTCAAGAACTACTTCGCAGCAAGCTGAGTGCCCAGGCCATTGCCCTGCTGAACACCGAAGACGCCCGCTTTGTGAAGCGCGTCATCCTCACAGATCTGCTGGTGCAATGACATTGGCTGACCCCCGAGTCAAAAGTGCCGAACTGGCAATTGCTGAGCCATTCGACTTCCGCCGACCGAGCAAGTTCTCTCGTGAGCACATGCGCGGCCTCGAAGCGGTGCACGAAGTGTTCGCTCGCCAGGTCGCGAGTGGCTTTAGTCACCGCTTGCGGTCCGTGGTGTCCATTGCCCACTTCTCGACCGATCAGATCACCTATGGCGACTACTTGAGGTCGGTCCCGACCCCCACCGTGATCGCCACGGTCGACATGAACCCGCTGCCTGGTGTGGCCATCGTGGAGATGACCACACCGCTGGCGTTTGCCTTCGTGGACCGAGTCCTCGGTGGACGGGGTGGATCACTACCCGACCGGGGGCCAACCGAGATCGAAGGAGCACTCATTCGAGAGCTCATGGCGAGTGTGGTCGAAGCGTTCGCCGAAGCCCTCGAACCAGTCGAAGAGGTGACCCCGAAGTTGCGATCGGTGGAGTTCAACCCGCGTTTCGTGCAGGTAGTGCCTCCTACTGACATGGTGCTGTTGCTGAGCTACTCAGTCACGTTGGCCGGCGGCATCGAAGGCATCTTGAGCGTGTGTTATCCGTTCGGCACCGTCGAACCAGCTCTCGATCGACTCGAAAGCAAGGTTCGTATCGAGGGCCGCCGCGTCAATGCGGACGAACACGGGCCACTTCATGAACTGGTTCCCGATGTCGACGTCGAGGTTGTCTTCACCTTGGCCACATCGAAGATCCCGGCCGGCGAACTGTTCGACCTCGCTCCAGGCGACATCATCCGAACAAGCCACCGCGTTGACCAACCCATCGAGGGTCACATTGGCGGTCGCACCCTGCTCTCGGCCCGGCTTGGGCGCAAGGCACGTCGCATGGCAGTACAGATCAATGGCTGGAGAAGCTGGTGACCACCGCAGAACAAACCGCACTCACCGAAGCCTTGTTGGCCGCCGCATCCGCGGCTGTGACATCACTGGGCAAACTTGCCGGAGTTGATGTCATTGCCAACGACACGGCCATGGTTGATGCCACCGACGCTGATCTTGCGACCGCGATGCTGGTTCACTCCAGCGGACCAACGGGTTCGGTGGTCATGGCAGTGTCTGAAGAGGCCGCCCAGGCCTTCGCTGAAGCCGCTGGGCTGACGGCCGGCGATGCCGATGCGGCATGGACCGAGCTGTGTCGGCTTGGGCTCGATGCCAGCCACGCCTTTGTCGGTGCTCTGTCATCTGCTGGGTTGCTGGTTGGCCCCGTCACTTCGGCCGAACCGATTGAGGCGCTGCCAGCGGGCGCCGCCGATTGGTCTGGTGTCAAGGTTGACGCCACGGTGGGCGAAAGCGTCGGCACGCTCTGGTGGCTCATGGCCGAACCAGTCCGAGCCGCGGAAGCTCCAGCTCCGGCCGAAACCGATGCCTCGGCCTCAGCCAGTGATGTTGAGGTCAGTGCTCCTGAGCCCGCAACTCAACCCGAACCAGCCGCTCCAATGCCCATGGTCGACCCCGTTGCATATCCAGAACTTGGTGCTGGTTTGACGAGTTCGACTCGAGCAGAGATGTCGTTGTTGTCTGACGTGTCGATGGATGTCACCGTCGAACTCGGCCGCACCATCATGCGGGTGCGCGAGGTCCTGCAGCTGTCTGAAGGCAGCGTGATCGAACTCGATCGTCCCATTGGCGCCCACGTTGATGTGTTGGTCAATGGAAGCCCCGTTGCCCGCGGCGAAGTGGTCGTCATCGATGACGTTCTTGGCGTGCGAATCTCGTCGGTGTCGAATCCTCAGACGCCACGGCCATGACCACAGGCGTCGTTATCCGGCTGGTGCTCTCGCTCACCGTCGTCATCGGAGGGCTTCTCGCCGTTCGATGGTGGGGGCTGCGCGGCGCGGGCCGGTTTCGAGGTATCCAGGTGGTGGCCCGCGCGTCTCTTGGCCGTTCGGCGAGCGTCGCCGTGCTCGAGGTCGCAGGCCGCCGCTATCTCGTTGGCGCAGCCGAACAGTCGGTCAACTTGTTGGCCGAACTTGACCCCGATGTTGACCTCAGTGGAGCAATAACTTCGGCTGAGGCCGAAGATGACGGAGCCCCGCGTGGGCTCTGGAAGAAGTCCTCGTCTGGCGAAGGATCGCCAGTGGGATCGTTTGACACCCAAGACATGCCACGGACTGGCTTGCTCGCACACCTGCGTCGAATGACGACGCGTGTGCCTCAAGGGGTCCGGATTCATGCCCTCGACGACTGATCCGGTCGCTCCCTCTCGCCGCCGTCGACGCACCCGGGCCATTCTTCGCCGCTTGGCCGTTTTTGTCGTGGTGGCGTTGGCCGCCTTTGCCTACCTCGTCGCGACGGCCGCGCCGTCGGCCGCTCAGGCCATTGTTGAACCTATCTCCGAGCCGGTGGTTGGCGCCCAAAGCGAGCCCGCTGACACGGGACTGGGCATTGTTGTCACCGAACCAACGGCGGTGACGGCCCCCGATGTTGGGATCAGCATCGAGGGTGCCGGCGGTCTGACCCAGACCGTTGTCATCATCTTGTTGCTTACGATTGGATCGATTGCACCATCGATCCTGTTGCTGATGACCTCGTTCACGCGCTTTGCGATTGTTTTGTCGCTGACACGCAACGCGTTGGGTACCCAGCAGGTCCCGCCGACCCAGGTGTTGACCGGCCTTGCCCTGTTCTTGACGCTGTTCGTGATGGGGCCGATCTTTCAGGAGATCAACTCCGAAGCAATCCAGCCCCTCCTCAGCGGCGAAATCGATCAGGGCGAAGCGTGGGAGGTCGGGTTTGAGCCGCTGAGTCAATTCATGCTCGCCCAGACCAGCGACGAGGACTTGCGCCTCTTCATCGACCTGAGGAACGAGCCAGTCACCAGCGCCGAAGACGTTGATCCGACCGTGCTGATCCCGGCGTTCGTACTCAGCGAACTCAGGACCGCGTTCACGATCGGCTTCATGATCTTCATCCCGTTCTTGGTCATTGACCTTGTGGTGTCCTCGGTCTTGATGGCACTTGGCATGGTGATGCTGCCCCCGGTCTTCATCTCGTTGCCGATCAAGTTGTTGTTATTCGTACTCGTCGATGGCTGGGGGCTGATTGTTCAGTCGATGATCGCCTCGGTCAATCAGGTCACCTAGGAGCCAGTCATGACTGATGCAACTGCCATTCAGATTGCAACCGATGCGATCTATGTCTCGATCAAGCTCGCGGGTCCGGCATTGATCGTGAGCCTTGTTGTTGGTGTGTTCGTGAGCTTGGTTCAGACGGTGACGTCGATCCAGGAAATGACACTGACCTTCGTTCCGAAACTCGTTGGGGTGGGCCTCATCATCGTGCTTGGTGGCAGCTGGATGTTGGCTGAGTTGACGGGTTGGGTGACCGACCTGTGGACGTCGATACCCGTGCTGTCGTGACAGCTGATGGCTGACCTCACCTTCGACGCGCCCACGGTTGCTGGCCTGTTGTTCGCCATCATGCGAGTGACCGGGCTGATCTTGGGCGCGCCACAATTGACTCGACGCATCCCGGGCCCGGGCCAGATCGCGCTGTCGTTGTCGATTGGCATGTTCTTGATGGAGCCGGTGCCCGAAAGCGAACTCGACCTAGCGCCGCTCGTGACCGGGATGGTGTCGAACCTGGCCATCGGGCTGATCCTGGGCTTCTTGTCGACCCTGATCCTCAATATGTTCATCATGGCTGGCGGTGTGCTCGACGTGACGTCCGGCCTTGGTGTGTCGGCGCTCTATGACCCCCAAACGGGCCGGTCATCAACGGTGTTCGAACGGTTCTTCGACATCACTGCCATCACGGTCTTCTTCATTCTCGGCGGGCCGCGCCTACTGGTTGCTGGTCTCGCCAACACCGTCGAAGTGGTGCCCTTGTGGGGACGACCAGTCATCGACGATGGACTCGCCGATGTCGCCATGATGGTGTTCGCCAAGTTCTTGGTGGCAGGCCTTGAGATCGCTGTTCCTGCGCTCGCAGCACTGTTCTTGGCCGAGCTGGTGCTGGGCATTGCGGCGCGGATGCTGCCCGAGGCCAACGTGTTCTTGCTCGGCTTGCCGATCAAGTTGTTGATCTCGATGGGTGCCGCAGCGGTTGTCATGTTGTCGTTCCCGAGTTATGTGAGGTCGGCGATGTTCGAAATGACCGACGTCATCGGGGCAGTGTCCAGGAGTTTGGGATGAATTTTGCTGCGACCCTCAACGACGCTGTCTCGCGGCCGACCGTCCCCGACGTGCACTCGGTATCGCTCTATGAGCTCAACGACCAACTCGCCCGCGAAGTCGAGGGCCTGACCAGGCTGATCAGCCAATTGGTCTATTCGATCGCAGTTCCGGCCGGTGATGGCCCGACCGCGATGGCGGCCTGTCTCGAAGCGCTCGCCATCTTGGGCTCGACGACCGGTTTGGATGCCATGGGTGGTTTGGTCGACGACCTTGAGACTCTGATTGCCTCGGCGACCCGGCAGGCCGCCGACATGACCTCCACTGGCGTCCTGATGCTCGATGAGATCGACAACTGTCTCGACGAGATTGTTTCGGTTGCTCGATGGGCCCCACCAGTCTGAGCCGGAGCTCCTCGAACCTTGAGTCGCGCCAACGGGTGCCGACTTGTCTCACAGAAGTGATGCCGGCACGGATGCCGGTGGTACCGCCGCCATGGATTGGCCGGACCAAGCAGTGTGCCCATGGCCGATCCGCAGAAGGGTCAGCGAACTGAGAAGCCGTCGGCGAAACGCCGTCGGGACTTCAAAAGAGAGGGACGTCTGGCCAAGAGCCAGGACGTCCCTATTGCGCTGTCCATCCTCGGAGCGGTGTTCATGCTCATGGTCCTTGGACCAGGCCTGGTTGCTCCTATGGCTGACGGACTTCGTTCGTTTCTTGCCACCTCGCCCCAGGGCTTGTCCTCGCCAGCGTTCACAGACCAGCTTCCCCGAATGATCCTGCTTGGTTTGGGACCCATCTTGTTGATCAGCATGGTCGCGGGCGTGGTCGCCAACGTGGCCCAGACTGGGTTCGTGTTGGCCCCCGAGGCCATCAAGCCCAAGTGGTCGAAGCTGAGCTTCAAGAACGGCGCCAACAAGCTGGCTCCCAAGACCATGTTGTGGGAAACCGTTCGGCTCTTTTTGAAGCTGGCCCTGCTGATCGCTGTTGTCATCGCCCCGATTCGCGTCTTCATGAGCGATGTTGCCGTCATACGAGGCCTCGACAGCTGGCTGATGGTGACGAATGACTCGATGAGGACCATCCTCATTCGCGGCAGCGCCCTTGCTGTTGTCATCGCTGTTGCTGACTACGCATACAACCGCCAAAAGCTCATGGGTCAGATGAAGATGACCATGCAGGAACTCAAAGACGAGTCCAAGATGCAAGATGGTGACCCGCAGCTGCGCTCGTTCCGCAAGCGCAAGCAGCGCGACATGAGCCGCAACCGCATGATCGCCACTGTCGCCAACGCCGACGTTGTGCTGCTGAACCCGGTCCGATTGGCCGTGGCGTTGAAGTACGACGCGGGCGAAATGGCCCCACGTGTGGTGGCCAAGGGCGCGGGCCCGCGGGCCCGCAAGATGCGTCAAGAGGCTTACCGTCACGGTGTTCCGGTCCGCCAGAACCAACCACTGGCTCGTGCGTTGTATCGCCGCTGTCAGGTCGGTCAATTCGTTCCGCCAGAACTGTACGAAGCCGTTGCAGCAGTGCTTGCAGCCGTCATGCGTGCCCGTCGTCGAGTAAAGGGTGCGTGAGGACTAGATGTCGTCTCGTCTCGCCAACATGATGCTTCCAGCCTTCGTGCTGGGCGCCATCATCATGATGATCATCCCGGTATCTCCGGTGGTGCTCGACCTGTTCTTGGCGCTCAACATCGCGATGGCGGTGTTGTTGCTACTCACGGTCATCACCCTGAAAGACAACCTGGACCTGTCGATCTTCCCAGCCTTGTTGCTGGTGATGACCCTCGCTCGCCTCGCGCTCAATGTGTCGTCAACCCGGCTTATCTTGCTCGACGGCTACGCCGGCAAGGTCATCGAAACCTTCGGCAACTTCGTGGTCGGCGGCTCGGTCATTGTGGGCTTGGTCGTGTTCTTGATCTTGATCGTGATCCAGTTCGCGGTCGTGACCAATGGCGCCGGCCGTGTTGCTGAGGTTGCGGCCCGCTTCACGTTGGACGCCATGCCAGGCAAGCAGATGGCGATTGACGCCGACCTGAGTGCCGGCCTGATCGACGACGCCCAGGCCCGCAACAAGCGTGAGCGCATCGCCAAAGAAGCAGACTTCTACGGCGCGATGGACGGTGCCTCAAAGTTCGTGAAGGGTGACGTTCTGGCGGGCGTCATCATCGTGCTCATCAATATGTTCGGTGGCCTCGCGATCGGTGTTCTCCAGCAAGGTTTGAGTTTTGGCGACGCCGTCTCGACATACACCTTGTTGACCGTCGGTGACGGGTTGGTGAGCCAGATTCCGGCGATCATGACGTCGATCGCAGCCGGCTTGTTGGTCACTCGCGTGGGTGGCGACGCCGATCTGGGCACGGCGTTGGCCGAGCAACTCTTGTCGGCTCGTCGAGCCATGCGGTTGTCGTCGTACGTGATTGCTGCGATTGCTCTGCTGCCTGGACTGCCGATCTTGCCGTTCTTCGCGGCGTCGGTTTCGCTGTTCGTGCTGAGCGGCCGGGTTCCGGTCGATGTGGCGGTTGTTGACGACGACGAGCTCACGGTTGAGCGCAACCCAACTGAGGTGTTGATCGACGAGATGAGGGTCGAGCCGCTCGAACTTCACCTCTCCTATGACTCCTTGGATCTCATCGATACCGATCGTGGTGGCGACTTGCTCGATCGGGTGAAGGCGCTTCGTCGCCAGATCGCACTCGAACTCGGCATTGTGATGCCGTTGGTTCGCACCCGCGACGATGTTGGTTTGGCCGCGTCGACCTACACCATCGAACTTGATGGAGCGGTGGTTGCCAGTGGTACCGCTCCGCGGAATCACGTCATGGTGCTTCCAGCTTCAGACAGCGACGACCTGCGGTTCTTGGGCGGACAACGAACCGTGGAACCAGTGTTTGGCCTGACCGCCTGGTGGATCCCTGAAGCAGCGTCTGACCAAGCCACGTCGGTTGGAGCAACCGTGGTCGATCGCTCGACGGCGGTGGTGACTCACCTCGCCGATGTTGTTCGCCGAAACGCCGACCGCTTGATCACGCGCCAAGATGTGCAACAACTCGTCGATGGTCTCAGGTACGACCACCCGATCCTGGCCAAGGACATCGACAACGAACTCATCCCGCTCGGAACACTGCATCGCGTGCTCCAGGGCCTGCTGCAAGAAGGGGTCTCGATCCGGCAGCTGGCAAGGGTCGTCGACGCGGTGTCGGCCACCAACGGACAGCCACTCGAGGACATGATTTCGGCAGCCCGTATTGCTCTTGGACCGTCGATCGTGAGGGCGGTTGACCCCGGCAACGAGCTGGCAGCCATGACGATCGACCCGGTGGCTGAGGTTGCGCTTCATGAGGCGCTGCGCGAGATCGACAGCGAACGCCGCCTGGTACTAGCTCCTGAACGAGGTGTCGCCCTGCTCGACGAGATCGCGAGCGCGGCCGCAACCCGAGTGGTGGGCGACCCGACCCCTGTCGTGATCTGCGGGCCCGGCTTGCGTCGACCCTTGCAGCGATTCCTGATCGCTGGGGGAGTGCAGGTGCCGGTGCTGGCGTATCCCGAGATTCCTCCAACAATCTCAATGACGAGTATCGCGGTGGTCGGTGCGGCTGCTATGGCACCTTCATCAGCACCGGTGTTGTCGTTGCGAGGAGGCGGCAGTGCTTGACAACCAAGACTCCCGATGTGATTTCCAGTCGAACCAAGAGAAGCCATCATGACTGACTCCACCAACATCAGCGATCCAGGCGACGGCACCATCGTGGTCGAAGCCCCAAGCGTCGAAGCGGCCTTGGCCGCGGTCGCCGAACAGGTCGGGCCCTACGGCACGATCATTGGTGCAGAACGTGTCAGCAAGGGTGGTATTGGTGGCTTCTTTTCGAAGCAGACCTATCGAGTGCTGGTTCGACGTGACCCGATTGACGACCCGACCCCGCGGCGCTTTAGCGAGGCGGACATTCGTTCTGTTGTAGAAGGAACCGCTGCCATGGTTGAAGACACCCCGAGATCACCGACAGCAGCGACCCATCCGGTAGTTGCCGAACCAGAGCCAATGGCGGCGGTCGATCGAGTCCTCGGACAGGTTGAAGCGAGCGAAACTCCAGCGGCTGCAACCGCAGCCCTTGACAGCGCCAACGCGTCCTCAGCCCAGCCTCAGACCTTTGGCGAGGCGCTGCGGGCCCAACTTCAGGCTCGCAAGGCTGAACCAGTCGTCAATCTTGTCGCCCAGCCGCTCATTGACCTGCGCGAAACCGCCCCGGAGCCAGTCACTGTCGACCTCAACGAAGTCACTGTCGACCTCCCTGAA
>CAYGMW010000022.1:0-20296 GCA_964350975.1 uncultured Acidimicrobiales bacterium | reverse complement strand
TCGCCGGGCCGTTCCTCATACGGCGGGATGCCGGGTTGGGCTCCGAAGAACTGATCGTCGACGTCTTGGGCAGTCATGCCAGGCGCACGGGCCCCGAACAGACGCATGGCCGACGCATTGAGATAGCAGTAGCCGCCGAACACGCCCAAGAACACACAATTGTCTGGGTCGAACTCGTCGTGATCGAAGGCTCCCATCCGGACGTAGCCATCACGAAAACCCGCTTCGGAGCCCTGCAAACCTTCGGAGTTCTGGAACGCCAACGAGAACGACAGAGGTGTCACCGGGTCAGGGAACACCTCGCCCACGTTGGCTCGCGTGTACACCGGATAACGCTCCGACGGAACGGTTTCGACAACCCAACGATCGACCATGTGGTCCCCCTCAACTGCACCAAGGTGCGACGACGAAACTCCCCCGAGCCCGACTTGTGTGAAAAACGTCACCAAGTGTTGCCAAGGCTAGACCGCCCCAGGCCGTGGAGGAAAGACGAGCCGCTGCGACAATGGATGGCTGTGACTTCCTCGCCTGCCATCCGCGACGCTGCGACTCCCTCAGCGGACCAGCCTCAGATCGCCGACTGGGCCTACGGTACGTTTAGTTCGAACCCGCCATGGCTCGTCGACCCTGAGGCAATGGTCTGGGCCAGGGGCCTCGACGAGGTGCGCGAAAAGACGCGGCGCTCCGTACCACGCCTCGTGCGTTCACCGAAGCTTCCGCCGCTGGGACGACTGGCAGTCACGGGGCGGTACCTGGGCCTTGGTGTGGCCATCTGGTACCTCGGCGCTCGCCGCAAGGGCGGGAGTGAGTCAAAGGCCGATCTGTCGCGACGCTTGCGTACGGCCTCAGAAAAGCTGGGTCCTACCTATGTGAAGCTGGCCCAGATCATCAGCGCCGGCGAAGGAGTTTTCCCCGACGAGCTGGTCAATGAGCTCAAGTTGTGCCGCGACAAGGTGACACCCGAACCGTTCGCGACCGTCCGAGCCACCCTCGAAGCCGAGCTCGGCCGACCACCCGAAGACATCTTCGACTGGATCTCACCGACCGCGATTGCCGCGGCGTCGATCGCCCAGGTCCACGACGCCCGCCTTCGCACCGGCGAAGAGGTTGTGGTCAAGGTCCAGCGCTCGACCGTCGGCCAACTCGTCGGCGCCGACTTGAGGGTGCTGTCGTGGTTCGCTCCCTTCCTCGTAGGCCGCATCAAGGTCTCTGCACTCGCCAACCCGCCGGCGTTGGTTGAGTTGTTCGCCGAAACCATCTCCGAAGAGCTCGACTTCCGCCTCGAAGCCCAGAACCTGCTCGATATGGCCAGGGTGCTGCGCGACCTCGGACAGACCGACTGGGTCGTTCCGCGACCCCATCCCGATCTGGTGAGCCCGCGCATGTTGGTCATGGAAAAGGTGCAGGGCTTCAAGTTCGACGATGTTGCTGGCATGCAGTCGGCCGGAGTCGACACCCACCAGGTCGTTCACAACGTCATGGTTGCCTTCCTCGAAAGCGCAACCTTGCACGGGGTCTTCCACGGCGACTTCCACGGTGGCAACTTGTTCGTCCAAGACGACGGCCGGGTCGCCCTGCTCGACTTCGGCATTACCGGACGGATGGACGAGTTCAAGCGCCGGGCGTTCCTGCGACTCATGATGGGCGCAACCGCCAACGACCTCTATGTACAGATGGAGGCCATGCGCGACCTCGGAGCGCTGCCACCAGACGCCGACCTCCACGCCGTGATCCGAGACCTCGGGCTCGAAGAAGCCGTCGTCGACCCGACCACGATGAGCCAGGAGCAGCTGCTGGCCGAGGTGCAGCGCATCGTGAAGGCCATGCTCGGCTATGGAGCCAAGCTCCCCAAAGAGCTCATGTTGTTCACCAAGAACATGATCTTCTTGTCGTCGATGATCGGCCACCTCGCTCCCGACATCGACCTCATCGCCGAGGTCCAGTCCATCGCGATGCACTTTGCGATGAACCACGCAGCCCAGCTCGCCGCCGATAGCGGCATGGTGGTCGACGAATCCGCCATCGACCTCACCGGTGTGAAAGCCTCCATGGGTCTCGAAGCAGACGTCGACTCGCTCACCTGGGCCGAGCTGCGCGCCCGCCGGGAGCTGATCATCAAACGTATGGGGGGTTCATAGATGGCCACGATGACACCAGAACAACGAGAAGCGTTCCTCGCCGACATGCATGTCGGCGTCATGGGAATCGCCGACCACGACCGGGGTCCGCTGACGGTGCCCGTTTGGTACAGCTACGAACCGGGCGGCAACGTCGTCGTACTCACCGGCGACACCAGCCGCAAGGCGGTCCTCGTCGATGCGGCCGGCCGATTCTCGATGTGCGCCCAACAAGAAGCCCTTCCGTACAAGTACGTCATGGTTGAAGGGCCGGTGGTGGCCAAACGCACCGCCACCGCAGACGACACACTCGCCATGGCGGTTCGGTACCTCGGCGAGGAGCTCGGCGCGGGTTATGCCGAAGCTTCATCGGGCGGCAGCGTGGTGTACGAAATGCAGCCTGAGCGTTGGTATAGCGTCGACTACGGAGCCTGAACACCGACGACGGAGCCTGAACAAGCTCGTCGCGGTCGCTAGCGTCGGCGTCATGCGTCTTGTTATCGCCCGCTGCACCGTCGACTACGACGGCCGGCTTCAGGCCCACCTCCCCGAAGCCACCCGACTGATCATGGTGAAGGCCGATGGCTGTGTTGCCATCCACGCCGACGGAGGGGCCTACAAGCCCCTCAACTGGATGAACGCGCCCAACCGACTCACCTTCGACGACGAAGGTTGGACCGTGACGAGCCCCAAGGGCGAAACCCTGCGAATCACCATCCACGAGGTGATCTCCGACGTCGGCCACGACCTCGGCATCGACCCTGGCCTCCAAAAAGATGGCGTCGAAGCTCACCTGCAAGAGCTCTTGGCCCGCGATGTGGCCACCCTCGGAGTCGGATGGACCCTTGTTCGGCGCGAATACCCCACCGACATTGGCCCGGTCGACTTGTTGTGCCGCGACGAGTCGGGGGCCGCAGTCGCCGTCGAGATCAAGCGGCGCGGCGAAATCGATGGTGTCGAACAGCTCACCCGATACCTCGAACGCCTCGAACGTGACGGCAACCTTCGCCCCATCACCGGTGTGTTCGCGGCCCAAGAAATCAAGCCTCAGGCCCGTGTGCTCGCCGAGGCCCGAGGCATCCGCTGTGTCACCTTGAACTACGACGAGCTGCGGGGCATCGAACCCAACGAGATGACGCTGTTCTGATAGGCGAGCCCGCTGTGCTTATTCGGCGAGCCCGCTGTGCTTATTCGGCGAGCCCGCCATCGAAATCTTGGCCGCCCATATTGGCGTTGAGGCGGGCGTCGCGCACGAGCTGCTTGGCCACCTCGCCGATCTTGGTCGGGTCGTCCACCGGCTCAGCCGTCGGACCCCGATGCCAACCTTCGGCAACGGCGAGCACCCGACCTGATGCTTCGAACACCCGGCCGGTCACACCCTTGGAATCTTCCGACACCAACCAGGTGGCAATCGGAGCGATCCACCGCGGCGACATGCGCTCGCGCTCCTCGCCTTCGAGCGATCCCATGCCGAGGTCTTCTGTCATCCGAGTCAACGCGCCCGGAGCAATTGCGTTCACCGTCACGCCGTATCGAGCCAGCTCACGAGCAGCAATGATCGTGAACGACGCGATGCCCATCTTGGCTGCGCCGTAGTTGGTCTGGCCCGGATTGCCGTAGATGCCCGACACCGAGGTCGTGTTGATGATGCGACCATCGACGCTCTCGCCGGCCTTGACCTTCTCGCGCCAGTAGGCCGCAGCCCAACGAGCCGGGGCAAAGGTGCCCTTGAGGTGCACCTTGATGACTGAGTCCCACTCGGCCTCGGTCATGTTCACCATCATCCGGTCACGCAGAATGCCGGCGTTGTTCACCACCGCGTGGAGGTCACCAAAGGTCTCGACGGCCTGATTGATCAGGCGTTGGGCGCCTTCCCAGTCCGACACATCGTCGCCATTGGCGACCGCCTCGCCGCCCATGGCCTTGATCTCGGCGACGACCTGGCCCGCCGGAGAGTTGTCAGTTCCGGTGCCATCGCGCTCGCCACCCAGGTCATTCACGACCACCTTGGCCCCATGCTCGGCCATCATCAGCGCGTGTTCGCGCCCGATACCGCGGCCTGCGCCTGTGACGATGACAACACGACCTTCACAAAGTCTGCTCACAACATTCCCCTCAGCTGATCGAACCAACGCATCGTGGCATCCGAACCGACCGATGCTCAAACTGGCGACACAAGATCGCGGCTGTTGGGACGTACCATCTGTCGCCGTGCGTCCCCTCTTCAGTGTTCCGCGTTGGGCAGCCGTTGCTGCCCTACCCGTCACCATCATCGTTGTTGTCCTTGGCGGCTGGGTTATCGACTCCGCTGCCCACAGTGGCGAGGTCGGCCGCAATGTGACGGTGGCAGGCGACACTGTTGGCGGTTTGGGCGATGCCGACCTGCTCGAACGGGTCGAAGGAATCGCCACCCGGTTTGGCCAGACGCCCCTCGTCATCACAACTCCTGACCAGAACTTCGAGCTCGACACAGCCACTGTTGGCATCACCGTCGACGTTGAGGCCACGGTCGCCAACGCCAAAGCAGCCGGTTCGATGGGTAACCCCATCTCGTGGCTCGGTTCGCTCTTCGGTGGCCATGGGGCCGACGTGGTGCTGCAGTGGGACGAGGCCACCACCCGTGCCGCGCTCGGCGACATGAATATCGTGCGTTCAGAACCCACCGAGGGCCGCCTCGACGGCAGCTCAGGCGAGCTGGTGTTCATCCCTGGCACCCCTGGCCAGGAGATCGACATCGATGCCCTCGTGGCATCGGTACCGGCCGCGGTGCAAGCCGGCGGCAGCCCCCTCATGGTCGAAGCCTCGTGGGCTACGGTGCCTCCGCGGCTCACCAATGCCGACTTCGACCCACTGATTGCCGAAGCCGCCGCGGTGATCAACAGCGGAGCGAGCCTCACGGTCAACGACTACGTCACCGCTCTTCCGGCCGACATGGCTGCGAAGTGGTTCAGCAGCGACTTCGACGACAGCGGTCAGCCAATCCTCGTCATCGACCGCGAACAAGCCGCCATCGACATCGAAACATTGCTCGCCGAAGGCGGCGTCGACGGCGGCGGCGATGCCCTGTATTCGGTCGTCGAAGGCGAGGTCGTCATCAGCGCTACCGAGAACGCCCGGATCTGCTGCGAAGCTGACGCGGTCGACTTCCTCTTGACCGCCTTGGCCAACCCAGAGCGTGACCGAGCCGTCGCGATCGAACTTCCGGTGAGGGTCGCAACCCCCGACGAGGTCCTCGCTGATGCTGCCGAACTCGGCATCATCGAGCTGGTCGGCGAATTCACCACCAACCACGCCTGTTGTGAAAACCGCGTCGACAACATCCAGCTGTTCGCCGACTTGATGACCGGGGTCATCATCCAACCAGGCGAGACCATCTCACTCAATGGCATCGTTGGGCGACGAACCGCCGAAAAGGGATTCAAGCCGGGCGGGTTCATCGAAAACGGCGTCATCGTCAGCGATATCGGTGGCGGCGTGAGCCAGTTCGCTACAACGATCTTCAACGCCTCGTTCTTCGCAGGTCTCGAGTTCCCCGAATATCAGGCCCACACGATCTATATCTCGCGGTACCCCTATGGCCGCGAGGCCACGATCAGCTTCCCGCAGCCCGACCTGAAGATCCACAATCCGACGCCCTATGGCGTGCTGGTATGGCCGTCGTACACCCCAACGAGCATCACGGTGCAGCTGTATTCGACCAAACACCTTGAAGCTGAGCAGACAGGCCAGACCAAGGTGGCCAGTGGCGTGTGCACCATTGTCACCACGGAGCGAACCCGCACCTACAACGACGGTCGGGTCGTGGTCGACTCCGTCGGGGCTCGCTACCGACCTGAAGGTCGCAACTGCGACGGATCCAACAGCGATCCAAACGCCACAACCACCACCGAGGCGGAAACAACGACCACAACAGCCGGCACCGGCGACTCGTCGTCAACGACGTCGACGACCGCTGGCGAGGGCGGCGAAACAACCACGACCACGACCACGACCACGACCACGACCACGACCACGACCACTGGGGCGGAAACATCAACCACGACAACCACGGCCGCGACCACCACGACCGCGGCCTAGCGACGTGGACCGGCGAACGTTCCTCGCCGTAGGCGCCGCGGCAACTGCCGCGGCGTGCTCTGGCGGTAGTGGGCTGACATCAGAGCCGACCCTGGTCGGCTCAACGCCAACCAATCCAACGTCAACGTCGACGCCCGCAGCGGCTGATGGAACGGCGACGAGCGACCCCGGCCGCCCCGTCGAAGCGTTCGACATCGTCGCCGGAGCGGCGCCATTTGGCCTGGGTGTCGCCAGCGGCGACCCCGACACCACCAGCGTGGCCATCTGGACCCGTCTCGTCGACGGTGCCGCTGGCTCCCCCGCTGCGGCTGGGCCAGTGGATGTCCGATGTGTCGTGTCGAGCGATCCAGACGGTGCCCAGATCGTCTTCGACAGCACCGTCACCGTTGATGAATCAATCGGTCACAGCGTGCATGTCGTGGCCACTCCGCTCGCGCCAGCGACCCGCTACTACTACTGGTTCGAAGCCTTAGGGGCGACCTCACCGACCGGTCGCACCTCAACGATCGATCCGTCCGCCACCAACCTGCGCGTCGTCGTTGCCAGTTGCCAGAACTACGAAGACGGCTACTTCACCGCGTGGAGCCACGCGGCGGACGAAGATGCCGATCTGCTCGTACACCTCGGCGACGCGGTGTACATGCGTGGCGGGATTCGCAGTATTCGCAGCCACGGCGAGGAACGACCCACCGACCTCGCTGGCCTTCGGCGCCGGTGGGCGCTGTATCGAAGCGACACCGACCTCCAGCGAGCCCACGGCTCGACGCCCTATGTGGCCGTGTGGGACGACAACGAGGTCTTGTCAAACTATGCCGCCGACGCGGCGTACAACGAGACTCCGACGGCTGAGTTCATGGCGCTCAGGTCAGCTGCCTACCAGGCCTGGTGGGAACACCAGCCCACGAGGTTGCCCGCCCCCGTCGACGGCGAGATCCGCATCGAACGCGAGATCAAATTCGGCGATCTGGCGTCGCTTTGGCTCCTCGACGGGCGCCAGTATCGCAGCGCCCAGGTATGCGAACCGCTCGACTCCTTGCCCGCAATCGAGCCCTGCGCCGAACTCGACGTCGCATCACGAACCATGCTCGGCGCCGATCAGGAGCAGTGGCTCGCGGCCTCGATTGCGGCCTCGTCGAGCACCTGGCATGTGGTTGCTCAAGCCACGGTGGTAGCCGACTGGACGATCAGCGTCGCCGGGTTGACGGGCATCAATCATGACCAGTGGGACGGCTACCCCGCGGCTCGAACTCGACTGATGAGTGCGCTTGCACCCGCGCCGCGGGCGCTGCTGCTGTCGGGCGATGTGCACCTCGGCGCCGTCGACCGAGTCGACGAGGGCAACCTCAGCGTGGTCGAAATCATTACTCCCAGCATTTCAGCGGCACTTCAGGACGAGCTTGCTCTCGGCCTCAGCTTGACCATCCCGTCGCTGCCCCAGGTCGCATACTTCGACGCCGCACACCATGGTTATGTCGTCGTGAACCTCGGTCCGTCCGATGCCACTGCCCGGATGCGCCACGTGGACAGCACCACACCCGGAGCACCAGTCGAAGCCGGGCCCGCGTTCAGCGTTGATGGCCAAGGCGGGCTCATCGAACGCTGAGAAGTGACGAACGACCCTGCGCCTGGGGTTCGGCATCGAGGCGACTGACACCTAGCCTCACTGCTCGTGACGAACGTCGATGTGTTGATCGTTGGAGGTGGCCCGAGCGGATCCGCGGCCGCCACCGTGCTGGCCGACAGCGGCCGTAGCGCCCTCATTGTCGATAAGGCCACCTTCCCGCGGGACAAGTGCTGCGGCGATGGTCTGACCACGCTGGCGCTCAGGTTGCTCGAAGCACTCGATTTCGACCGCAGCACCGTCGAATCGTGGCTCGATATTGACGACATCTCGTTGAGGTCGCCCTCGGGTCAGGAAATGACGTTGCCCTTGCCGCGCGACTCGGGTCTGTACGCCGCGGTAGCGCGACGCCAAGACCTCGACATGGCCCTGCTCAACATGGCACGCTCTCGCGGCGCCGAGGTGCGCGAGGGCGTCGCGATGACGTCGATCACGCCGCGACACGACAGCATCGACGTCGGCCTCGCCGACGGCACGACCGTGAGCGCCCGATACGTCATCGGCGCTGACGGCATGTGGTCACCAGTCCGCAAGGCCCTTGGCCTCAATGTGGAGAACTACCGGGGCGAATGGCACGCCTTTCGCCAGTATCGGCGCGCTGATGGCCCCCTGTCGCGCCAGCTCTGGGTGTGGTTCGAGCCCGATCTGCTGCCGGGTTATGCCTGGTCGTTCCCACTGCCCAACGGCGTGGTCAACATCGGCTTTGGCATCATTCGCGGCGACTCAATGTCGGGGGCAGACATGGCCGCGCTGTGGCGCGACCTGCTTGAGCGACCCCATATTGCCGAGGTGCTTGGCAACAACGAAGCCGAGGGTCCGCATCGGGCATGGCCCATCCCGGCTCGACTTCCCCACATCGGCCTCACCGGGCCACGAACGTTCTTCGTGGGCGACGCGGCCACGGCGACTGACCCCATGACCGGCGAAGGTATCGGCCAAGCCATCGAGACCGGCATGTTGGCAGCACAGGCGATCATCAGTGCGGGGGCAACCCAACCGGCGCTCGCGGCCTCGACGTATGAACGCACGGCCCGCGCCGCCCTGTCGACTGACCATCGTTTTGCCAACGCCCTCTCCAAGGTGCTCGCCAGCCCTGCCCGAACCTCAGCGTCGCTTCGGCTCATCGATGCCAACAACTGGACGCGCCGCAACTTCGCCCGGTGGATGTTCGAGGATTACCCGCGGGCTATGGCCCTGACCCCGCGCCGGTGGCATCGATCGATGTTCACCGGCGACGGAGCCTGGGCCCATGAATCCTCAGACCACGCTGGGCTCACATCTCGTCGATGAAGCTCTTGAGCTGTTCGATGAGTGCGATTTTGGCCGCCGTCGTGGTGGCAATCGGCGACACGTTGAGATAGGTGACACCGGCGTCGGCCATGGCCCGAAGGCGAGACTTCACGAACGATTCGTCTCCGATGAGGGCGGCGCTGGCTAACAACTCGGCGGGCACCAGCTTTTCTGCCTCGGCTTTGTGACCGGACAGATAGAGGTTCTGGAGTTCTTCGGCCTCGCCTTCAAAGCCGTACCGCTGCAGCACGTTGTTGTAGAAGTTCTTGCCCTTGGCACCCATACCGCCGAAGTACAACGCGGCCATTGGACGAGCCAGCTCACGAAGATGTTCGACGTCGTCGCCGATTGCGAGCGAGGCTCCAGCAATGATGTCGAGCGTGCCGAGCGCAGGATCGCGCTTGGCCATACCGGCATCGAGTGCGTCGCCCCACACCTGGCGAGACCGCTCGGGCCAGAACCAGATCGGCAGCCACTGGTTGGCCAACTCGGCGGTCATCTCGACGTTCTTGTCACCAAGTGACGCAACCAAGATCGGGATGCTGTCGCGCACCGGATGATTGATGAGCTTGAGCGACTTGCCCAGACCGGTTCCTTGGCCCTCGGGCAGGGGCACGTCGTAGTACTTGCCGTGGAAGTTGACCTTCTCGCGACGCCACACCTGGCGGCAGATTTCGATGGTCTCGCGGGTGCGGCCCAGCGGAGCGTCGTATTCGACGCCGTGGAATCCCTCGATGACTTGCGGGCCCGATGCCCCGAGCCCGAGCACTGCACGACCCCCAGACAGTGCGTCGAGACCAGCAGCGGTCATGGCCATCAAGGTGGGGGTGCGGGTGTACACGGGCAAGATGCCCGAGCCAATCTCGACTCGTTCGGTCTTCGCCGCCAGGTAACCCATGACGGTGACTGCGTCGAACGAATACGCCTCGGGCACCCACACGGCATCGAGGCCGGCCCGTTCGAGCTCGACGATCTCGTCGACCGCTGACACATAGTCGCCCGAGTAGTTGAGCAATGTCCCGATCTTCATGCGGTCTCCTGGTTCGTCTGAAACTTCTCTGTCGTGCGACTCACCGTTTTACACGGGTCGAAGAGCGCAACTGCATCTGGTCGCTGATCCATTGGTCGCTGCGCTGCCACTGGTCAAACAGCCAGGCTTCGAGAGCCTCGGTATCGGTCGGAACCGTTGCCCGTGGGTGGTACCAGGTGTGCACGATGGCCTCGTGGCGCAACGGAACCGAGCGCCAGATGGTTTTGGGGTCGGTCAATCGGTCGAACCCCACGTGGGCCAAGATGACCACATCGGCCTCGGGAGAACCCTCGAGCATGGCCGAGAAGCCCGCGAGTCGAGGCGCCATCAGATGGGTCATTGCCCGGGCTCGTTCGGCCAGGTCAGGTCGGGACTCGTCGAGCCGGTCGATGATGCGTTGGCGCTGCTTGGGTCGAGACAGGCCACCTTCGGGAAAGATGACGAGCCCAGTCGACGCGTCGCTCGCGCTGGCCATCTTCAGCACACCGGCGACCTCGGCTCTCATGTCGGCGCTCTGGCGCTGGACGAAGTATTGAGGAGTGCGATGACCGACCATGTCGAGCGCCGGTTCGTTGCGAAGACCTGCCGCAAGCACGATCCGCACGCAACGACCCTGATCGAGCACAAACCGGGTCGGGATATAGACGTCGGCCAAGCTCTGATGCCGGCCAGCCACGATGATGGGAACGCCAACCGGCGGCGTCTGGCCCTCGTAGCGGACCTTGAGCCCAACCACGCGCAGGGCAACCATCATCGACTCAATCCACCACTTGATCATCTTGTTCGATCGGTATTGACCCTCGGGACTCCAGAGCCGGGTTCCGAAACCACAGTGCAACCAGGTCGTTGCCGACCACAGCTGGGCAAACACACCGATCCACATGTAGGCCGTGATGAACAAAATGATGCGGACCGTGCCGAGGCGCCAGCGCAGCAAGATCAGGTCGATCACAGTGGCAACCATCAGGGTGAGCGGCAAGGTGGCCACCAACAACAACCCAACCAAGAACTGGCCGCGGATGATGACCATCAGACGCTTGACGGTGTCGAATCGGGAGGTCTTCTGAGGGCGAGGCAATTCCACGGCGCGACATCTTCCCAGCCCCCAGCGCCGTTCGCTACCCAGTCACCCATTTGTTGCGTGATCGCTCCGGTGCCAGACGAGGTCGCTATCGTCGCAGCCCATGACTGGGTGCACCTTTTGCGAGATCGTGGCCCGACGCTCGCCCGCGTTCTTCATCCACGAAGACGAACACACCATTGCCTTCATGGATCTGTTGCCCATGACCCCGGGGCATTGCCTCGTCATCCCGAAGCGCCACGTCGTCGACGTATGGGGCCTCGACGATGACGACGCGGCCCACATCATGCAGGGCGTCACCAAGGTGGCTCACCTCGTCAGAGACCGACTCCAACCCCTCGGCGTCAATGTGCTCAATAACAATGGGCGCCACGCGGATCAGTCACAGTTCCACTTCCACTTCCACGTGATCCCGCGCTACGGCGACGATCGACTGCTGCATCCGTGGGAGCGCCGCTTTGGTCGCCGCGAGGAGATGCAAGCCATGGCCGAGATCATCCGCGGCGAGCGAGATCAGTAGTGCACATCGCAGTACGGCGCTGACGTCCATCGGAAGAACTCAGACGCTCGTTCGGCATCGCCATGGGCCCGGCCGGTGATGGCAAACCGTCGGGGGTCGGTCTCGCCCATGAAGATGCCTGCCCACTCGGCCGCTCCAGCCGTCAGATCGGCCGCCTGCTGGGTGGGTTCGACGTGGGCCCGACCGCCCTCCACCTCGTTGTTGTAGTTCGCCGACAGGTCGTCAAACATCGGGTCGACGAATCCGGCCACGAACCGACCGTCGTTGAGATAGTCGCGGGCTCCAAAGGCAGCGACAGGGTCGAGGATCCGCAGCCAGTTGTGATCGCGCAGACCCGTGGTCAAGATGTCGCGGGGCTCGGTCAGTGCGTCCTCGAGAGGCTCGCGCAGCGGACGACCGGCGGTGACCGAGGCAATGAGGTCCACCGACATAACGAAGCGCCACAAGCCAAGAACGACGTTCGGGTCGACCGCCGTCAGCATCTCGACCCGAAGCTCATGGGCCGGACCATCGCTGCGCCAATCAGCGGCAACTCGATACGACACGAAGCCATCGGGATTGCCGTCGGCGTCGAAGTGGGCAATGTGGAAGCGCTCCGACCCGCCCCGTCGAAACGACGGGTGGTCCTCGAAGAACATGTCCCAGATCGATTCCGGGCAGCTCATCGCGCCCACCGTGACCGCTCGGTACTGCTCATGAATGAGGGGCCAGATCGCTCGGGCGTCGTCGATCGCCACCTGCCGAACGCAGCCAATCTCGGGCTGGGGTTCGCGAAACACTGCTCGGTGGGTGTTGATGCTGACGAAACGGACGGTGCTCGCTCGGCCGAACCCGAACCGGCCATAGATCGACGTCTCCGATGCGTTGAGGCCCATCAGCGGCTGCTGTTCGTGACGGGCTGTTTCGAGCACCTTGGTCATCATCTGGCGCAGGGCTCCCCGACGACGATGGGTCGGCCGAACACCGACCGCCGTCAGGCCTGGGCACCCCAACACGGCACCTCCGGGAACCGTGACGGTTTGTTCAAAGGCAGCGGCGGCACCGACCACTTGATCGCCATCGGCAACACACCAGCCGTAGGGGGTCGTGTGGGCGTCAAGCCCAGGGAACGACTGGATCGTTCGATCGAGCGTCGCCCCAAACGCGATCTCATCGATTGCCAAGAGCGCGTCGGTGTCGGAGTCGGTCGTGCGGCGAACAACAAGGGGGTCCATGGCGACGATCTTGCCCTACGCAGGCACTCTCATGCGGGTCAATTCGCCGGCACGGCTTATCGGGAAGCGGCACGCATCCGATTGTTGCGGGCATTGTGCTCCACCTCAGCGAGGCCCAAGACCTCCAGCACCGGGGGCACATAGTTGCCAAAGCGACCCCGCAGACCCTTCTTCAGCCCATACCAGCCACCAACGGGATTGTCTGCCGACCGGCCCCACTCCTCCACCGTGTCTGGCTTGGTGGGCTTTTGTTCATCGGCGTTGCCGAGCAGCATCCAATCGCCCCGCTCAACCAGCATCTGGTGCAGATCGTCAATACATCGCAGGTGATAGCGCAACTGGGTGCTACCGACCTGAACCACGAGCGCGGGTGGCTCGGCGGCGGCGTCGCGGTACGCAACAAACTCCGACGAACCAGGCGGAGTCGTCAAGATCCATGGGTCGTCTGAGGTTCCTGACCCCTCGACCGGGTTGGGGGCTGCTGGGTCGGGTGAGTCGCGGCTCGTCGGCTCCTCGCGGTGATGCTGCTGCTCGAACACCGTGGACGCATGACGGCCCGCGACCTCGCTGTCGAGCTTGAGGTGTCCGAGCGCACGGTGCTGCGCGACATCGACGCGTTGTCCGGCGCTGGCGTTCCGGTCGTGTCGCATCGGGGCCGGGGCGGAGGTTTCGAATTACTCGACCACTACCGCAGTTCGCTCGCCGTCCCCAACGTGTCCGGTCAGGTCCGGCCCGGTCCGGCCCGCCGGGTGCGGATCAAGATCTCGGCTACCGGCCAACGCCGAGCCGCCATCTTTGGGTCGCTTCAACCGCTGCGAGTCCACACCACCAGCCCGCCCGATGACCGCGGCTGGAAGCACGCATCGTTTCCGATGGGCATGCTGGACGACACCGTCAGCGACATCCTGAGGTTGGGGCCTGAGGTAGAAGTCCTCGAACCGCTCATCCTTCGTGAGCAGGTAGTGGCCCAAACCCAACAGATTTCGAGCCTGTACGAGCCCACATCCAGCGAGCCGATTCACACCCGCCAAGGCGAGGTCGGTACGATCCGTCGGTCAACAACGCTCTAGGGGGACTGCGTGACGAGTTGGAACTTTGCCGATGTCTGGGAGACGAATGCGGCCGTGGTCGCTGATCGTGCTGCCCTCGTTCACGGCGATCAGCGATTCAGCTGGGGCGAGATGAACCGGCGAGCCAACGGTGTCGCATCGGCGTTGCTCGGTATCGACGGTGTCGCTCAGCAAGACAAGGTTGCCCAGTACCTCTACAACTGCACCGAGTTCATGGAGTCGCAGTTCGCGATCTTCAAGGCTGGTTTGGTTCCGGTCAACACGAACTACCGCTACACCGCCGAGGAGTTGGCCTACTTGTGGGACAACGCCGATGCGGTCGCCGTGGTGTTCCACGGCTCGTTTGCCTCGACCATTGACGACATCCGCGACCGACTGCCCGACATCAAGTGCTATTTGTGGGTCGACGACGACGGCTCGGCATGCCCCGACTGGGCGACCCCGTATGAGGCCGCCGCCCAAGCAGGCACCGACACCAACGTCAGCGGCCCATGGGGTCGCTCCGGCGACGACCTGTACATGCTCTACACCGGCGGCACGACGGGGATGCCCAAGGGTGTCATGTGGCCCCAGTCTGAGCTGATGAAGGTCTATCGCTCGACCGATCCAGACCTGCCCGAAGAACAAGACCTCGACTACATTGCGGCCGCTTCACCGACACGCGGCTCAGTTGGCGTGCCGTGCTGTCCGCTCATGCATGGCACGGGCGCGTTCAGCACCCACGCGGTGCTCCACGGCGGCGGCACGTGTGTCACCTTGACGAATCGCCACTTCGATGCCGACGAGCTCATCGACACGATCGAACGTGAGGGCGTCCAGCGGCTCGCGATCGTTGGCGACGCCTTTGCCAAGCCCATGGTTCGGGCCCTCGACGCTCGCCCGGGCGAGCGCGACATCACCTCGCTGTTCGCGATCTTGAGCTCCGGGGTGATGTGGAGCCAGGAGTCCAAAGACGCCCTGCTCGCTCACCACCCGAACATGCTGCTCGTCGACGCGTTCAGCTCATCTGAAGCCCTCGGCATGGGCCAGTCCGTGTCGTCGGGTACCGCCAGCGCCAAGACGGCCAAGTTCGCGATTGGTGAGCGGGCCATCGTTGTTGACGAAGACGGCAAGCGCATCGAACCCGGCACCGGCGAGATCGGACGCGTTGCGGTCCGCGGCATTCTGCCGATCGGCTACTACAAGGACCCCGAAAAGACGGCGAAGACCTTCATCACCGTCGACGGCGAACGCTTCTCGACCCCAGGCGACTACGCCACGGTCGAAGCCGATGGATCACTGACGTTGCTCGGCAGGGGCTCGGTGTGCATCAACACCGGTGGCGAGAAGGTCTTTCCCGAAGAGGTCGAAGAACGACTCAAGACCCATCCGTCGATCCTCGACGCGGTGGTGGTTGGTGTGCCTGACGACAAGTTTGGCCAGGCCGTCACCGGAGTGGTCGAACTTCGCGAGGGCCATGAGCTCGACTCAGCCAGTGTCATCACCCACGTGAGACAGACACTGGCGGGCTACAAGACCCCCAAACGGGTCCTGGCCATCGACACCATCGGGCGAGCTGCGAACGGCAAGGTCGACTACAAGCGTCTGACTGCCTTTGCTACCGACCACGGCTGACGCCAGACTGTTCAGCGCACTTCGGTGCAGTACCGGTCGCTGGCATGTTGCCGCGCCCTCACCCCCCAACAACATCTCAACATCAGCAACGACCCGTCACGGGTTCGGAGGAGTTTCACATGGCTGACCTCGGCTACGACAACAAGGTCGCAATCATCACCGGCGCCGGCGGTGGGCTTGGCCGCCAGCACGCCCTGCTGCTGGCATCTCGTGGGGCTCGGGTCGTCGTGAACGACCTCGGCGGCGCGGTCGACGGCTCCGGTGGCGATTCCAGCGCGGCCCAAAAGGTTGTCGAAGAGATCGAAGCCGCGGGCGGCATTGCAGTGGCCGACCACAACTCAGTGGCGACGCCCGAGGGTGGCGCTGCGATCGTGCAGACCGCGCTCGATGAGTTCGACGGCATCGACATCATCATCAACAACGCCGGCATCTTGCGTGACAAGACCTTCAAGTCAATGACCGACGACCTGTTGACCCCCGTCATCGACGTCCACCTCAAGGGTGCGTTCTATGTGACCCAGCCAGCCTGGGAACACATGCGCCAGCAGGGATATGGCCGCATCGTCAACACCTCGTCGAACTCGGGCATCTTGGGCAACTTCGGCCAGTCAAACTATGGCGCAGCCAAGATGGGCCTGGTCGGCTTCACCCGAGTGCTGGCCGCCGAAGGGGCCAAATACAACATCAAGGCCAATGCTCTGGCCCCTGTTGCCCGCACCCGCATGACCGAGGACATCCTGGGCGGGCTCGCCGACCGCCTCGATCCGTCAACGGTGTCGCCCACGGTTGCCTGGCTGGTTCACGAGGACTGCCCCGTCAGCGGCGAGATCTACTCCGTCGCCGGTGGCCGCGTCGCCCGATTCTTCATCGGCATGACCGAGGGCTGGTATCAGGCCGATCACAGCGTCGAGGACGTTCGTGACGCCTTCGACCAGATCCGCGACGAGACCGGCTACACGGTCCCGAACGGCCCAGCCGACGAGTTCGCAGCCCTCTTGAAGGCTTTCAAGGCCGCCGAATAGCACTCACTGCGACTACCACGGGCCAATGACGTCGGCCCAGTGGTCAAGAATCCAGTAGTGGCCGCCGTCGACGATGTCGATGTCGACTCCGGCCCGCTCGCTGATGGACTCGCCGCTGACGACCCGAACTTCGGTGTCGTCAGCGGCGTGCATCACACTGACAGGCACCGACTCGTCGAGATCGCCCCACGCACGGGTCATCAGCTCGGCGTCGGCCAACCAGCCTTGGACACCTTGGGCAAAGGCCTCGGCCGCGTCGCGAATGAGCATTGCGGCGTGGCCCTCATCGGCGAGGAGTTCCTGGTCGGCCTCGCTGGCCCGATCGACAATGGCGGCCAGGCGGGCCTCCGGGTTGCCTGCGAATCGCTGTGCGGTCGGCTTGAGCGTCCAGCGGATCATGCGCCGCCGGACCGAGGTCGGGGCCTTACGTAGCATCTGGACGCGGGCCGCTGAGTCGGCCGCGATGGAGTCGCTGAAACGATCGTCATCGACCGAACACAGGCCGTTGATGATGGCCAGGCCTTCGCAGCGCTCGCCGAGAGCCGACGCTGTGTGCCAGGCGTGCCCGGCACCTGCGGACCATCCGACCACCCGGCACTGGCTGACCCCGAGCGCATCGAGCACCTTCACGGCATCCTCGCCAACGTCGGACCACGAACGGCTGGGTCCAGCGGCCGACTGCCCATATCCGGGCCGGTCCAAGGTGATCAGCCGCACACCAAGGTCGCACGCCAGCGCATCGTTGGGTCGCAAGAGCCCCGAGTTCGGCGTACCACCGAAGAACACCAAGGTGGAGCTGGCCGACTCCAGCGCGTTGGCATAGGTCGCGACGTTGAGACCGTCGACCTTGACGATCTGAGTCACCGGCATCTGGTGGTGCCTCCCAGGCTCACAACAACAAACCCCTCAAGTTAGGCCAGTCGCGAGTCGACTGATCATCGATGGCCGAAGGGCGCGCGGCCGAAACAAATTTCCGACGATCGCGATGTTTACGCTTATGTTGCGAATGTTACGGTCCGATGTCATGCATATGACCCTTCCTGTTCGGAACGTTTTGTTTGGCGCGGCAATCGTCGTCGCCACCCTCGTTGTCGGTGCTGTCGGCGCGACTGCATCTGACGGGTGGTCCAACGTGGACGAGTCGTCCACTGAAGTACGAGACATCGCCTACCCCCTTGCCGACGATGCGGGCTACTACGTCGACACCTGGCTCTACCCACGAGGTTCCCGACGCCACCTCGGCACCGACCTCATGGCCGACAAGCTCGTCCCAGTCCTAGCCGTCAACGACGGCTGCATCACCTACCTCGACTATGGCGGCCCAGGCGGCGGCAATATGTTGACCCTCACCGATGCAGATGGCTGGGAGTACCGGTACATCCACCTCAACAACGATTCTCCCGGCACCGACGACGGCGCCAACCCCTACGAATGGGCCTTCGTTGACGGCCTCGAAGAGGGCGACTGTGTTGTCCGAGGACAGCACATTTCCTACAACGGCGACAGTGGCAATGCCGAAAACACGGGCGCTCACCTGCATTTCGAAATTCGCCGACCTGATGGCAACTGGATCAACCCGTTCCCCTCTGTTGAGGCTGCCCGAGCGAACCAGAACCTGGTGGAGCCAACCCCGGTGGGCGCACCAAGCGATCCTGAATGCCAAGCCGAACGCACCGCACCGGTTGGAACCCCGAGCGACAACTCGGCCTCTGGCTACTGGGCCCTCGACGACCTTGGCGTCGTGCACGCCATTGGCGCTCCGCACTTCGGCGACCTGAGCACCGTTGACGGTGCTGCCGCCCCGGTGTCGATGACGGCAACTCGCAGCGGAGCGGGGTACTGGATCGTCGACGCCGACGGGGTCGTCCACAGCTTCGGCGACGCGGCCGACTTCGGTGACATGTCAGGCACCGAGCTCAACGGACCAGTACGCCGCATCGTTGCCAGCCCCGGCGGCAATGGGTACTGGCTCGTCGGCGACGACGGTGGCGTATTTGCCTTCGGTTCGGCAGCGTTCCACGGATCGACCGGCGCCATGAAGCTCAAGGCGCCGGTGATCTCGATGTCGCCCACCGCTTCAGGTGACGGCTACTGGCTCGTTGCTGGCGACGGCGGCGTGTTCACCTTCGGAACCGCCGACTTCTGGGGATCGACAGGCAACCTCGCCCTCGCAGCTCCCGTCATCGACATGGCCGTCGAACCGGACGGCAGCGGCTATTGGCTCTATGCCTCTGACGGCGGCGTGTTCAGCTTCGGCGCCCCGTTCTATGGATCGGCTCCCGGCCTCGGACGCTGCGATCTGTCCCCTGCGGTAGCACTACGGCCCACGGTGACGGGTCTCGGCTACTGGATTGCGACGGTCGATGGCGAGATCTTGCCCTTCGGCGACGCCAAACACTTCGGCGATGCTGACAGCACCGATCGCGGCGACATCATCGACATGGCGGTACGCCCCCTCGTCGACCCACCGGCGCTCAGCTAGCCCAACACACATCGGGCTCCGGTAGCGTGGCACGAATGGCAAGGCGAACCAGGCGGCCCGCGGCCCGTATCACCACCACCAACACCCGACCCGTCCGTCCAGGGCTGGTATCGGCGCGCCGCGACGTTCCGGCGTCGATCCCTCGGCCCGAGTACGCCGATCGTGGTTATCCGATCATCAAGCCACCTGCCGATCCTCGACAAGATGGCGAAACCATCGAGCGGATGCGCCTGTCCGGTCGAGCTGCCCGACGGGTGCTCACCGCTGTTGGTGCCGAGATTGCACCCGGCGTCACCACCGATCACCTCGACGAGGTTGCTCATGCGGCCTACATCGCCGAAGGCGGCTATCCCAGCCCGCTGAACTACAACGGCTACCCCAAGTCGTTGTGCACCTCGGTAAATGAGGTCATCTGTCACGGCATCCCTGACAGCCGCAAACTCGAAGATGGCGACATTGTCAACTGCGACGTCACCATCTTCCTCGACGGCGTCCACGGCGACCACAGCGAAACGTTCCTCGTTGGCGAGGTCGACGACGAATCCAAACGCCTCGTTACGGTGACCCGCGAGTGCCTGTATTTGGGCATTGCGGCCGTCACGGCTGGCGGCCCGCTGAACGCCATCGGCAAGGCCATCCAAGACCACGCCGAGGCCAACGGCTTCGGAGTCGTACGCGAGTTCATCGGCCACGGCACCGGCCCGATCTTCCATATGCCGCCGAATGTCACCCACTACTTCGATCCTCGGAACCGGGCGACGCTCGAGGCGGGTATGACCTTCACGATCGAGCCCATGATCACCGCCGGGAACTGGCGAGCCCAGATGTGGGACGACGACTGGACCGCGACCACAGTCGACCTCTCACGTACGGCCCAGTTCGAGCACACCATGGTCATTCACCCCGATGGGGTCGAGTTGCTGACCATCGGCGAAGACGAACCTCAGCCGTTCATGCCAGGCAACGATCGCAACGTTTGGCCCTCCACATTGCCCAACGCCCAGGGCGTGCGGGCATAGTCACCCCGCCGCGGCTCCTACTGGGGGCCCGGTTGGCACTAACTTGTCTCGACGTGATGCACCGTCGAGCCATCTTGTTGTTGATCGCTGGTCTGCTCGCGCTCAGTGCGTGCGGCGGAGGCGACGATTCGTCGACCTC
>CAYGMW010000021.1:0-20317 GCA_964350975.1 uncultured Acidimicrobiales bacterium | reverse complement strand
CGGCAAGCTCATCTCGGCTGCGCAGCTCGATCGACACCGTTTCCATGCCGTTGAAATCTACGCAGGGGGTGGGACATCGACGGGTCTAGCCCATCTCGGGCAGGATGCGTTCGGTGTTGGGGTATGGCAGGTCTGACTCAGGGTGTGACTGATCCATGTGTCCTTCGGGTGATCTGTCGGCTTGTTGTTCCTCAGCACTGTTCGCGCACCGACCGGTCGGATCGAACGTGACCTCATAGGAGCCTGGAATGTTCCCCAGCGATGTCCTGTCCGTCCGGCCCGGGCCGGCGGTGCCCAACCCATCACGACGACCTCAGAGCCCAACTGGGGCCGCTCCCAGCAGCTCGCCAGGCACCAGGCGCCGGTGCACGTCTCAGCGAGACAGGCCGCGCATCCCGGTCAGGTCGCCCAGGGCAACCATGAAGCGGCTCGGTTTGTTGCCCGATCCTTCAATGATGCGGCTTCGCACGGCTGTCGAGATGGTGTCAATCGTGACGACCACAACAATGGTGATGATCAACACCGCCGCGACCTCGGGAAAGTTGCGGAAGTTGAGCTGGCTGATGAGTTCGGCACCGACACCACCGGCCCCAATCAAGCCCAATACCGCAGACGCTCGCACATTGATCTCGAAGCGAAACAACCAGTAGGAGGTGATGATCGGAAGCACCTGAGGGATGACACCCCAACGCATCTTGGAGACATAGCGGCCACCAACGGCGTCAACGGCTTCGAGCGGGCCCCGGTCGATACTTTCGATGGCCTCGCTCGACAGCTTGCCCAAGGTGCCGACCGAGTGCAGGCCAATGGCCAGGGCCCCAGCCCACGGCCCGAGCCCGGTCACTGAGATCAAGATGACGGCAACGATCAGCTCCGGGATGGAGCGGATGACGTTGAACAGGTTGCGAATGATCAGGCGCAGCCACCGCGGCGCAACATTGTTTGCTGCCAAAAACGACAGCGGCAACGACAAGGTCGCCGCAATCAGGGTGCCGATCCACGCGATGTAGACCGACTCGAGGACCTTGCCGATGACACCACGGTCGATCTCGGTGGCAAAGTCGGGCGGCCACATGAGCCGCACGATGCCCCACGCATCTGCCGGAGCCCCCAGCAGTCGGTCAATGCTGACGTCGAGGCCAGAGACTGACCAGATGACCGCCACGCCGATAGACGCTGCGATCGCAAGCTTCCAGCGTCGCGGGCCGAGCGGTCGGGGAGGGCGCAAGGGTTCGGTCGATACGGTCTGCATCACACCAACCGCTTTCGCAGCGCCACGCTGATCTGTTCGATGATGAACACCACGATGAAGACCAACACCAAGATGCCCAGGATGCGATCGAACCGAAAGAAGCTTCGTTGGGCTTCGACAATGCGACCAATGCCGCCGGCGCCGACGAGGCCGAGCACGATTGAGGCTCGGATATTGATCTCGAAGGTGTACAGCGCGTAGGCCACATAGGCCGGGAAGACCTCAGGAGCTATCCCGGTACTGACCGCAGGCACATGCCTGGCGCCCGCGGCTCGTGCTGCCTCGAGTGGCCGGGGATCGGCGCCGTCGATCGTTTCGCTGAACAGCTTCACCATGACGGCAAAAGAAAAGATCGACAGGGCCCATGCGCCAGCAAAGGCGCCAATGCCTACGGCGGTGACCAGCAGCTTGGCCCAGAACAGATCGGGAATGGCACGAACCACACCCATGATCGAGCGGCTGATGATGTGGGTCGGCCGGTTGGGCGTCGTGAGATGCGACATCAAGAACGATGCGGGCAGCGCCAAGCCACAACCAATCACGGTGGCGACGATGGCGATCTGGAACGTTTCGATGAGCGGGTCGATGACGTTGTTGCGGTCGAGTACCCATTCCCATGGAACGGGCCAGAACTTCTCCCACAGTGGGTTGGTCCAGATCTCCCAGAAGGTCGAGACCCTGAACCCGACTTGGCGGCCCGCAAAAATCGTGAAGGCAACGAACGCGAACGCGCCAACGAGGTGGAGTGGATTGCGCCGGGGGCGAACGGGTCGGTCCGCCATCGGGTTGACGTCGTCGTCGGGGCTGAACGTGGCCATCAGTCGGTCAGCACATCGTCGGCGGTGATGGAGCGGCCGTAGATGTCTCGGAAGGTGTCGTCGGTGACATCACCAATATCGCCGTCGAAGACGAGCTGGCCCTCGCGCAGACCAATGAGGCGTTGGCCGAACTCTTGGGCCAGATCGAGGTAGTGCAGATTGATCAGGGTCGTGATGCCGAGATCTTGATTGATGCGCTGCAAGTCGCGCATCACCTGTCGGCTGGTCACGGGGTCGAGGGCCGCGACTGGTTCGTCGGCGAGCATGAGGGTCGGGTCCTGGGCCAGTGCCCGAGCAATGCCGACGCGCTGCTGTTGTCCGCCGGACAGATTCGATGCCCGAACATAGGCCTTGTCGACAATGCCGACCCGTTCGAGGGCCTGCATCGCAAGCTCACGATCAGCGGCGGGCCACAAACCAAGCGTCGAACGCCATGCGGGGACATATGACAAGCGTCCCATGAGGACGTTGTTGACCACGCTGGTGCGCCCCACGAGGTTGAACGTTTGGAAGATCATGCCGATCTTGCGTCGAACCTCCCGCAGGGTCGCGGCGTTGGCCCCAACCACCTCGATGCCATCGACCGTGATCGAGCCAGAGGTTGCGGGCACCAGCCCGTTGAGCGCCCGAAGCATCGTGGACTTGCCAGCGCCCGATAGACCAACCACCACGATGAACTCGCCATCTTCGATGGTCAGGTTGAAGTCGCGCAGCGCGTGAACGCCGCCGCGGTAAGTCACCGAAACATTGTCGAATCTGATCACCAGAGATCCCCTCGTGGGCCGGTTATTCGCAGTGGGGCGGCCCACGAGGGCCGCCCCACTGTCAGCGGTAGAAACTAGAGCGGCTCGGTGATACCGAGCTCGACGGCGGCTTGACGCACGACGTCGAAGTCGCTCTCGATGGCCCGACGAATGTCGGTCCAGCCGTAGATTTCGTCGAAGATGGCTTCGCCTTCGTCGGTGGCCAAGAAGTCCTCGACAGCGGCGTACACGGCATCTTTGAGAGAATCAGGCAGGTCGCTGCGAATGGCAACCACGTCGTTCGGGATCTCGTCGGTGAGATTGAACACGATGACCTTGTCGCCAACGTCAGGCTTCTCTTCGCGAATCGAACGGCGGGCGTCATCGAATGACAAGCCAATGTCGGCGCTGCCGTCATAGACGGCCGTGACCGCAGCATCATGGCTGCCGGCGAACACAGGAGTCACGCCGCTCGACGGGTCGATCTCGAGGTTGGTGAGCTGGAGCGCCGGGAACAGGTAGCCAGACGTTGAGCTTTCGCTCGTGAACGCCACGGTCTTGCCCGCGACCTGAGACAAGTCGCCAATACAGCTCGAGCCAGCCGAGATGGCGGTGCCATCGTCGGTGACTTCGCCGAGTGCCTTGCCGTCGTCTCCGAAGAAGACGCCAACCTGAAGGGCGACTGCATCCACGGCATCGACTTGGACGAGTTCGCCGTTGACGTTTTCGAGAGCCGTACCGGACACGGGGGGCTCGGTGCAGATGCTGGGGTCATTGGTGAACCACTGGCCGTGATAGGTCGCCGAGCCGAAGCGCACCGACTGGATGAGGGCTTCCATGTTGCCGAACTGATCGACGCCCAGCGTGTAGCCGAACGGCCCAAAGGCACCCATGTCGGCTTGGCCCGTGCCCATGGCGGTGACGAGGCCGGTGTAGTCGGTAGTGACGACGCCTTCGACGTCGATGCCCAAAGCGGCTTCGAGTACATCGATGAATGGCTGGATGTCGTCTTGGAGGGTTTCTTGCTCCTGGCTCGGAACGAATCCGAACACCAAGGAATCTGGCCAATCGGACGGGACGTCGCTGCCGGCTTCGGTCGTTGTGGTGTCCTCGGCAGTCGCTGCCTCGGTTGTCGTAGCCGGCTCATCGGCCACAGCTGCGGTGGTGGTTGTTACATCGTCAGATGCAGCGCCATCGGTGTCATCACTGTCGCCGCACGCGGCCGCCAGCATCGAAAGAGCCAGCAGTAGCGCCAGCCAAGGTCGAAGTCTCATGATCCCTCCTGAGGTCATCGCAACACGGCCCCGTTGAGGGCACGTCGCGCGCGCAGGCTCCGAAACGGCCTCCGCCGCGCGCTGGAGAACCTAGGCGCGACGGTCCGCATCGTGCTGGGATGGGCGAGCTTCGTTACACGAACGATCCAGAATGTTCACCAACGAGCACGCTGGTTGTGCGAGTGTTCGCTGATCAGGCGCTCGAAGTCATGCCAGTGCTCGATGTCGACCGCGCTGTCGTGGGGCCGGTTCCAGGGCCGCACGAAGCGACAGGTCACGGCTTCGGGGCGGCGCTCAATCAGGGTGGCCAGATTGTGGTCGGCGTCGTCAAGGTAGATGTCGCACTGCACGTCGGCTTTGACGTCGAGTAGGTGCACCTCTCGGCTCGCGATGTTGTGCCGGGCCAGCCATCCATAGGTCTCAGCGATGGCGAAGTCCGGCTTGGTGGTCAAGATGACGAGATGATGACCTCGCTGGCCGAGTCGGTGCAGGGAGTCGACGGCATCGGCGTAGGGTTCGAGTTCGGCGAAAATGCTGCGTCCGTTGCCCGCGTGGCGAAACCAGCTCCAGAATTCGTCGATGTCAGCGAAGTGAGTGAGGTGTATCGGTGCGTCCCAATGCACCACCTCGCTTGGGTGAAGGTCGGCGCCAAAGTCGCGGTTGAAGCGCTCGATCCAGCCCGAGTTGAAGTCGGCGACCACGCCGTCGAGATCGATTCCGAGGCGCAGTGGACCGCCAGTGCTTCTTGCGTCTCGGCCGCTCATGTTCGTTGCCGCCCTCTGATGAGGTTGATGATGGGTGTCGGGTCGACGTACTCGTCGACGGCAATGATCAGTCCCGAAGCGTCGAACCTCACCACCACGGCGGCGGCAAGATCGATCTCCTCTCCGCCTGGCGCGGTCGAACGAACCCGATGCTCCTCGAGCACGGTGGACCCCGCGCAGGTCACGCGGACCTCTTCATAGCGGTGCGGGCCCATGATGGGTCTGAGTGCTTCGAGGCGAGGCCGCGTGACGGACCACGGTGCACTCACGCCGTTCTGGGTGATCACAGCGTCGGGGGACATGAGGGCTGCTGCGGCATCGAAATCGCCGGCCACGAACGCGTCGAACAACTGGGCAACGGTGATTTCGTGGGCGGACGTCATAGAGGTCAACCGTAGCGACGCCGCGCGCTGCAGCGCGGGTAGAGGGTTAGTCAATCGGAATCGGTTGCATCCAGATCGGTGACTGCGTGCGAAGAGGGGGCAACAACAGCTGCTCTGAGGGGGCGGCGACACCCACAGAAAGAGCATCATGCGACGTTTACTCACCTTGACCGTATTGGCCGTCTTCGCCCTCGTGGCGACTGGGTTCGGTGCCTCTGGAGCCGCAGCCCAGTCGGCGGCTCGAGTTCACCTGCTGCACGGAATTCCTGACACCGACGTCGACGTGTATGTCGATGGTTCGGCAGTCATCGAGGGCTACTCGTTTGGCGACGCCTTCGACCTGTCGGCTTTCGCCGGTGCGACGCTGTCGAACATCGAGGTCCGCCTCGCCGGCACCGAAACCGTCGCCATCGCGGTGCCGTCGCTTGCGGTTCCCGCTTCGGGCAACTTCACCGCAATTGCGCATCTGACCGCGGATGGCACACCAGCGCTCGCAGTGTTCGAAAACGACACCTCGACGATCGACGCTGGCAACGGCCGTCTCGTGGTTCGCCACGCTGCGGCTGCACCTGAGGTTGATGTGTTGGCCAATGGCGCAGTCGCCTTTGCCGCTGTTGCTAACGGAGCCGAGGGTTCTGCTGACCTGCCAGTCGGAACTGTCAGCGCCGAGGTGGTGCCCGCGGGCGAGACTGCTCCGGTCGTCATCGGCCCCGCTGACCTGCCGATCACCGACGGCACCTCGCTGATTGTCTACGCCGTTGGTTCCCTCGATGGCGACTCGCTCACGGTGCTGACCGAAACCATCGATGGTCTTGGCTCGACGCCGACGGTGGTGAACACCGGAAACAGCCCTGTCGGCGGCTCGAACACATCCCTGTGGCTGATGGTTGCCGCCATCGCTGCTGCCGTGGCTGGTTCGGTGGCCTTTGGTGCCCGCCGTTATTCGGTCGAGCGCATCTAACGATCCATCCACGACGAGGGTTTCCGCCATGACCAGATCGACCCGCATCTTGAGCACGCGGCGCGCTGCGCTGCGCCGACAGCGAGCCTCGACCATCTCGGTGGTCGCCGGGGTTGTCGCCGTGCTCTTGGTCGGGTGGGTTGCGGTCATGGCGGCGACCGCGTCGCAAGCTGACAGCCAAGGTCGAAGCGCTGTCACCAGCGCAAGCCCCGCCGACACCGGCCAAACCAGCCCTCGGGCTACTGCGGAACCCTCTCCGACCACGGCCGAACAGGCTGCAATGACGGTTCTCTCCACTCCAGAAGCTGCCACTCCAGAAGCTGCCAGCGAGTCTGTGTCGGCGTTGGCCAGCCAGGTGGTTCCATTGCCCAGCCGCCTGGGAGTTGCCGATGTGGTTGAGCTTCCCGCTCCTGTCGGTATCCGATTCGACGCCATTGGCGCTCAAGCACCAGTCGACCCCGTCGGCGTCGAACCCAATGGCGAGATGGAGATCCCTGAGGCGGCTCGGGTTGGTTGGTACGAGTACGGCCCAACCCCCGGAGCCGCGGGCTCGGCAGTGCTTGCGGGCCATATTGCCTACAACGGCACCAACGGTGCGTTTCGGTACCTTGACTCAGCTGCCGTTGGCGATGAGTTCTGGGTCGACTTTGCCGACGGAACCTCCCAGGGTTTCGTTGTGGTCGACGTTGCCCAATATCCAAAGACTGATCTTCCCTTCGACCAGGTCTTTTCTAAAGATGGGCAGCCAACAGTGGCGCTCATCACCTGTGGCGGAGACTTCCAGCCAAGTCTGAGCTCCTATGCCGACAATGTTGTGGTGACGGCGGTCCCACTATGAACACCCAGGTGATGGACAATCGAACTCGCTGTAGTGGGCGGGTCCAAGATCCGGGGCGCTCTCACTATGATCTCGGGGTGGTCGATATCGACATCACATCTTCTCCGATGGCTCACGAGCGCGACCTTGCGGTGCGTTTCGTGTCGGGCGATCCGCGCGCTCTCGACGAGGTCGTTGCGTTGCATGGCCCAGCTCTGTATCGCTTTTGTGTCCGATCCGCTGGGCCGGACATCGCCAACGATCTGGTTCAAGAAACCCTCGTGGCCGCCTGGCGTTCGGCGTCTCGGTTCGATCCCGAGCGCGGCGCACTCGGTGGCTGGCTGACGGGGATTGCCCGAAACAAGATCCGCGACCACTACCGGTCGCGCCGGATCGTGCCCATCGACGCCGACGTGGCCGCAGTCCTCGCAGATGACACCGCGGCCAACGTCGAAGACATCGACGCGCTGGCCGAGCAGATGGTGCTCACCACGGCGATTGAGTCCTTGCCGGCCCGGATGCGCAGCTGTATCGAGCTTGCGTTCTATTCAGATCTCACCCATCAACAAATAGCCGAACACACCGGAACCCCGTTGGGAACGGTGAAGAGCGATATCCGTCGTGGGTTAGCCCGCCTGCGATTCGAACTGGAGGGTCTCGATGCGTTCCGATAACGACGATCGGCTGCTGGATGCACTTCGCGGGCTGACGGTCGAAGCCCTTGAGCCGAGTGACGATGCGATGCTCGCCGAAGCGTTCGACCTCGGCTCGATCGCTCGCGCCGCCCGGACAGCGGGTGGAGCGCCAGCGGATCTGGCGACGTTCGATGTGGCCGCGGTGACCGCCGCAGTTCGAGCCGAAGTTGGTCTCCCGCCCGCTGTGCCGACCCCAGCCAGTGTTTCCCCAGCCAGTGTTTCCCCAGCCAGTGTTTCCCCGCAGAATGTGCTGTCACTGCCGCAGGCCCGCCCCGTGGTCGCGCCTGCCGCGAGCCGGGCTCGCTGGTTCGCGGCTGCGGCTGCGGTGGCGTTCGTCGGAGCAATTGCGACGATGACCTTCATTGGCTCAGGGTCCAACAACGAAACGGTCTTGGCGGTCGCCGAACTGGACCTGCTGGGCCCCAGCGGAGGAGCGTCGGCCGAACTCGTCGAAGTTGACGGCCAGCTGGCTGTTCATGTGCACGCCCCTGACCTGGCCGACCCGGCCGTAGCGGCTGGCGACGGCTATTTTGAGGTATGGCTGCTCAATCCCGATGCCACATCGTTACTGTCATTGGGCCCCGCGTTGGATTCGGGCGAGTACCTGCTCCCAGCCGGATTCGACCCGGCCACATTGCCGGTCGTTGATGTCTCGGTCGAACACTTCGACGGCGACCCTACCCACTCGGGACAATCGGTCCTTCGGGGCGCCCTCGACCTCTGACCCTGGCGCTATGAAAAGGGAAGGGACGTGATCTGAGCCCCGACCCGCCCGTTCGGTCCGTCGACCTCGACCCGAGTGTTCGACTCGACGATCTCCCGTGCGATCTGAGCCATCGCGATCGTCCGCCCGAACTTGGGTGAAAACACGACCGCGCTCATCGTCCCGACTTGGCGGTCGTCCACCCACACCGGCACCCGCTCGGGAAGGGGCCACGTGTCCTCGACGTTGACTTCGAGATTCAGCCCGACCAGCAGTCGGGCTGGACCGTCGGCGACGATACGTTGCAGCGCGGCCTTGCCAATGAAGTCAGGTTCGATGTCGACCTGGACGAATCGTTGCATGCCTGCTTCGAAGGGGTTGGTGTCCGGTGTGGTGTCGCCGCCGAAGGACAACAGGCCCGATTCGACCCGCTCGATGTGGTTGGGGGCGCCAGGTCCGATGTCATAGGTGGCGCCAGCTTCGGCGATGAGGTCCCACAATTCGCCGCCGCGGGACCCGTCCTGCAAGAACAGTTCGAAACCGCCTTGTTTGCTCCAACCGGAGCGGCACACGACCACCGGGATGCCGTTGACCTCGGTCTCGACGAACCAGAAATACTTGAGGGTCCGGATGTCGTCGCCAAAGATCGACGCGACGACATTTTCAGCAAATGGGCCCTGCACCGCGAGGGGCGACACGTCGGGTTCGACGATCGTGACATCGAAGCCCCGTTCGCCGGCGATGGCGCGGCACCACAACAACATGTCGCTGTCGGCGATAGAGAACCAGTACCGGTCGCCCGACAGGCGCATCAAGATGGGGTCGTTCAGCATCCGGCCCGAGTGATCGCACATCGCGACGTACTTGCCTTGCCCAACCTGGAGGTTCGTCAGGTCGCGCGCTGTCAGATATTGGGCGCATTCGTGGGCGTCGGGGCCCGAGATCTCGACCTGGCGCTCCACCGCGACGTCCCACATGGCCACGCCGTTGACGAGTCGGTCATACTCGGCTCGAAGATCGCCGAACGATGTCGGCATCATCATGTGGTTATAGACCGACGCATCCGTGATGCCGGCGGCAATCACTCGGTCGTGAAACGGTGTCTTTCGGACCCGCGGACTCCACGTGAGGTTGACCATGATGCACCTACCGGCTCGCTCAGATTTGGTCGGCGCACGATAGCTCAAGACCACGTGTCGTGCGTCACATCTGCGCTGGCCACAACGGGCCGCGGCCCGGTGACTATTTCGCGATGGTGGCGAACTCGACGAGGGCGGTTTCGGTCGACTGTTTCTTGGACTCGATCATCAGTGCACCGCACGGTGGGACCGCCAGTGTTCGGCCCGGTTCGGTGCGAGCCCGGTAGTGCACGGTGCCGTCAGCAAGCTGGGCGACGAGGTCGACAATCGACGGGTTCTCACTGTCGATCTGCCACGTGCGGGTCGCGTCGAACCAGGCCCAGCCATGACGTCGAAACGCGGCGATGTCGGCGACCTGGGCCGACTTCGATGACATGGCCGAATTTCCCCGCGCAAAGTCGGCGACGAGGCGACCGTCGGCGGTAGTTCCCCCATGGCTGCGTTGGGTGATGGCTGACAGCAGATCGAGGTCGAGTCCGGCCCACGCCATTCCGTCGGGGAACGTGATACCCGTTGGCGCAAAGCGATGACCACCCGTGTGGCTGGTTCGCCAGACCCGAACGTCGGGGCCAAGTGCCTCGGAGGCCTCGGCGAACAGCCTCATTCCGAAGCTGCCACAGCAGCGGTCATGCGACCCTTGGGTGCAGATCAGCACATCGGTCGAGTTGATGGCGTCGCCATCGAAACGGCCCTGGTTGATGCTGGTCAAGACAGTGGCGAGGCTGCCAGCCTGGACCACCCGTTCGCGTCCCGCGAAGCCGGCGAATCCGGTGTCGGGGTCGCGTTCGTACACCAGCACTCGCACCGCGTCGCCGTCGGCCAGGGTGGTAGTGAAGCCCGGTTGGCCTTGGTTTGGGCCACCAATGAGCAGGGTGCGCGTGGTGGCGTTCACCAGGATCGATGGGTCGACCAACCCACCAAACATGGGGTGGGCGAGTGCTGGCTTGGGCCAGGGATTCGGGGCCTCAACGAGTACCCATCGGTCGGCGCCGTTCGCTGTCCCGGCGATGGCCTCTCCGAGCGCAGCGGTTTGGACCGCGCAGCGAAGATCGGAGCTGGTGTTCGATGAAGCCATTCAAGGAGCGTAGGGCGACCAATCCGGGCCGCCACCCGATCAGCGGGTGAAGAACAGCTGCATCTCCAGGATGCCGAAGTCGTCGAGCGACGCCACGATTGGGGCCGACGGGGTGTCGATATCCCAGTCGGCGAAGGTGATGTCGGTCTGGCCGGTGACGATCACGATGCCATTCACCAGCTGGGCCGTGATCGCCACGGTGACGGGTTGTGTGATGCCATTGATCGTCAGGTCGCCCAGCGCGTCGACGGTGACCAGGTCGCCGTTACCGGGGTCGGCTCCCAAGTCGACCGCTGAGGTCAGCTCGAAGGTGGCCTCGGGAAACTCGCTGGTGTTCATGGCCCGGCGGGCGGCGTTGTCGCGCCGGCTGTCGTTGGTGGTGATGTCGTCCAGGTTGGCGACGAGGGTGGCGGCTTCGAGGCTGGTCCCGGCAATCGAGATCGACCCCGAGAGGGTGGGGGTGCGGCCAACAGCCACGACGTCGATGCCTCCAGCGAGGGTTTCATCGATTCGGAATCCAACAAACGACGAGGTCGCGTCCTCGAAGGAGAACTCACCAATGGAGGTGTCGACGTTCCAGGTTCCCTCGATGCCGGCTGGCGCGGCATCGCCACCTGCTGCTTCGGCCGCCGTTGTGGTGGTGACGTTGGCTGCGACCTCGGCGGCTGTGCTGGCATCGACGGCGGCGGGTGCGTCGTCTTTGGTCAGCCACCAGAGCAGCCCGCCGCCGGCAGCGGCGAGGGCAACCACTGTGATGGCGACGATTTGGACGGCACGACGCTTGAACAGGGGGGTGTTGTCGGTCACGGGAGAACTCCAAGGAACGCAGGAACGAACGAGTATTCGAACCAGTGTGGGGTTCTGGATGTTCCGTCCCACCCCTTGGTTATGGTGGCCCAATGTGCGGACGGTTTGTTTCAGCGTCACCCCCCGATGAGATCGCGGCCTATTTCGGTGCCGAACCTCCTGCGGTGACGCTGCCAGACTACTTCAATGTGGCGCCAACATCAGACGTCTACGCCGTCACGTCAGATGCCGACCATCGTCGTACGGTCGGCGCGTTCCACTGGGGGCTCGTGCCGATGTGGGCCAAGGACACCAAGGTCGGCAGCCGAATGATCAATGCGCGTGCAGAGACCGCGGCCACCAAGAATTCCTTCAGGGGTCCCCTCGCGCGACGTCGCTGCCTCGTCCCGGCCGACGGCTTTTTCGAATGGAAGGTCACCGGCACCAACGCTGCGGGCAAGCCCACGAAGCAGCCGATGTACATCTACCGCCGCGATGGCGAGATGCTGGCCATGGCGGGCTTGTGGGAACGATGGCGAGGCCCGACTCGCGACTCCGACGAGATGCTGTATTCGACATCGGTGCTGACCGTCGCGGCCAATACGTTCATGGAACCTATCCACGACCGTATGCCCGCCTTGTTGGCCCCTGACGACTGGGACCAGTGGCTCGACCCAGACTTCGACGACGTCGCCGCGCTCACCCGCCTGCTTCGGCCCGCACCCGACCAGCTGTTGACCGCCCATCGGGTCGACCCCATGGTGGGCAATGTGCGCAACAAGGGCCCAGAACTCATTGCTGAGATCACGCTCGGCGAATGAAGGTGCCCTCGCGGTAGTCGAGCACAGCTTCGAACCCGAGGCGCTCGTAGATGCGGCGCGCCATGGTCCGGTCATGGCCCACATTGAGCCCCACGGTGTCGACTTCGGGAGCGAGAAGTCGCAGCACCTCGGTGCTGCAGCGCGATGCGAGACCACAGCCGCGGTGTTCGGTGCGGGTGACAATATTGCCCAGGGCAGCCACTCGGCGCTTGGGTGAGACCACATGGGTTCCGGCAATGGCAGCCAGTTCGCCATCGATTCGGACCCCGACGTAGACGCCGCCAGCGAGCATGTCGGGGACGAAGAGCCTGCCGCCGTCGGGGGTGTCTTCGAACACATCGTGGATCTCGTCCAGATCGTCGAGGGTGAGGCGAACCAGGACGAGACCATCAGCGTGGGGCACGACGGCTGTCGCCATCGGGCTCCAGCCGGCGGGTTGGGCCATCTTGGTGTACAGCCCGCCATCGTCGAACCAGAAGTAGTCGCCAAGGCAGGCCGGTGCATCGGGCATCACGTTGGCAAACATCACGTCGGGCAGGTCGTCCACGATGGAGGTCAAGAGGGCTTCGTCGTAGCGCTGGTGTTCGGGGTCGATGGCGTACAGCAAGGGCGGGTCGAAGCTGTCGATGACGAACGCAACCGCAGCGTCGCTTCCCCGGTCGGTCAGGAGCCACCATCGGGACTGATCAAAGTAGGTGTCATCGAGGTCGGCGATGGCATAGGTGTGGACGGGCTCGTGGCGGCGGAGCACGCGTTCGATGCGTTCGCGGTCGGTGCAGCGAAGAACGTCCATTGCTTCAGTTTCTACTCCTTCGCCGCGCGCGTCCTACACCGGGTCCTGGGTGAGACCATCGAGGTATCCGTCAGCTGAGCCGTCGGGGCTGAGATAGCGATCGGGGATCCAGCCGCGGGTTGGTCCAACATCGATCAGGGCTCGCCGGTCCCGACCCCGGCCCCGTCGACGGCCCGTGTCCCAGATGGCATCGGCGTCTCCAGTCAGGGTGAAGCCTGCGGGTACGCCGTGACGATCGGTGAGTTCGATGCGTTCGTGGGTTGAGGCGTCGAGGTAGCGAACATCGTTTCTTGGGGCAAAGATCCGCATGGCGGCGACCAACAACATGACCCACAGGGCCGCCGTTGCGAGCAGGCCGGTGGGGACTTCGACGTCGCTCACGGTCTGCAGGAGCGCCAAGAACACGGTGCTCAGTTCGATGGTTGGAGGCGTCGTTGCTGCCACCGGCGCGGTTTCGGCCTGGGTGATGGTTGCGAGCGATTCGGCTTGGGCCGACAACGGTGGAAGCCGGACATCGATCCAGACCATGGCGATGGCCTCGTCGCCGTTGGCGTCAACGACGGTGTAGCTGAACGACACCGGACCGACATAGTCGGCCGGAGGCCAGTAGGTGAGGGTGCCGTCGGCACCGACTTCGACCCGGCCGATGGCTGGCTGGGTGACCGAGACAATGGTTCCACCGGTCAACGCGATGGGGTCGTTGTCGAGCACGTCGATGAGCAGAGCAACGCCGCGAATGGCGCGCACCGTGTCGTCCAATGCGCCGGATCTGGTACCGGAGTTACCGCGGGTGTTGCTTGGCTCGTCGGTGATGGTTGCCCCGTCGGTGTCGCCCGGGTCGATGAGGTCCTCCAACGGCGTGGTGGGCAATGAGACGTCGTCGGAGCGGCCGAGTCCACCCGGGACCGTCGTGGTGACGGCACCCGTGCCGGGAGACGTTGTCGTGGGCAGCCCAGGCACCGTCGTTGTGGCGCCGGGCGTCGTGACGGGGGGAGGAGTTGTGGGCGGATCGCCTGGCACGGGCGGCTGCTGGTCGTTGGTGGGGTCGAGGTAGTCAGGGGTGCCGTCGTTGTCTTCGTCGCGGCTGGTGGGCAGCTCGTCGCGAGTTGGCACATTGTCATTGTCGTCGTCGTCGTCGAGATAGTTCGCCAGGCCGTCACCGTCGTTATCGCGGGTGCTCGGTAGTTCGAGGCTGGTTGGCAAGGTGTCGTTGTCGTCGTCGATGTCGCGATAGTTGGGTGTGCCATCGCGGTCGCTGTCTCGAGGCGACGAGCCGACGGGACCGGCCTCGATGAGATCGCTGATGCCGTCGTTGTCGCTGTCGGTGTCACGCCAGTCCGGCAGGCTGTCGCCGTCGGTGTTCACCTGGATTGCCGCACCGCCCAACGTTGCCGCCGCTTCGAGCGCATCGGGGATCGTGTCGCCATCGGAGTCGGTGTCGACGAAGTCGTCGGTGCCGTCGTTGTCCGTGTCGGGCGGGTTCGTCGGGTTGCTGCCGACTTCGACGACATCGGTGAGCCCGTCACCGTCGCTGTCGGTGTCGAGGTAGTTCGGTGCGCCGTCGTTGTCGATGTCGGCAGTGCCGTCGATGTTGTCCGGGATGCCGTCGCCGTCGTCGTCGGCGTCGAGGTAGTTCGCGATGCCGTCGTTGTCGGGGTCGTTGTTGCCCTCGGTCGCGTCCGGGATGCCGTCGCCGTCGCTATCGGTGTCGCGCCAGTTACCGATTCCGTCGCCGTCGCGGTCGAGCGCGGTTTCGATGGCGTCGACGATGCCGTCATTGTCGGCGTCGGTGTCGAGGTGGTCAGGAATCGCGTCGGCGTCGGTGTCGGCGGTGGTGCCAGCAGGTCCGGCCTCGACGAGGTCTGCGATGCCATCGCCGTCGGAGTCGGGGTCGAGATAGTTCGGCAGGCCGTCGCCGTCGGGGTCGGTGAAGCCGTCGTCAGTGTCACGGATGCTGTCGCCGTCAAGGTCGCCGTTGCATCCCGACTGCCAGAGGGGGTCGCGGCCATTGAGGGTTGACTGGACTGCTGGGTTGACCGTCCAGATGCACTCGTTTCCGGTGAGGGCAAAGTACGTCGACCCAGGCACATTGACGATGTTGTCGGGGACTTGCCCGGTGAAACCGTTGTTGGCCAGCCCCAGCTCGGTGATCGCGGTCATGGTTCCGAGCCATGACGGCACGCTTCCAACGAGATTGTTGTCATCGACCCGCAAGACGGTGAGGGCCGACAAGGACGACAAGGCCGCGGGCAAGATGCCAGAGACGTTGTTCGAGGTGAGGTCCACGCCCGACACCCGGTCGGCTGCACAGGTGACACCAAACCAGGTGCATGGCAGGCCGCTGGTGCCCCAGCCGGTGTTGTTGGTCCACGACAGACCTGAGGCCGAGGTGTACAAGCTGAGGAGGGCTTCGCAGTCGGTGGCCGCTATCTGGCCCTGGTAGGCGCATCCGACAAACGGTGCGCTGTCGGCGTCGAGGTAGTCGGGCGTGCCGTCGGTGTCGCTGTCGGGGCCCGGGTTCGTGGCTGGGTTGTTGTCAAGGTCGGCGTTGTCGTCCTCGTCGCTGTCTTTGACCCCATCGTTGTCGGTGTCGGCGTCGAGGAACACGATCACCACTGCGCCCCGTTCGGTCCCGGCGTCGTCGTAGCCAGGAAGGCCGATGGCGATGTCGCCAACACCGTCGCCGTTGAGGTCGCCCAGGCTCGTGACAGTAGAGATCCGGTCGCCGGGGCTGATGACCGAGGACAGGCGACGCGATGACGCGTCGAGGGCGTCGACGGTGAACGAGCCGAGGGCCCCTGGGCGCCACAGCGTCACCGAGCCACCATCGGCGGTTCCGGTGTCGTTTCCGGGGCTGACGAGGGCGAAGTCGTTGATGCCGTCGCCGTTGAAGTCCCCGAGTGGTGCGCCACCAAAGCCGGCCTCGTCACCCACTACCGGGCTGAGCTCGGCGGTTCCGGTGAGTTCAGCGAGGCCAATGATGGTGAAGGTGTCGTCGAGCAGGAGTAGCCACACCCGACCCGCGGATCCGTTGGCTGCGGGCGCAGCGACGACGATGTCGTTCACGCCGTTGGCATCAATGTCGCCAACAGTGTGAACCCGCGACAGTTGGTCGCCGCTCGTGAGCCCCACGGAGAAGTTGGGTGCGCCGTCATAGATCAGGGTCTGGGTTCCAATTCCCGATCCGGCGATGAGCAGTGCGGCCGAGCTGACGCCGCCGATCTCGGCTTCTGTTGGCGTTCCGAAGCGCGGCAGGCTGGTGTACAGGTCGCGTGATCCGTCACCATCGATGTCGCCAGGCGAAGTTAACGACGCGCCGAAGTCCAACTGTCCGTCCCAACCTGGAGGCAGCTCCGACGACAGCTGGCCGAGGACACCCCCATAACTGGCGATCGATCCGTCGCGAGCCAGGTACAGGAACCACACGCGGTCGGCTCCGGGTTCGCCTACCGCGATGTCCGGGATGGTGTCGCCGTTCATGTCACCCATAGCGGTGACCGAGGTGCCGAATCGACCAACGAGGTCGGCGGCCATGGCTGGAGGCATCGTCGAGCTCGACAGACGCGTCTGCGACAGCACCGACCCGTCCACGTCGAGGAACAAGATGTGGACGGCGCCAAACCCTGGACCGCCGTCGTCGTCGCCTGGGGCCCCAACCGCGAGATCTGTCACGCCATTGCCGTCGATGTCGCCAATGGCCACGAGCCCGGTACCGAATGCGTCGCCATCTGACAGGTCGGGGCCGAGGTTGCCAGCATCGACGCTGATGATTCGGGTGTCCTTGATCGTGAAGGTCGTCGGTACCACGACCCGGGTGGCATCGAGATAGTTGGGCGTGCCGTTGAAGTCGTCGTCGAGCGCGTCGAGGCTCAGGAAGTCGCCGTTGGGGTCGGCGCCCTCGGCCGCGGTCGGCAAGGCATCGTTGTCGTCGTCGGAGTCGTGGGCGTTGATCAGGCCGTCGCTGTCGGTGTCGAGGCCGTCAGTCGGGTAACGATCGCCGATGGGATCTGGGGCTTCGATGCCCGTCGCGAGGCCGTCGTTGTCGTCGTCGGCGTCGACATAGTCCGCAGTGGAGTCAGCGTCGGTGTCGAGGCTGTCGTCTGGGTTGAGGTCGCCGTTGGTGTCGGGGCGTTCGAAGGTGGTGTTGATCGAGTCGCCATCGTCGTCGATGTCGAGGTAATCGGCAGTGGTGTCGCCGTCGGTGTCGGGGCCCGGCGAGGTAGATGGGTCGAAGTCGAGGTCGATGTTGTGATCTTCGAAGTAGTCCGGCACGCCGTCGGCGTCGGTGTCGACACAGCCCGATTGCCAGCCGACGTCGTTGGCGTCGAGTTCGGCCCAGAGGACCTCATCGCCTGGCACCAAACACAGCGCCGACTCGACGAGCAGGTCGGCTGGAGCGGCGATCGCTGAGAGGGCGGCAGGCACGACTCCGTGGAAGCGGTTGTTGTGGAGGTGCACCAAGGTGGCCGAGGTCAGATTGGCCAACTCGGCAGGGATCTCGCCGACGAACTGGTTGTCGTTGAGGTCGAGGGTGACCAGGCCCACCATGTCGCCCAGTTCGATGGGCAATGGTCCGGTGAACTGGTTGGTGTTGAGCCTCAGCTCCTGCAGGGTCGTCAGGAGGCCGAGTTCGGTCGGCACGGTGCCGTTCAAGGCGTTGAGGGAGGCGTCGAAGGTGTCAAGGGCGACCAGGTTGCCGACCGACGTAGGGATTGCTCCGGTGAGCGAGTTCTCGGCCAGACGCAAGACTTGAAGATTGACCAGGTTGCCGATCTGGCTCGGGATGGTGCCGGTCAGATTGTTCGTGCCCAGACGCAATGTCTCAAGCGAAGTCAGGCTGCCGATGGTCGTGGGGATGGTTCCACCAATCGCGTTGTTGGTGAGGGTCAAGGTGTCGAGCGAACCAAGGGCGCCGATGGTGGTTGGAAGTGTCCCGGTCAAGTTGTTGCCGGGCAGGCTGAGGCCGGTGACCTGGCCGCCGCTGACGGTGACGCCCAGCCACGTCGACGGTGTCGAGTCGTTCAGCCAGCCGGTGTCGAGGCCCCAGGACGGTCCGTTGGTCTGGTTGTAGAAGTCGAGCAGGGCCCGGCATTGGATGACCGGAATTTCCGACTGTCCATCGGCACACGGGAAGCCTTCATTGTCCAGATAGTCAGGGGTGCTGTCGCCGTCAGTGTCGACGGCATCTGCCGGGTCGCCGTCGAAGTCAGGGTCGGCGTTTTCGGTGATGGTTGGGAAGCCGTCACCGTCGTCATCGGGGTCGTCGACGTTGTTGAGACCGTCGCCATCGAGATCGAGGGGGAGTTCAAAGATGTCGCGAATGCCGTCGAAGTCGCGGTCGGCACCGACGAGGGTTGCCGTGTTGAGCACGTACACGGCTCCGCTGTCGGTGGCCCCGTCGTCGTCGCCGGCCGCACCGACGAGCAGGTCGATCGAACCATTGCCATCGAAGTCGCCAATGCCTGCGATCGACGATCCGAACCGGTCACCATCGTCGAGTGGCCCTGTGACGTTGCCGACGAGGTCGCTGAGTTCGCCGACTTCACGGGCGGTGCCGTCTGAGTTGAGCAGCACCACAAAGACTGCTCCTCGGTCGGTGCCACCGATGTCGGCCGAACCCCAACCAATTGCTAGGTCGGCGACGCCGTCCCGGTCGAAGTCGCCGATACCGGCCACGGACCCTCCGACGTTGAGCCCGTCGGCGACTGGCACCACGAAACCAGCGGTGCCGTTGGGAAGGTGGGCAGTGTCCTTCACGGTGCCATTCGCGTTCAGGCGAACGACATAAAAGGCGCCTTGGTCGGTCCCGAATGTGTCGTCACCGGGAGCGGTGACCACGAGGTCGCTCACCCCGTCGGCGTCGATGTCGCCAATGCCCGAGACTGCCGAGCCGAAGCCGTCATCGTTGGCCAGCCCGGCACTGAAACCACCGTCGATGTCGCTGATGCGTTGCTCGGACCGCACGGTGCCGTCCGCGTTCATGAACAAGACGGTGACCGAGCCTCGGCCCGGGCCACCAGCGCTGTCGGCCGGGGTGCCGACCGCAATCTCGCGATGGCCGTCGCCGTCCAGGTCGCCGAGGGCGGCGACGCTGGTCCCGAAGGCGTCGTTGTCGGTGAGAGCCCACGTGAGTCCACCAACGAGGTCGCTGATCTTGGAGGCGGCCCGCAGCGAGCCGCCTTGGTTCATCCACAGGACGTAGATCGCACCTCGGTTGGGACCTCCGTCATAGTCGCCTGGCGCGCCAACGATCAGGTCCATGACGCCATCGCCGTCGAGGTCGCCCATCGATGCCACGGCCGCGCCGAATTGGTCGCCTGGTTCGATCAGTCCGAACAGGGCCGGGTGGGTGGAGTCGAAAATGAACTCGCTCCCGACCGAACCGTCGGAGTTGAGCAACAACACCCGAACCTCGCCCGCGCCCACGACCGGAGCGCCGACGGCGATGTCGAGCACACCGTCGTTGTTGATGTCGCCCAGCGCGGCCATGGCCGAGCCGAACTCGGCGATGCTGGCCACCGGTCCAATGAGGCCACCGCTGGTGTTGGAGATCTTTGCTTCGGTCGAGACGAGCGCCGATGACGGCACCGTGGCCGGGTCGAGATAGTCGGGCTGGCCGTCGCGGTCGGTGTCTCGAGCGTCAGCGACCAAGCCATCGCCGTTGGGGTCGGCGTTTTCGATTGCAGTGGCCCGGCCGTCGTTGTCGTCGTCGGCGTCGAGATAGTTGGCGGTACCGTCGCCGTCGGTGTCAGGACCTGGGTTGGTGGAAGGGTCGTCATCGCCGTCGGTGTCGGCGTCTTCGATGGCGTCGTAGATCCCGTCGCCGTCGGTGTCGACCTGGGGGACCAGGCTGACGATGAACACCGCACCTCGGTCGGGGCCACCGTCGTCGACGCCTACTGCGCCAACGACCACGTCGAGCGAACCATCGCCGTTGAGGTCGCCAAGTGGCGCAACCGACGAACCAAAGCCATCGCCCGCAGTGATCACCGGGCCGAGGCCTCCTGTTGCGAGCGACATGACGTTCTGGCCGGTGACGACCCCAGCGGTGGTGACGGACACGATCGACAACGCTCCAGCGTCTGGCGGCCCATCGTCGCGGCCGGGGCTGCCGATGACGAGATCGACAACTCCGTCGAGGTTGACGTCGGCCATGATCGACACCGATGAGCCGAAGCCGTCGCCCGCTTGGGGCACGACTGGCAGCGAACCCGAGGTGGCAGAAAGCAGAGCACCGTCGTGGGCGCTGCCGTCGGGGTTCAAGAACCACAGGTGTGCCGCGCCCGCGTCGAT